>VBHB01000081.1 GCA_005880315.1 Chloroflexota bacterium | reverse complement strand
CCCACGATCGACGCGAGTCTCGCCTCGAATCAAGGCGTGCTGGCCGTCATCAGCGCGCACGCCCCAGGCTGGGTCGCGGTCCCGTTCTTTGTGTTCGTCGTCGTGGGGGAGATCTGGGCCAACTACCTCGACGTGTACACCGCCGGCCTGGTCACACTCGCCATGGGCATCCGCCTGCAGCGGTGGCAGACCGCGCTAGGCTGCGGAATCCTGGGCACCGCCCTGGCCGCGTACGCGGTCCTGGTCAGCGACCTGCACGTCGCCTATGAGGATTTCCTGATCCTTACCTACTTATGGGCGCCGGCGTGGGCCGCGGTCGTGCTGCTCAGCTTCTTCGTATTCGAAGGCAGGACCCGGCCGAGGCTGGCCGTCATCGCGTGGCTCACAGGCGCGGCCGCGAGCCTGCTCTTCGTCAACTACGACAATCTCTTCAGCAATCTGGTCTCGGCGCCGCACTTTTTCAACGACGGCCTCATCGGCCGGCTCCACGGAGCCGATATCAGCGGTCTCATGAGCATCGCCGTGGCCGCGGCCGTGTACTGGTTTGGGCGGCGCATGCAGGCTGCGCGATGAAGCTGCCCGTCGCATTGACGATCGCCGGCTCCGACTCCGGTGGTGGCGCCGGCATCCAGGCCGACCTCAAAACGTTTGCGGCGCTGGGCGTGCACGGGACGTCGGCGATCACCGCCGTCACAGCTCAGAACACGATCACCGTCACGGACATCCACGAGATCCCGGTGCGTGTCATTCGCGCCCAGATCGACGCCGTGGTCGGCGACCTCGGCGTTCAGGCGGCCAAGACGGGCATGCTCGTGAGCTCGGAGATCATCGAGGCCGTGTCGGCGGCGATCCGCGCCCATGGCATCGAAAACCTCGTCGTCGATCCGGTCATGGTGGCGAAGGGTGGCGCAAGGCTGCTGCACAACGATGCGATCGCATCGCTGTACAAGTACCTGCTACCGCTGGCCGCGGTGGTCACGCCGAACATCCCCGAGGCCGAGGTGCTGCTGGGGCGGAAGCTCGCTTCTCTCGACGACCGCCGTCGAGCGGCACGCGACCTGGTCGCGCTCGGGCCACGTGCAGCTGTGGTCAAGGGCGGACACGCTGAGGGCGAAGCTGTCGACGTCTACTGGGATGGCGTCGAGCTCGTCGAGCTTCCGGGGCGTCGTGTCCACACCAGGAACACGCATGGCAGCGGCTGTGCATTTTCGGCCGCCATCGCCGCGGGCATGGCGAAAGGCCAGAGCCCACTCGATGCCGTGAGGGCAGCCAAGATCTTCATCGCCCACGCCATCGAGAGCTCGCTCGACGTCGGCAGGGGCCATGGCCCCGTCAACCCGATGTTCTAATCGGGAGCGCTCCGCTCGACCGGCAGGCCGGCCTTCATGAGCTCGACCTGGGAGGAGACATGAAGCTTTTGATAGACCTTCTGAAGGTGGGACTCGACCGTTCGCGGAGACACCGACAGGTGGTCGGCGATCTGGCGCACCTTGAGGCCATCGAGCGCGAGCATGCCCACGCGACGTTCCATCGGGGTGAGATCGTCGGGGCTCGCTCGCTTGCGCTGGCGGCCGCGCGCCGCGTGGAGCTCGTCCATCGCTTGCTGCGCCAGCCACGTCGCGCCCGCCTCGGTGGCAACCTCCACGGCACGGTTGAGGTAGGGCCGCGCCTCGATCGACTTGCCGGTCTGGCGCAGGAAGCGCCCGAAGTAGATCATCGTGCGGATCTCGGACAGCGGCTGCCTGATCTGTGAGTAGAGGTCTAGCGCATCTCGATAGAGCGCCTCCGCCGTTTCGTTTTCACCGGACTTCTCCGCCAGCTGCGCGCGGCCGAACACAGCGGTCGCGCGCGGCCAGCGGCAGGGCAGGTGCTCGCTCCTCGCCTCGAGCCAGGCAACTACACGCGCGGCATCATCCAGGCGACCGCATGCCACATGTGCGGTGATGGCGTCGCGCGACCACGGCACTACGCAGGGTTCGAAGAGCCCAGCCTGGTTTGCGATTTTCTCTGCGATCAGGAACTGGTCGCTCGCTTCCATCTGATTGCCGCGACGCCCCGCGATGATGCCTCGCATTCGCTGGATCCACAGCCTGAGGATCACGCTCTGTGGCAGCTTCTCGAGGCGATCGCACCAAGCGGCAGCGTCGTCGAGCCGGCCGAGCTCCAGCACCGTGGCCGCGTTGGCGATCCACGCGTAGCCCGTCAAGGACGGAACGAGGTCTGCCATCGTCAGGGCGTGCTCGGCGTGGGCCAGCGCTTCGTGGAGGCGGCCGCGCCGGATGAGGGCGTTGGCCCTCAGCGAGTCGAGAAGACCGATCGCCATCGGCGCACCAAGTTGCTCGGCCGCACGATAAGCGATGCCCAGCACGCGCCTCGCCTCGTCGTATTGTTCCGCGAACTCCGAGATGAACATGTAGTTGCCGAGCGGTCCCCAGCTCCAGGTCGGATCTACGGTGTCGAGGAGCGGGTTCAGCTCGGCTTCGGCGGCCGCGGCAGCCGCGGCGGGCAGGCCTTCCGCGGACCCGGAGATGAATGTCACCAGCGCCCAGGTCGAGTCGGCTCGTCGCCTGACATCGGGACCTGCGTTTTGGGCTAGGTCTCGTGCGCGGACCGCGAACTCGACGGCGCGCGCGATCCTGCCGGCGATCCAGCACGCGGTGGAATGGTCGAGCAAGGCTTCGATTCCCGGCGTTGGGTCGGGCGCTGCCAGGCCCAGCTCGGCCGCAGCAGCGAACTGGGCTTCCGCCGCCGCGGCGTCGCCACTGGCGAACAGCGCCCGGCCGAGCATGCGGTGCACGTGCGCCTGCAATTCGCCGTCGATGGCCGAGGCGTCGAGAATGCGGTTGTACAGCGCGACCGCGATGGACGGCTCGCCCGTGGACAGGAGCGTCTCCGCAAGTCCGATCAGCAGCTGCGGGGACGGGCTGTCGCCCGCGAGCACGACCGCTGATTGCAACCGGTGTCGTGCGGTGGCGACTGCGCCGTCGGCCATGGCGGCACGTCCCGCGCGCTGCAGCACCGCGATGGCCTCGGCATCGCCGAGCAGCTGCCCGCTCACCGCGTGTTCGGCAGCTTCGGCCGGCTCGGCGCCATGCGCCAGCAGGTGCCTGAACGCCGATGCGTGCCACCGCTCGCGAACCGGCGGTGCCATGTCCTCGTACAGCGCCTGCCGGAAGAGTGGATGCGCGAACTGCGCCCATCCCGCCTGCCCGGGCCGCACCAGGCCGGTGTCTACCAGCGCGGCCAGCGCCTCGGTCGCCTCGCCATCTTCCAGCCCCGCCACGCTTGCCGCCAGCGCCGGCCGGAACTCGATGCCGAACACGCTCGCCGCATGCGCAAAGCGGCGATCGGTGCCGGGACGGCCAAAAATTCGCGAAAGCAGGATGGTCGCCTCGTTACCGCGTTCGTCGAGCTCGTCCAGGCTGCGTCCTTCCTGAAGGTGGCGCGCGATCTCTTCGAGAAAAAGCGGATTGCCGCCGCTCGCCGCCCACGCCCGGCCGCTCATTTCCTCCGGAGGCTCCGCGCCCATGCGCTCGGTGAGCAGAGCGGTGGCCGCGAGGGGGCTGAGAGGCATGAGCTGCTCCAGCTGCGCCTGGCCTTGCTGGGCGAGGTGGCGGGCGAGGTCGAGAGCCGCCCTCGGCCACGGCCGCAGCGTGGCCACAAGGGCGACCGGCAGCGAGGCCAGCCGGTGGCTCAGGAATGAGACCAGCGCTAGCGAATCCGGGTCTGCCCAGTGGAGGTCGTCGAGTAGGATCAGCGCGGGTTCCGACCGGCGCTCGAGGTGGCGCAGTGTGGTGTAGAAGTACGCCGCTCGCGCATCCAGGCCCTTCGAGGTCGCGCCCCTGGAAACGTCGAGGGGCGAGCCGGCTCCGACCCCGCGCAAGGCTTCGCTGACGATGCCGAAATGTAGCGTCGCCTCCATCGCCTGCCCGCGGCCGATCCCGACCGTGAAGCCCTCGGCCTGGGCGCGCGCCAGCTCGAGCACGCTCGTCTTGCCGAGTCCGGCTTCCCCGATCACGAAAAGAGCCTGCCCCTGCCCCGCGCGCGCACGCTCGAGAACAAGGGCGATGGCCGCCAGTACCCCTTCCCTTTCGAACACGGCGTGCCCCGCCGCATCTTAAGTCTCCGTGCCCTTACTGATGACGAGTCGAACTGTGGTGCCTAGGATTCGGAGCGAAGTGAAGCCCGATAGGCTGGCGGGCGGGGTCGAAGGCAGGCTCGCAGCCATGCGGCGCAAGCTGCCGGAGCTCTGGGATTCGGCCGCATCGGCGCTGGCCAAGGGCCAGGATCAGCTCGCGGGCCTCGCTATCCGCCGCCGCCGCGTGTTGATGAGCGAGCTCGAAAGCCTGTCCCTTCTGCTGGCCACCGGTGCGCCGCCCGCCCGCGTCGTGCCACGGCTCGAGGCTGCCGACCGGCTGCTGGAAGCAAGCCTTTGCGAAGCATCCCGCATCGACCAGGCGCTCCCCAAAGAGCCAGTCGTGCTCGAGCTCGACCCCGCGGTTCAGTCCGACCTTCGCCTGCTGCGCGAGGATGTGCGAAACCAACCCGGCGCCGGCGCAGTTACTGAACACCAAGAAGGAGGAGCGTGATGGCGACCTCCACCTCGGCCCCGGTGCGCCGGCCCCGTCAGCCGGGAGTCGCGAGCGCCCGGTTCACGTGGACTTTCGTGCTGCTGTGCTGCTGGTTGATGGGGGGCGCCTACCTCGACTCGTGGCATCACCACAACCTCCAGCGGCCCGAGACCTCGTTCTTGACGCCCTATCACTTCCTTCTGTACTCGGGGATCGCAGCCATCGGGATATTTCTCGCCGTCAACGTCTGGCGCAACTACCGTCGCTACGGGACCTGGGACGAGCTGCTCCCGGATGGCTACGGCGTTTCGCTCCTGGGCACGGTCCTGTTCGGTATAGGCGGCGCGCTCGATTTCGTTTGGCACGCCCGTTTCGGCATCGAGCTCAGCGTGGCCGCGCTGTTCAGCCCGCCGCACCTCTTCCTGATGCTCACGGGCGGCCTCATCGTGAGCGGGCCGCTGCGGGCGGCCATGCGCCGGGGTGGTGACCGGGCGACGTGGCCTGGGATCATCTCCGGCGCGCTCACCCTCTCGATGCTGACGTTCTTCCTCCAGTTCGACCAGCCGTTCATCGACCGGTGGGCGGCCGGCACCGCGGTGGACCCCCGCGGCCCGTACTGGATGGAGGAGGAGCTCGGGATGATCGGGCTCATCCTTTATTCCGCCGCGGTGGTTGGCCTGCTCGTGATCCTGCTGCGGAGGTTCGAGCTGCCCACCGGCGCTCTGACGGTGATCCTCAGCATCAACGCGCTGCTGGTCAGCCCGGTCGCCAATCACACCGAGCTCGTAATGGTGGCACTGCTGGGAGGTGCTGCCGGCGACCTGCTGCTCTACGTGCTCCGCCCATCACCCGCGCGGCCGAAAGCGTTTCACGCATTCATGTTTGCGGCGCCCGCGGTGCTGACAGTGGCTTACTTCGTCGTGCTTGGTTCGACGACGGGGGTGTGGTGGGAGCCGACGATCTGGACCGGCGCCGTACCGGTCACCGGAATGGTCGGGTGGCTCGTGAGCTTCATCGCGCTACCAGGTGAGTCGGCCCGGGCCCGGATCGCGAACGCGACTCCTCGCTAAAGATTCAGTACAGCCCCTGACGACACGCTGTCTGGCTCCACATACGTTGGGTCGCGTTGCAGGCCACACGAAAGCAGGGAGTTGGAAGGGATGTCTCTCAATCCGGAAGTCGACCAGATCTTGCCCCTCGGTCAGCCGACCAACGGGGCTGACGATCGCGTGAGCGCTCCGCTCGCGATGGTGGCGCCATCGCCGGCGCCGCCCGTTTTCGCAGTCGCGCCCGCCTACGAGCCGCCGGCCCCGCCAGCGGCGGCGCCCTGGCAATCGGCGCCCATCGCCCCGGAGGCGAATTGGTCGCCGGCTCCGGCCCGCAAAAGCCGCGCGTGGATCGTGCCAGTGGCGATCGTAGCGGTCGGGCTCGTCGCGTCGGGTACCCTCGGCTATCTCCTCTACACGACGACCGGGCAAAGAGACACCGCCCGGCACCAGCTGGCGTCGACCCAAGCGACGCTTGCCGACACCGACAAGCAGCTGGCGGCACGCAAGGCCACTGCCGCTTACGTGGACATGTACGTGCAGAACAGCGGCCGCGTCACGACCGACTACGAGAACGTCGTTGCGTGCAGCTCATACATCACCTGCCGAACCACCGCGCAAGACGCGCTGACGAATATGAAGGCTTTCCAGTCGGCTCGTGCGAGCAGCTCTGTTCCGCCCGCGCTCGCGAGTGCCGACAGCCAGATTGGTGACGCGCTCAGCGCCGGCATCGCGGCCGACCAGGAGCTGATCACCGGCATGGACACCAACGACAAGACCAAGATCGACGAAGGCTTCAAGAAGCTGGACCAGGCGTTTCTGAGCTTCGCCAAGGCTCAGGCGGCTCTCGGGTCGGAGCTCGTCTAACCGGGATGGCATCAATCGCGGGCAACCGCGCGGCGTTGGCCGGTATCCGGACTTTGAGCCGGAACCGGCCGCCTGCGCGGGCGATGAGGCGACTGCGCGCGACGCCGGCGTGGTCGATCGTCGCCGCGCTCGCGATCCTGCTCATCGTCGCAGTGAGCGCGGCCGCGGCTGGAGCGCTGGTCACAACCATGAGGGCGCAGCAGCGCTCGATCGACGGGCTCCGCACCCAGGTTCATTCCCTGCAAGGCAATGTGGACGCCCAGCCGGACTGGGCCGCGGTCGCGCGGCAGGTCGAGCCATCCGTATTCACCATCGAGACCGCCTACGGGCTCGGGTCGGGCTGGGTTGCCCGCTCCGGGCCGTCGGGCTCCGAGCTGGTCACGAACTTCCACGTCATCGACGAGGCATGGAACTCGGGCGTTGGCACCGTCGACGTTCGCCAGGGCGACCGGAGCATAAACGGCACGATCGAGCGCGTTGACCCCAACGACGATCTCGCCATCATCCACGTCGCCGAGGTGCTCCCCGTGCTGCACACGGCGCCCGCGCGACCCACCCTGGCGCAGGCCGTCATGGTGGTGGGCTCGCCGCTCGGGCTGGGCGGCAGCGTTTCCGTGGGCGTGATCTCAGGATTCCGGAGTGTCGAGGGCAGCGACTACATCCAGTTCTCGGCCCCGATCAGCCCCGGCAACAGCGGCGGCCCCGTGGTGGACGCCCGCGGCCGCGTGGTCGCGGTCGCGTCCGCCAAGTTCGAAGGGCCCGGGATTGAGGCGCTTTCGCTCGGGATCCCTGTTCAGACCGCCTGCACGGCGGCCGTCGTGTGCCTACCAGGCTCTGATAAGTAGCCTGCCGGCTTCGCCTGGCTGAGCGACCCACCCTCCGACCTGGAGCGTTGTCGAACTGCAAAAGGTAAGTAACCGGAGGGAGTAACGGTTGGCGATCGTGATCCCAAGCCCCTTAGTAGGGGCATCGCAAAACCTGGGTCGGGCGCGCATCGTCCGTGTGACCGACCGTGAGATTCGCGCCCACAACGGCCGCGTAGGCGACCTGTGCGTACGGATCGCGCGGCAGCTGGGCATGACCCCATCCGAGCAGCGCGTCCTCGCCCGTTCCGGGCTGCTGCATGACATCGGGAAGCTCGGCATTCCTGGCGCGATCCTTCACAAGCACGACCCGCTCGACGACTCGGAATGGAAGCTCATGCGGACCCATCCCGAGGTCGGTCTGCGGATTCTGCAGTGGGCGGGACACTTCGAGCGCGCCCTGCTCGCGGTCCTTCACCACCACGAAAGAATGGACGGCAGCGGCTATCCACACGGCCTGGTCGGCGATGCGATTCCGATCGAGGCTCGCGTCGTCGCCGTGGCAGATATGTACGACGTGCTGACTTCGGACCGGCCGTATCGCAGGGCGCGCACCGATCGCGAGGCGCGTCGCATCCTCGAGGCGGAGGCGGGCCCCCATCTCGACCCGCACATCGTCAGCGCGCTCCTGCAAACGCTCGATAACGGAGACTCGCGGCCGGCACCGGCGTTCGATTAGTGTTCGTGGCACATGGCCACTCGCAAGCCACCGGCCACCGTTCGAAGCCTGGATGGCTCGGTTTCGCGTACCTGCACATGAAAGACGGCGACCACCTCGGCTGCTTCTTCGGGATCACCCGCGGCTCGGAGTAGCCGCGTGCCGGCTGAGTCGCTCCCTTTCATTCAGCTCGATTACCTGTACACGCCCAGTGCTGACGTCGCCGCCGACGTGCGGTACTTCACCGAGGTGCTTGGTGGTCGACTCGGGTTCAGCATCGAGGGCATGGGCGCCCGCGTGGCGAAGATAGAGCTCACCGCCGGGCCCCCACACGTCCTGCTGACCGACCACCTGGAGGGCGAGCGGCCGGTTTTCATCTACCGAGTCGCGAGCCTCGAGGACGCCATGCGCACATTGAAGAAGCGAGGCTGGAAGAAGGCGCAGACACTCGAGATCCCAATGGGGCCGTGCTGCTCGTTCGCGACTCCGTCGGGCCACCGCGTCGCGATCTATGAGCTGTCCAGGCCCGAGGTGGCGAAGCACTTCGACGGGCGCTATGACTTCTGAACGCTATCCCGTGTTCTGAAGTCCCGCGGCGACGCCGTTGACGGTGAGCAGGAACAACCGCTCCGCGTGGGCTCGCTCGCGCGGCGAAGTTCCCTTCGCCCGCAGAGCGCGGAGCGCGCGCAGCTGGAGATGCGAGAGCGCATCGACATAAGGGTTGCGGAGCTCGACGGCCCAGGAGAGAACTCGATGCTTCTCCAGCAGCCGCGTGTGGCCGGTGACGGCAAGAACGTTTTTCTTGGTGAGGTCGTACTCGTCGAGAACCCGGGACGCCAGGTCAGGACGGTCGCCGAGGGCCAGGTAACGCGTGGCGATGCGCCGGTCGGTCTTGGCCAGGCTCATCTCAGCGTTGTCCAGCATGACGTTGAAGAGCGGCCATGAAACGTAGGCGTGGCGCAGGTCGTCGAGCTTTGCGGCGTCGAGTCCGCTCCCGAGCCCATACCAACCGGGCAGGTTGAGCCGCATCTGCGACCACGCGAACACCCACGGGATCGCCCGCAGGTCGTCGAGGGCCTTGCCCGGACTGCGGCGCGCGGGCCTGGAAGCGATGCGCATCCTGCCCAGCTCGTCCACCGGGCTGACTCTTGCGAACCAGTCCGCAAAGCCTTCGGCGTCGACCAGGCCGCGGTAGGCCGCCAGCGCCGCCGAGCCGATGTCTCGCGCCAGCCCGGCAAATCGCGCGTCGGGCTGAGAGCGCGCGGTGGCGGTGGAGGCCTCCAGCACGGCGGAGGCCACCTGCTCCAGGTGACGCCGCGCAATCGCGGCGTTTCCGTAGCGGGCAAATACCACCTCGCCCTGCTCGGTGACCTTGAAACGAAAGGCAACTGATCCAGGCGCCTGGGCGCGCACCGCGCGATTGGCGGGACCGCCGCCGCGCCCGAGCGCTCCGCCCCGGCCGTGGAACATCGTCAGCTGTACCCCGCGTCGCTTCGCCCACGCGGTCAGCTCCATCTGCGCGTCATACTGAGCCAGTGTGGCCGGCAAAGGGCCGACCTCCTTGGTCGAATCCGAGTAGCCGAGCATCACCTCGAGCCTGCGGCCGGTCTCGGCGAGCCGGCGCTGCACGGGCGCGAGGTTGAGCATGTCCTCCATCACCGACGCTGCGCCGCGCAGGTCGTCGACGGTTTCGAACAGAGGGATGACGTCCAGCACGGGCGGTTTGCCGGCCGCGCGCTGTGCCAGCTCGTATACGGCAGCGATATCGTCGACGCCTCGGGTGAAGCTCACGACGTAGCGCCGGCAAGCGCCGGCGCCGAACCTCGCCTGCACGTCCGCGATCGCTTTGAGCGTGTCGAGCACGTCGCCGGTCATCACCGATGGCTCCTGCTTCGCGCGAAGCTCCTCGAGCGCCTGCGCATGGACTGCGCTGTGCTGCCGGACCTCGAGCTCGGCCAGATGGAGACCGAATGTTTCCGCCTGCCAGATCAGGTGCTGCAGCTCGCCGTAGGCCTGTCGCGGCGCGCCCCCCCCGGCCAGCGAGTCCTGCGCGCACCGAAGGTCCGCAATTAGCTCGTCGCCACTTCGGTACGCCTCATCGCCTCCAATGCGGGTCGCGTGAACGCGCTCGGCGACATGGAGAAGGAATTGGCGATGGGGCTCGGATGGCGAGCGCTTCTCGATCTCGGCCCACCGATCGGGCGCTGCGGCGCGCAGCGTGGCCAGCCGGCGCCGAAGCTCCGCTCCCGGAGGCGTGGTGGTGGCATCGACGGTGATCGCGCGCCCGATGCGGGTGGTCGCGGCCTCGAAAGCGAGGAGCGCGTGCTCGGCCTGGATCCCGATGGTTTGCGCGGTCACGGCCGCGGTCACCGATTCGTTGCCGTCGCGGTCGCCGCCGACCCAGCTGCCGAAACGCAGGAACGCGGGCGCAAGCGGCGGGCGCATACCGGCGTCGGAGGGACCCAGCGCCCAGTCCAACGAGCGATAGATCTCTGGCACCACACGAAAGAGGGTTTCGTCGAAGACGGCCATGATCGAGCGCACCTCATCGAGAGGGGTCACCTGTGACGAGCGCAGCTGCCCGGTGCGCCACAGCGAGTCGACCTCCTCGGTCATCCTCCGCATCGACTCGCGCCGCTCCGCCTCCGAGGACCGCGGGTCCTCGAGCCGCCCAAGCTGCTCGCCCACCCTTCGGATCGCCGTCACCACCGCGCGCCGCCTGGCCTCGGTGGGATGGGCCGTGAAGACCGGATGCACCTCGAGGCAAGACAGCATCTCCAGCAGACGGCGGCGCCCATGTTTTCGCTGCAGCTCGGCGACGGTGGCCGCCAGCGATTCGGACTGCGGCCCTCGTGCGTCGCGCTCGCGCAACACGCGGGCTCGATGATGCTCTTCGGCGAGGTTGACCAGGTGGAAATAAACGGTGAAGGCCCGCGCCACCTCTTCGGCGCGCTCGAGGGGCCACGAGGCGACGATGGCTTCGGTCTGGCGCTCATGCGCGTCGGCATCGCGTGCGCGGATCACCGATCGCCGCAGCCTCTCGACATCCTTTAGGAGCCCGGCGCCGCCGTAGTCCGCGATCACACGGCCGAGCTCCTGGCCGAGCATGCGGACGTCGCGGCGCAGCGCGTCGGGGATGGCCTGCCGGGCGGACGCCCTGGTCTGGCTCGTCAAGTCTTGGCCGATGCCCGCGACTGCGCGTACTCCAGCGAATCGACCAGGGCCGCCAGCGAGGCCTCGATGATGTTCGCCGAGCACCCCACCGTAGTCCAGCGTCTCGGCCCCTTGCCGGACTCAATCAGCACGCGCGTGGTCGCCGCCGTGCCCGCGGCGCCGTCCAGGATGCGCACCTTGTAGTCGTGCAGGCTCACGCCGCGCAGGCCGGCGAACTTTGGACTGAGCGCCTTGCGCAGCGCCGCGTCGAGGGCGTTGACCGGGCCGTTTCCGGAGGCCGCCGTGTGGAACACGACGCCGTCGACCTCGACCTTGACCGTCGCCTCCGCATGCACAGAGCCTCCGTCCTTGCGGACCAGTGTGGTGAAGTCGACCACTTTCCACGGCGCTTCGTAGCCTGGTTGCAGGCGCCGCACGAGCATTTCGAAGGACGCGTCAGCCGCCTCATATGAATAGCCGCGATGCTCCAGCTCCTTGAGATGCTGGACCAGCCACTTCGTATGCGGGTCGTCGCGGTCGAGCTCGAGTCCGAATTCGCGCGCCTTCGCGAGCACGTTGCCGCGCCCGGACAGCTCTGACACCAGCACGTGCGGTTCATTGCCGACGAGGCCGGGGTCGATGTGCTGGTACGAATCGCGATGCTTCAGGACCGCGGCCACATGCTGTCCGCCCTTGTGCGCGAAAGCTCCATAGCCGACAAAAGGCTGCTGCAGCGGCAGGGCGAGGTTGGCGATCTCCGCCACAGTGCGGGAGAGCTCAGTGGTGCGCACGAGGGTCGTCTTCGGAAGGGCTTCCATGCCCAGCTTCAACACCAGGTTGGCGACCACGGAGACCAGGTTCGCGTTGCCGCATCGCTCCCCATAGCCGTTGATGGTGCCCTGCACCATATCCGCGCCGGCGGCCACTCCTTCCAGGGTGTTGGCGACCGCGAGCTCGCAGTCGTTGTGGCAATGGATGCCGACGCCCGCCGTGCTGCCCGCCTCATGCAGAGCGATGCGCACCGCCGCGACTCCTTCGCGAATCTCGGCCGGCAGGCTGCCGCCGTTCGTGTCGCACAGCACCACCCAGCCGGCGCCCGCCCGCGCCGCCTCCAGGCAAACCTCGACCGCGTATTCGGAATCGCGTGCGAAGCCGTCGAAAAAGTGCTCGGCGTCGAATATGACCTCACGACCCGCGGCGACGCCGTGTGCTACCGACTCGCGCACCATCGCGAGGTTTTCATTGGGCGTCGTCTGCAGCACGGTGCTCACCTGCCACGTGTCGCTCTTGCCTACCAGCGTCCAGGTCGGGGCTTCGCTTCTTGCGAGTGCCGCCAGGTTGGCGTCATCCTCGCAGGTGCCACCGGCCCGCCGGGTGGCGCCGAACGCGGCCAGCCGTGACCTTTTCAGGGGGTGTGCTGCAAGCTCCGCGAACAGCTCTTCGTCCTTGGGATTGGAGCCTGGAAACCCACCCTCGACGTAGTCGAAGCCAAGCCCGTCCAGGGCGCGGGCGATCCGGACCTTGTCCGCCGCGGAAAAGGACACGGCAGCACCCTGGGCGCCGTCGCGCAGCGTCGTGTCGTAAATCACGATCCGCCGCGTCGCGGCGGGCCGACGATCGTTTCCATTCTTCTGTTTGGGCATAAAAAAACCTCCAGGCCTTCTGTGGCCGGGAGGTCCCACGACATCAGCGCGATTCGCTAAGTCGGGAAACCTCCCCGAGCAATCTTGATGATGCCGATCTGCTTGAACATCGAAGCCGAAGGTTAGCGCATCGGCTGCCGCGATCCCTGGCGGCCGGTACCAAATCTCGGAGAGCGGTTTGGTGTCACGGAGACAGTACGGCCCCAGTTCGGACGGAGGGTCCGGGCGGTATCTTCTGCGCATGCCTGAGGGAGATGTGCTCGGCCTCCTGGTCTCCACGCGCGACGAGCCGGGAGTCCTGTACCGGATCTCCGAGGCGATCTTCAAACACGATGCGAACATCTCTTACATCGCGAGTGGAGCGCATCGCGACAACCTCGCCGAGCTGCAGCTCGAGGTCACGGGTGCGCGGGATGAGGCAAAGCTGGTGGCGGACTTGGCCGTTCTCGAGGACGTCACCGAGGTCACCCGCGTGCCCACGTTCCAGCGGATCTACGGCAAGCGGGTGATCGTCATCGGCGGCGGGGCGCAGGTGGGCATGGTCGCGCAGGGGGCGGTCTCCGAAGCGGACAGGCACAACATCCGCGGCGAGCGAATCTCGGTGGACACGATCCCGCTTGTCGGTGAGGAGCAGCTCGCGCAGGCGGTGCGCGCGGTCGCGCGCCTGCATCGAGCGCGGGCGCTGGTGCTGGCCGGGGCGCTGATGGGCGGCGACATCACCAATGCCGTGCGGGAGATCCGCGACGCGGGGATCATCGTGCTCTGCACGAACATGGCCGGGTCGGTGCCAGACGCTGCCGATGTGGTGGTAAGCGACCCGGTCGAGGCGGGCGTGATGGCCGTGATGCTCATCGCCGACACCGCGAAGTTTTCGATCGACATGGTGCGCGGGCGGCGCTTCTGACCGGGATCCGACCAACCGTGCACGAGAGGCTGACCAAATTCACCTGGGAGGGGACCATTCGTGCCCGAATGGTGAATTCCGCTTGGATAGGGTTAGAGCTGTCGGGTTCTCACTTTCACGTCCATCGTGCCTGTCGCTGAACCGACATAGACGCCGCGTGTTGGCGCCGCGTCGCCGTAGTCGCGGCCGACCGCGATCCGGACGTGGTTCTCGGTGATGCGAACGGGATGTGTCGCGTCATAACCCAGCCATCCGCGCCCTGGCACCCAGCCCTCGCCCCACGCATGTGAGGCGCCGGTGACTCGCTTGCCGCGCGGATCGTGGATGTAGCCGCTGACATATCGCGCCGGCACGCCCATGGCCCGCGACACTGCGATGAACAGATGCGCGAAGTCCTGGCACACGCCGGAGCGCAGCGCCAGTACCTCGTCCACCGCGCTGTACACGTTGGTCACCGCGCGGTCGTACGCGAACTCGCTGCTGATCGCCAGCGTCAGGCCGTCCAGGGCGCGCTCGACCTCAGGGCCCGATTCGGGGTTGTGAATCGGAAACCTGCTTGCCAGCTCCCGCACGCCCGGCACGTCTTTGACCGGCGACCGAAAACGCAGGAAGTCCTGCACGAGTTCCTCGCCCGCATCGGTGTCCGGCTCGATCCCCGTTTCGACGATCGACCTGCTCGTAACGCTCAAGCTCGAATGAGGGCGCACCAGGTTGAAGTAGTGGACGGCGTTGCCATATCCATCCTGATATGTGCCCGGGTCGATTCCCGCGCTGACGTCGAGGTGGAACTCTACGCAACGCTGGCCGTTGCCATCCATCGGGCGCAGCCTGACCTCCATCACCGTTTCCGCGATGGGACCGGTGTAGCGATAGCGCGTGTCGTGGACGATCTCCAGCCTCATGTGCGCTGCTGTTGCTGTTGGGGCATCGCCTGCCCTTCCTCGCCGAGGACGCCGGCCGGGACCTTGCTCGGGTGGAAATACGTCTCGCGCATGGCCGCCTCGAGCTGCCTCAGCAGGGTGCGACACTGCGTCTCGAACTCGCGCGCATTGCTTGCGACCCACTGCGGTTCTGCCGATTCGAACATCGACTCCAGGCGCCTGAGCACGCGCCGTGGCTGTGACCGCCGGCCCGCACCATCGATGCGGGTCACGGACTCCATCGCGACAGCAGCGGCGAATCGCGCCGAGCGCGGCAGCGCCGCATCGAGCAGTAGGCATTCGATGACGTGCTCCGGCGTGACACCGCCCGAGTAGCGCGCCTGGTACGACTCGAAGGCGAAGCACGATTTCAGCACGGCCGTCCATTCGAGCGTGTCTTCGGGCGTAAGCCCCACGAACTCGGCGGCTGCGCCGTGGGTTCGCGGGGACCCCTCATCGGCGAGCTCAGCGGACTTGCGAGTCACAAGCGCCGTCACGTTGCCGGCACGCTCTAGGAACTTGCCAAGGCGGACGAAATCGCGCGCCTCGTCGTGGAGCATCGTGTCCTCGAGCAGTCCGTCGACGAGGCGGATGCTCAGCTGCACATCGTTGAGGAACGGGTACAGGTCGGGCTGCCACGCCCCCTCCTGCACCCGCCAGTGGAGCGCATTGACCTGCTCGTAGAGCTCGCTGGGGAGCGACGGGCGCACCGCCTGGGCCGCCAGCCGTGCGGCGCCGACGCTCGCGCCCACCGACGGTCCGAGCGACCCTGTCACGAGCATCTCCACCGCCTGGTCGCGCCGGCCGGTGTTGCTGCCGGGCCAGCCGGCCAGCTCCATGAACCGGATCCAGAACTCCGGACCTGGCTCGTCGGTGCGATCCAGAGACAGCGCGACGTGCACGCCAAGAATCCGTGCCAGATGGTCCGCGCGCTCGAGGTGCCGTCCCAGCAGCGCTAGCGAAGTGGCCGCGCGGCTAAGCATCGGCGTTCACGAGCTGATCGAGCTCTCCGTCTTCAGCCATCACCCACGTGTCGCGGCTGCCGCCGCCCTGCGAGCTGTTGACGACGAGTGAGCCCGGCTTCAGCGCCACCCGCGTCAGCCCACCTGGCGTCACGTGGACGTCCGGACCGGTGAGGATGAAAGGACGCAGGTCCTGATGGGCGCGACGCAGCTGGCCGGCTTCGAAGACGGGCTGGACGGAAAGGGACACCACCGGCTGCGCGATGAACGCCCGCGGCTCGGCTTCGATCCGGCGCCGAAACTCGTCACGTTGGTCGCGGGTCGAAGCGGGGCCGATCATCATGCCGTAGCCGCCCGAGGCGTCGACCGTTTTTACGACCAGCTCCTCGAGGTGCTCCAGAACGAAGCGCCGGTCGTCGTCCACCGCGCACAGGTATGTGTGCACGTTGGGCAGGATTGGATCCTCGTCCAGGTAATAGCGGATGATCTTCGGGATCAGCGCGTAAACGGCCTTGTCGTCCGCGACGCCGTTGCCGAGGCCGTTCGCGATGGCGACGTTGCCTGCCCTGTACGCGTTGACCAGCCCCGCCACGCCGACGAGCGACTCCTGGCGTCCGAAGATCGGATCCAGCCACTCGTCGTCGAGGCGCCTGTAGATGACGTGGACCGGCCGCAGGCCGCGTGTCGTCCGCATGAACACGTGGTCGAGGTCGACGACCAGGTCGGTTCCCTCCACCAGCTCGATGCCCATCTGCTTCGCCAGGTACAGGTGCTCGTAGTAAGCGGAGTTGTTGATGCCGGGCGTGAGCAGCACCACCGTCGGGTCTTCGATGCCCCGTGGGGCCAGCCAGCGGAGACGGCGCAGGAGCTCGTGGACGTAACCCTCGACGGGCCGCACGGGGTATCCCGCGAACAGATCGGGCAGCACGCGTTTCATCACGTGCCGGTTGGCGAGCACGTACGAAACGCCGGATGGCGTCCTCAGGTTGTCCTCGAGGACGTAGAACTCGCCCTTTTCGTCCCGCACCAGGTCGATGCCCGCGATCTGGCAGTGGATGCCGTTCGGAACCGGCAGTCCCTCGACCTCGCGCAGGTACTGCGGGCTGCTGAGAACGATCTCGGGCGGTATCGCACTCTGGCGCAGGATCAGCTTGCGGCCGTAGACGTCGTCCAGGAAAAGGTTCAGTGCGGCGAGCCTCTGTTTGAGGCCCGCTTCGAGTCGCCGCCACGTGGCGGCCGAGATCAGGCGCGGGATGATGTCGAACGGGAAGACCTTCTCGGTGCCCTGGGCGTCCGGGTAGACCGCGAAGGTGATGCCGTGGTTGCGGAACATCTGCAGGGCGAGCCCATGGCGGCGCTCCAGCTCGGCCGGGCCGAGCCGCTCGAGGTGCTCGTAGAGTCGGCGGTAGGAGGGCCGCGGACGGCCCGGTGCCGCAAGCATCTCGTCATAGAAGCCGTTGAGCTGGTAGCCGGCGCCAAGGGATTTCGTGGAGGCCACCGCTATAGTGTCTGCGCCATCTCGACTACAGGGAAGACGATCAAGCTCCGGGTTGGCTGCGAGTTCAAATACGAAGTGACCGCGCCGGCCACAATGACGGTCCAGGTACGCCCCCGCTCGGACGCGCGGCACCGGCTGGTCACAGAGACATGGCGGACGGCGCCCCAGCTGCCCGTCGACGAGTACGTGGACATGTATGGGAACCCGGTGAAACGGCTGGCCGTGCCGGCGGGCGCGCTGACCCTCCGCTACGACGCCCGGTGCCTCGTCCCGGATGAGCCCGACCCGGATGGTTCAGGCATCGGGCAGCAGCCGGTCGAGGAGATCCCCGGCGACCTCCTTCATTTCACTCTGCCAAGCCGCTACTGCCTCTCAGACGAGCTGATGAGCGCCGCCTGGGAGCTGTTCGGCCAGACCGAGCCGGGCTGGGCCCGCGTGCAGGCGATCTGCGACTGGGTGCATGACAACATCAGGTTCCAGTACGGCACGAGCAGTCCGCGGACGACCGCGCTGGACGTTTTCAACAATCGGGTCGGAGTGTGTCGCGACTTCGCGCACCTGGCCGTATCGTTCTGCCGAGCGATGAACATACCGGCGCGCTATGTGTTCGGCTACCTGCCCGACATCTATGTTCCGGCGCCGCCCGAACCGATGGACTTCGCGGCGTGGATGGAAGTGTGGCTTGGCGACCGCTGGTGGACGTTCGACCCCCGCAACAATGCCAGGCGCGTGGGTCGGGTGCTCATCGGCCGCGGGCGCGACGCCCTGGACGTCGCCATGCTGACCACGTTCGGACCCGCCGAGTTCCGCTCGATGACCGTCTGGGCTGACATCGATGAGGCGGCGTGATGGCGGTCGATGTCGCCTCGGTCAACTGGCCGGCCGCTCGCCGCGCCACCTACTCCGTCACCCAGAGCTTCCGTTACGAGTACCCGGGGCCGATCCGCGACCTGAGCCACCGGCTCGTCGTCATCCCACCGGAGCGGTTCGGGGACCAGCGCCGGCTCCGGCATGAGCTTGCGGTCGGCCTCGATGGCGTCAAGCTCGAGGACAGGCGTGATCGCTTCGGCAACGTCGTCGTGAACGTCTTCGCGCCGCGGGTCCCGTCGGCGATCGAGTTCGACCTTCGCGTCTCAGTTGAGCGAAGAACGAAGGAGCCTCACCGACTGGCGGACGGTTGGCTTGCCGACGGCTACCTGCTCGAACCTTCCGCTTTGACCATCGCCGACGATCGGCTGCGCCGCGCCGCCGACGAGCTCGGAGCATCGTCCCGATGGGGCCTGGAGCTGGCCGGCCGCATCAATGAGTGGGTCCACCATTCGATGACCTACCGGTACGGCGTGACCGGCGTGCGGACGACCGCGGCCGAAGCCCTCGCGTACGGCGCCGGCGTTTGCCAGGATTACGCTCACGTCATGCTCGCCCTCTGCCGCACCTGCGGACTGCCCGCCCGCTACGTTTCCGGCCACCTGCTCGGGCAGGGTGGAACGCATGCCTGGGTCGAGGTGGTGCTGCCGACCAACGACGGCACCGGCGACGCAATCGCCTGGCCCTTCGACCCCACCCGCGCGAGCCAGGGCGGGCTCGACTATGTGACGGTCGCCGTCGGCGGTGACTATGGAGATGTGGCGCCGACCTCAGGCACCTACCTGTCACCGTTGAAGGGCAACCTCGTGACCCGCAAGAGTGTGACGCTGGTCGAGCTGGAGTACGAAGCGGGTTAGGGCGCCGACCGTTTTCGCGACGCTGTTAGGCAGCCGAAGCGGCGCACTCGTGGGCGCGCTGTTCCCGTCGACGGTGGCGACTGGCATGACCCTGATTGCGATTCCGCTCGAGCTGCGCCAGCTGCATGCCAACCCAGGCCAGATCGGCATCACCCTCTCGATGTTCGGCCTTGGCATGTTCCTCTTCGAATGGGTTTGGGGTGTGCTCGCCGACAAGTTTGGGTACCGCGGGCCGCTGCTGGCCTCGCTGCTCCTTTACGCGGCCGGCATCCTGCTGCTGGCGCGGGCCGACTCGGTCGTCCTGATCGCCGTCGCCTACCTGCTGGCGTCGGGAATGATGGTTGCCGTCGGACCGATCGGACGCTCGTTCCTGGGCACCACCCTGCCGGCGCGGTTCCAGGGGACCGGCCTGGCTCTGCTTTCAGCGCAGTGGGTGATCGGAGAGGCGATCGGCGCCGCGGCCGGAGGGCTGCTGATCGATCACATGCCCATCCGCACCGTGCTCTACATCGCTTCGTTGCTTCCTGCCGTGACCGCGGCGCTGGAGGTTCTCGTCTTCCGCGGTTACACCGAGACGCGGATCGGGACATCAGCAGCGGAGGAGGTCGAAAACGGCGCCACGTCGAACGGGGTCGGTGTGATCCGCGTGATGGTTGTGACGGCCTCGATCGTCCTGCTGTTCCAGATCGGGCTCGGCGGCGAGCTTGCACTCCTGCCGCTGCTCGTCACGTCGCACCTGAACCTCTCGGCGTCCACCGCCGGCACCGCGGTGTTCGTCCTTGGCATGCTCGGAGGACTCCTCCTAGTCCCCGGCGGGCTGGCCTCGGATCGCTGGGGGCGCCGGTCGACGATGGTCGCGGGCGGCATCATCGCCGCAGCCGGCTTCGTCGTCTATGCCATCGCGGGTACGTTCGTCGCGGTTATCGCAGGCGCCGCGCTGCGAGCGATCGGGGGGTCGCTCCTCTGGCCCGCGGCGACCGCCTGGATCTCTGAGTCGTCGCCTCGCCGGCGGCACGCCTTGGTGATGGGCCTCTTTGGTGAGTTCGAGAACATCGGCGTGACCATCGGACCGATCCTCGGCGGCATCGCGTGGTCGCTGGCGGGCATCCAGGCCGCGTTCGTCACGTACGCGATCGCCTCGGTGCTCGCCGCGCTGGTGGCGGCGCTCGCGGTCGGTAGTCGCGCTTCGCATCGGGGGCAGCTCCAGGCCCAGGCGCGCTGAAAGCCTCCCCGAAGGACCAACGCGAAATCTGCCACCGTTTCACACTCTTATGGAATCCTCAAGCCACTCTTATATGTCTGTGGCCGTGACAACCTCTCTGATCCTGGTCGTCGAGGACGACGCCCGGCTCGCCGCGACGCTCGAGCGCGTGCTCACCGCCGAGGGCCATGAGGTGATGTTGGCGGAGGATGGATTGGAGGCCCTTCGCAGCGCCCGCGAGCGGCCGCCCGGCCTCGTGATCCTCGACATCATGCTTCCCGGTCTCGATGGGATCGGCGTGTGCCGCCGCCTGCGCGCGACGGCCCAGTTTCCGATCCTGCTGCTGACCGCGTTGGGCGGGACCGAGGAACGGGTGCGAGGTCTGGATTCCGGCGCTGACGACTATCTGGTCAAGCCTTTCGCCTACCAGGAGCTGCTCGCGCGAGTACGCGCCCTGCTGCGGCGCGCGGGTCCGTCCGACCATCTTCGCTTCGCGGATCTCGTGCTGGAACCATCGAGCCGGGGCGCCTGGAGAGGCTCGCGGCCGCTCGCCCTCACGCAAACCGAGTTCGCGCTGCTCGAGCATTTCCTGCGCCATCCACGCCAGGTGCTCACCCGCGAGCAGCTGCTGGAGGCCGTCTGGGCAGGCGAGCCCGAGAGCGACAACGTCGTGGCGGTCTATGTCGGCTACCTACGCCAGAAGCTGGAAGACACCGGCGCGACGCGGCTGATCCACACAGTGCGCGGTACCGGCTACGCCCTCCGGGAGGGTTAGTGCCCCTTCGCTTGCGCCTGGCGCTCTTCGGCGTGGCTGTGGTGGCCCTGACATTGGTGATCTTCGGCAGCCTCCTCTACGCCCTGGTCTCTCGCAGCGTGAACAGCAACCAGGACGACGCGCTTCGCTCGCGGGCGCACGAAGCCCTGGCTGCTCTCAGTGCCTCGCCCGCGCTGACGGCACGTGCACCGATTGCCCCCGCCGACCTGCGCTCGAGCGGCGACGTCTTCGTCGAAGTGTTCGACCCCGGTTGGACCGTCGTCTATTCGACCGCCGAATTGAACGGCGCTCCGCCGATGCCCTCGGCGAGGCTGCGGGTTGCGGTCCCAGAAGTCTTCGGTGGCTATTTCGACACCGATGGCGGTTTTCGATATTTCGGCGTCCAGTTCGCCCACGGCTACGTGGTGACCGGCCAGTCCACCAAGGTGCCCCAGTCCAACCTGTCGGGCATCGTCGGCTTCCTGGTCATCTCCGGCATCCCCACGCTCCTCGCCGCGCTAGCCGCTTCATGGCTCGTCGCGGGCCGAGCCCTGAGGCCGCTCAAGTTGGTCGCCGTCGCCGCCGATGACATCGGCCGAACGCGGGACTTCGCGAGACGATTGCCCACGTCGCGCAGCCGGGATGAGGTGGCCGTGCTCTCGGCCAGCTTCAACCGGATGTTGAGCCAGCTCCAGGATTCGTTCGAATCGCAGCGGCGATTCGTTGCCGACGCTTCGCACGAGCTGCGCACACCGCTGGCGACGATCCTCGGCAATGCCGGCCTGCTCGCGCACGGCCCGGCGATCGCGGAGCCAGTGCGTCGCGCGGCCGCCAGCGATATTGCGGCGGAAAGCGAGCGCATGGGCAGGCTGGTCGATCGCATGCTCACGCTCGCGCGCGCCGACGCCGGGCTTCGTCTCGATCTAGCGCCGCTCGACCTCCGCTCCACGGTCGGTGATGTGACACGTCAGGCCGCGGCGGTGCACCCGGACATGAAGTTCGAGGTGAGCACGGTCGACGCTGCCGTCGCCGGCGACGAGGACGCTCTGCGCGAGCTCCTTTGGATCCTGCTCGACAATGCGCTCCGCTACGCGCGCTCGACGATCACTGTCGACCTCGAGGTCGATTCCGGCTGGGCGCGGCTCATTGTCGGCGACGACGGCCCCGGCATCGCTGTCGCGGATCGAGAGCGGGTATTCGAACGCTTTTACAAAGCGGACGCCGCGCGGGCCACATCCGAAACGGTGCCCGGCGGGCACGGCGCGGGGCTCGGCCTCTCGATCGCACGCTGGATCACCGAGCAGCACGGCGGCCGCATCTTCGCCGGCAGCGGCAAGGGGGGCGGCGCCGGCATCTACGTGGACCTTCCGCTCTTACGCCGTTCTTAAGCGCGCGCACCAATCTCAGTGCATGTACTCGGTCAGCGCCTCGCACGCCATCGGACTCATTGGGGGGCTGATCGCCCTGCCGCTCGCACTCGTCGGCCTGCGGTTCCATCCGCGCCGGCGGTCGGTGCCTGGCACGGTGCAGGCGGCGGCCGTCTTGATGGCCATTACCGGGGGAGTCCACCTCGCGCTCATCCCGGACCACCTCGACAGCGAACCGTTCACGTCCGCCCTGTTCCTGCTCAACGGCGTCGCATTCATCACTCTCGCCGCGTCGTTCACCTGGCGTTGGTGGCGGCTCTCGTCGTCCGCACTCCTCATCGCCACCGTGCTCGGATACCTCATCTATGTGGGGATCGGCCTCGAAGGCCCCGACCAGGTCGGCATCGCCACCAAGCTCGTCGAGGTAACGGCACTGGGTCTCGTGCTGGTGCCTGTGCGCGGCGAGCACGCGGCCCACCGCGGGTGGCGCCACGCGGCCATCGGCGTCGCGATGCCTCTATTGATCGTCATCAGCGGCGCGACGGTTTGGATCGTCGACCTGGCTCGGCCGGATGCGCGGCATGTCCACGCCGGCGCGCTGCTTCAGGCGACGAACACAATCCCGACCCCGGCCCAGGTCGATGCCGCCAACCGTCTGTATGCGGAGACGAAGACCGCCATCACTCCCTATCAGGATTGGCGGCAGGCCTGGGCGGCCGGATACCGCCCGGGCGGCTCAACGTCGCTGCCGTCGACCCACTGGATGAACCAGCGCTATGTGGATGCGGGCTACGTGATGGATCCGCACCGGCCGCAGGGCCTCGTCTACGCCAACACTCATCACGGTCCGGTCCTGCTCGGCGCGATGTTTCAGATGAAGAGCCTGAACCGATTCGGCCCCGACCCTGGCGGTCCGATGACGGCGTGGCACCAGCACGAAAACATCTGCTTCACACCGTTCGGCTTCGAGTTCAGCCTCATGACGCCGTATGCGACCTGCCCGATCGGCGCCATCGACATCAGCGCGCCGCCCATGCTTCACGTCTGGATCGTCGACAACCCGCACGGTGGTCCGTTCGGTGTCGACATCGATCCGTCGGTGGTGGCGGCCCTGGATCGCACGTGATGATCACGCCCAGCTCGACAAGCCGGCCCGAGATCGCCTATGTGCTGCTCCTGGTGCAGGCCGTCCTCTGGACGGTGGCCGGCCTTTCCGCCCTTCCTTTTGCACTGGGCGGCGAGATCCACATGCTCGGACTCGGGCTGGCCACTTTGCTGCTGGCGCTGTTCGTGTGCCTGGTCGGAATCGGAATTCTGTGGCGCCGCCGATGGGCCCGCCGTGTCGCCATCTGGCTCGAGGCCCTCTGCATCGCGGGGTCGGCGCTGCTGTTCCTACTTCCGATCGGCGCCAACCACGGGCCCGTCGCCCTGATCACCAACCTGGTGCTGCCGGGCGCGGTGATCTGGCTGCTGTGGGGACGAAGGACGCGCGCCGTCTTCGCTTAGTCGGGGTGGGAGCCGCGAGTCATTTCGAGCGCGGCGTTGGCCCTGGCCAGGTCGGCGTAAAGCTGACGGGTGTGCAGCAGGTTGCGCACACGCAGCACGACCTCTTCACGATCGAGCGGCTTGGTCAGGAAGTCATCGGCTCCGAGGATCAGGGCGCTGTTTCGGGCGACTTTACCCGTGTCGCCGGTGAGCATGATCACCGGGAGGAAGCCGAGGCTTTGGCGCGCGCTGCGAAGCCGCCGCAGCACCTCGAGCCCGTCAGGTTCGGGCATGTGCAGGTCGAGAAGGACGATGTCCGGCTCGAACGCCACGAACACTTCCTCGACCTGCCGCGAATCCGTGATGGTGCGGATCTCGTCGCCTACGTCCGCGAGGATGGTCTCCAGGAGAATTCCGTTCGCCGGCTCGTCGTCGACGATTAGAATCCGCCCGCTCATGAGCCCGCCGGCGTCGCGACCGGGACCGTGAAGTGGAACTCCGAACCAGCCCCGACAGTGCTGTCGACCCAGATCTTCCCGCCGTGCATCTCCACGATCTGGCGCGTGATCGCCAGGCCGAGGCCTGTGCCGATGATCTTGGCCTTGTTCTTGTCTTCGAAGCGCTCATAGCGGCTGAACAGCTTCTTGACGAACTCGGGTGGGATGCCGAGGCCGTGGTCGCGCACGTCGACCCGCGCCATGCCGTCCTGCACCTGGCTGGTGACGAGCACCTCGCCACCGTCGGGCGAGTATTTGACGGCGTTGCTGAGCAGATTGGACACGACCTGGAACAATCGGTCAGAGTCGCCGCGCACCGCAGGCACCGAAGCATCCAGCCCGCAGACGATCGTGTGCTTCGGACTCGACGCTCGGGCGCGTTCTACCGCTTCGCCCAGGATGCTGTTGAGGTCCACGGGTGCGATGTTGAGAGTCATGCGTCCCGCCTCGATGCGATCGAGGTCGAGCATCTCGGTGATCATGCGGTTCAAGCGGAGAGCGTCGTTGTTGATGTCTCCGGCGAACGCCTTGGCTTCGCCCGGCGACAGGTCCTGGTCTCGGATCATCTCGCTGAAACCCTGGATGCCGACCAGCGCGGTACGAAATTCATGGCTGACCAGCGAAACGAACTCACTCTTCAGCTGGCTCAGTCGCTCCAGACCCGCGAGGTTGGCCATCGCCGCTTCCTGAGCCGTGTGCTCGGCGGTCGCATCCTCGAACATCGCGAGGAAGAAGTCGATGCGGCCGCCGGGTCTTTTGACCGAGGACGCGCTCCAGTGCAGCCACGTCGCGGTCCCGTCCGCTCGCAGCGCGTGGCTGTCCGATTCGATCGTGTCCACGGCGCCACTCCACAACGGCTGAAAAGTCCTGACCACGCGCTCCATCTCGTCGAGTGGCAGGAACCGCCCGACGGAGTGCCCGATCATGTCGGACGGCTTGGTGTGCAGGAGCACCGCCAGGCGAGGGTTGGCGTCGATGATCTTCATGTCCACGCCGACGCGCGCGATGCCGAGGGGAGCCTGGACGATCACCTGGTTCAGAAGCGCCGTGCGGGCTTCGAGCTGCACCTCCGCTTGACGGCTCTTCCCGAGCATGTCGAGCGAATCTCGATGGGTGAGGACCTGGTTGGCGACGAACAGCACACCGATGCCCCCGGCCAGGGCGGTCAGGAACTGGTCCAGGCCACGACTCGCGGACGCGATTCCCAGCGCCACCGCCGCGGCGCAGAGCGTTGCGGCCCAGGGCAGAGCCAGCTGCCAGAGAGTGATCGCTCCTTCTTCGGGTTGGCGTTCGACGACCGGCGCCGGCCACAGCGGCGCGAGCGCGATCAAGAGGAAGCCGATGACCCACCCGATGTCCAGGATGCTCCCGATCGCGCCGTATGAGCCGTTGGCGGTGAGATATGTGAACGTGCTGTCCGCCACGGCGATTGCTGTCAGCCCGCCGATCAGGAGCAGCATCCGGCCGACTTGCGCCCTGCTTGCGCGGCGCAGCGCGATGATCAGGACAGTGATGATGAGGATGTCTCCTATCGGGTAGGCCAGTCCGATAAAGGTCGCCTGCTGGGACTGTTGCGACTGCTCGTAAACCGTACGCAGGCCGAGTGCCCAGGCGATGAACAGGAGCGACAGCGCAACGATCGCGCCGGCCAGAATGGCCTCTCCGCGGGTAGCCAGACGGGTGGGCGCCGTCGTGAAGGCAAGGACGCCGGCGACAGCGAGTGGGATCTCGAGCAGGAAACCCGCGTCTGCGGCAGAGGGGAAGGGGACGTTCACCCCCTGTAATACCTCGTACCAGGACCAGATCGCCTCGCCGATGCACCAGGTGGCCGCGCCGGCTCCTAAAAGCGCCCACGCCGTGCGCGTTCGACCCCTGGAACGCACGGCGGCCACCGCCAGGCTCACCGCGGCGATGCCGGCGGCGACGGCCTCGCCGATGTCGTCGATCGCGATCGTGGTCTGCTCGCCGCCGAAGCGAAAGATCTGCCAGACCAGGAAGGCCGCACACACGATCGCCACTAGGGCCGCGGCCACCGCGAACCGCCTCCATTCGCGAGTGAGGGCGCGGCGCCACACAGAGACGACCAGGGCATTGGGGGAAGAGCCGCCGGGGGCGGTCCTCATCGTCTGCAGGCCCTGACCAACATCGGCGGGGGAAGTTTGCCAGGCCACTTATCGGAAACCGTATGTTAATTCAACCGAAGCTTGAGTTAACATTGCCCGCGCCCTGGTCGCTATTGGTGGGAACGACGAAGGCCCCGCCTTTTTCGAGCGAGAGGAGGAGAAGGAGGAGCTAGGCGAAGCCGGCGAACCACTGGCCGCGCGCCCGATGGCGTTGCTGGCCGTCTCGATCGCCGCCATTGCTCTTGCCCTGCTGCCGGCGGCGGTTGGCGCCATCATCCTGATCGGCTCGACAGTAGCACTCGAGTTTGCGGCCGCAGCCGGCTTAACGCTCCTCGCCTCGATCAAGATCGCGGCCACGGTGGCCGGCCTGGTCGCCGCCCACGGCGGGACCGTTTCGACTCGCCTCCGAACTTCACCACTCTCCCGATTCCTGGCGCTCTCGGCGCAGAGGAGGTGAGATTGATGAGGAAGCTGATCCTTGCTGCCATCCTGGCGGCGACGATGGCGATCGCGCTGGCGACCACAGTGGGCGCCGGTCCGGTGCCGCACTGCTGCTGATCGACCTGAAACGCCATAAGCGGCGTTAATCGATCGTTGTCAAGTCCCTTGAGGTCCGATAAGCTGGCTCGCTATGCCGGAAGTTGATACGCGCCCCGACCCGATTCGACGCCCTTCGGGCCGGCGGGGTCGACGCCACGGCGTCGAGATCCGGCCGGGTTCGGTCAAGCAGGCCAGGGCGGAAGCCGGTATGAGCCTTGCGCAGGTTGCGGGCGGCGCCGTCAGCCGCACAGCGATCTACTTCGTCGAAACGGGCAAGGCCAAGCCCTCGATGGAAACTTTGAAGCTGATCGCCGAGCGGACAGGAAGACCCCTTGACTTCTTCCTGGCCCGGCCCTCGACGATGGAGCCGCGCTCATCGGCGCCCACCCTCGAGGTCGAGCTTCTGCTCGCTACCAACGACCCCCAGGCGGCAGTTGCCGCCGGCAGGGAAATCCTGGCGCAGGACCAGGATCCGGAAACGATCGCGCGCACCAAAGCCCTCATGGCTTACGCGCTTCTCCGCCTGGCCCAGCCGGCCGAAGCGCGCCGCCTGGCGGTGTCCGCCAGGAGCCACTTCGAGAGAACCGGGGACCGCCTGATGACAGCGGAATGCCTGGGCCATGAAGCTTCGGCGGCCTACCTCGCACAGGATCCGACCGCGCTCGGCCTGGCCGAGCGAGCGCTGGAGGTCTGCCGTTCTCTGCACCCCATTCCGCAAACGACCGAAGCCCGCCTGCTCTTCGTGCTCGGCTCTGTGCACACGGTCAACCAAGACTGGAAGGCCGCGATCGATGCGTATGAGAGCGCCATCGCCACGGGCTCCGTGGTCCAGGACCTGCGGCGACTGTCGATGATGTATGGCGGCCTGAGCAGCGCATACGGTGAGATCGGCCAGCTGAACATGGCCGAGTACTACGCCCAGCGCGCAATCACGATCCACGAGACTCTTGACGACCGGCTGTCGCTGGCGCGCTCAGAGAACAACCTGGGCCTTGTTCTCATCCGTCGCGGCGATCTCGTCGATGCGGAAGGCCACTTGGAGCGCGCGAACGTCCTTTTCGACGAAAGCGGTGTCGAGGTGGGCAAGGCGGACGTGCTGCTGAGCCTGTGCGAGCTGGAGATCGCTCGTTCCCGTCCGGACGACGCGGAGCGGTTCGCGACCGAAGCCCGGCGCCTGGCCGAGCGCCACGACGAGAAGGCCACCATCGCCGACTGCCATATGTGGATGGGCCGCATCGCCGCCGACCGGGGTGATGCTGCGCGCGTCGACACGGAGTTCCGCGAGGCATGGGGAATCCTGGACGCGCTCGGCGCGACGGAACGGCTGAGCCGCTGCCATGTGCAGTACGCCGAGATCCTCGAGAAGCGAGGCGACCTCGCCGGCGCCAACCGGCAGCTCCGCCACGCTCTCACGCACCTCGTTCCGGGGCGCAGCGCGGGCGCCGCCCGGATGGATCGCTCCGCCTCCGCCTGACGCTCTGCGCGGACGTTTTGGAGACAGCGTTAAGAAGGCGTTATTTCAAACGTTACAGACTACAATTTCTGCTCCGTGCCACACTTAACAGCCCCTCACGCCAGGCAGCCATGACATGGCGGTCGTACTCGTAGTTGACGATGGTGCTGCCAACCGCCAGCTCGTCCAGGCATACCTGACCGGAATCGATTGCGAGGTTCGGATGGCGGAGAACGGCGAATCCGCCCTCGAACAGATCAAGGCCGAGCCCCCCGACCTCGTTCTTCTCGACGTCCAGATGCCGGGCCTCGACGGTTATGAAGTCTGCCGCCGCATCAAAGCCGCTCCACGCGGCCGGCTGCTGCCGGTGGTGATGATCACGGCCCTGAACCAGACCGACGATCGCGTGCGGGCACTGGAGTCTGGAGCAGACGACTTCATGGCGAAGCCAGTGGAGCGGGTCGAGCTGGTCGCCCGTGTCAGGTCGGCGCTGCGGCTCAAAGCCCTCTACAACACCCTCGACAGTGCGGAGCAGGTGATCTTTTCGCTGGCCGCCGCAGTGGAGGCGAAAGACTCCCTGACCGAGAAACACACCCAGCGAGTGGCCGAGTCGGCTCGGCACCTGGGCACCCGGCTGGGCCTGCCAGAGGTGGCGCTGGACGCGCTGTACCGGGGCGGCATCATCCACGACATCGGCAAGATCGGCATCCCCGATGCCATCCTCCTCAAGCCGGGGCCGCTTGACGCCGCTGAAACCGAGCGCATGCGCTCGCACGTCATCATCGGCGAGAACATCGTCAGGCCACTGCGCTCCGCATCGAGCCTGCTCCCGATCATCCGCCATCACCACGAGCGGTTCGATGGGCGTGGCTATCCTGACGGCATGCGCAGCCGGGAGATCCCGCGGCTGGCGAGGATTGTCTCCGTCTGCGACGCCTTCGATGCGCTGGTCAACGATCGCCCGTACCGGCCGAGGCTTCCCGTGGACCAGGCCCTTGCGGTGCTGATCGATGGCGCAGGGCAACAGTGGGATCCCGAGGTCGTCGAACTGTTCGTGGGAGAGATGCCGGCCATCCACCGACTCGGCGCGGCCTGAGGCTACCCCCGTGACCGATGCCCTCATGTTTCTGCAGAACCTGCAAACGGTCGCGTTCGTGCTGCTTGGCGCGGCGGTCGGGGTCGGTTGGGCCCGTCACCGGGGCCGCGCGCAGGGATACCTGGCGCTTGCCATCATCCTGCTGTCGCTCGTGTCAGTGCTCGGCCGGCTTCCCGAGCTTCTCCACTTCATGCCGCCGGCGCTGAGCGATCTCGACCTCATCCTCTTCGTCGGCTCGGCGTACGCGCTGCTCAGGTTCCGTGATTCGCTGATACCGCTGCCCGGCGCGTGGCATGCGGCCGCTGTGGTCGCGATGGTCCTCGGCCTCGTTCTTTTCGTGGGCTCTCAGCTGGCCGGCGCGCCGGTGCAGCTACAGACGGTGGCCGCCCTGGTGATCGTCGTGGTCTGGGGCTTATCCGTCTTGGAGCCGATCGCGCGGTTCTGGCTGGTGGCGCGCCGCTTGCCCGCGGTTCAGCGATGGCGGCTGCGATCCCTGAGCATCGGATTTGCAGGCATCGTGGGGATTCTCGTCTTTGCACTCGCTGCGAGCCTCGCCGCCGGCCCCCGCAACCAGGCGGTGCAGCTCGTAACCGAGCTGGTCGTCATCGCGATCATTCCCCTGCTCTACGTGAGCTTCGCGCCACCCGCGTGGCTGCGCCGCGAGTGGCGCGCGTCCGAGGAAGAGGGACTCCGGTCGTTCATGGAAGACCTGCTCCTGAGTGAGGACCGTGACGCGCTCTCCAATCGTGCGCTCGACTGGGCGATGCGACTGGTCGGCGGCGCCGCCGCGGCCACCTTCGACGTCGACGCGTCGCCGCGGATCGCGCGCGGCCTCACGCCCGACGAGGTGGGCGAGCTGCAGGCGAGCATGAGACAGATCCCCGAGGGCGTCAGCCGGACCGTCGTCGGTGGGGTCGCTCACACCGTGCTGAGGCTGCCGATCGAAGGCCTCGCGGGCGCCGGCACCTTGGTTGTGGCGTCTGGGCCCTTCACTCCCACCTTCGGAGCGGACGAGATCCGCCGGGTCCAGCAGTTCATGAGCGCATTCGCGACCGCGCTCGATCGGAGGCATCTGATCGTGAAGCTCGAGGAGAGCAACCGCAAGCTCCTCGATGCGAACCGTCACAAGAGCGTGTTCCTGGCGAGCATGAGCCACGAGCTGCGCACGCCGCTCAACGCCATTCTCGGGTTCTCGGAGCTGCTGATCGACGCCGGCAACGGTCAGTTCCCACCGGCCACACGCAAGCGGTTCCTCGAGCAGATCCATTCCAGCGGAAAGCATCTCCTCGGGCTGATCAACGACATCCTCGACCTCTCGAAGATCGAGGCCGGACAGATGGAGCTGCGGCTGCAGACGGTCGACATCAAAGACGTCGTGGGCGAGGTGGCCGCCACAGTCGAGCCGCTCGCGGCTCAGAAGAAGATCCAGATCCGAATCAACGACGGTGGGGCGGGCGAGATCACCGCCGACGCCGGCAAGGTGAAGCAGATGCTGCTGAACCTCGTCTCCAACGCGGTGAAGTTCACGCCCGAAGGAGGCATGGCGACCATCGAGACACGGCGGCTCGAAGAGACGATCGAGCTCGCGGTCATCGACACCGGGATCGGCATCGGCAGCCAGGATCAGGAGCGCGTGTTTCACGAGTTCCAGCAGGTGGATTCGGGCGCGGGCCGCTCGCAGCCGGGCACCGGCCTGGGGCTCACGCTCACAAGGCGTTTCGCGAGGCTTCACGGTGGCGACGTCCGCCTTCTCAGCGAACCCGGAAAGGGCAGCGTGTTCACCATCGTCCTGCCGTTCATCGCGCGCGGCGAGGGAGTACCGACCGGAGGACCCGAGCAGTTCACCGGCACCAAAGACTTCTCGCGCCCACTCGTGCTGGTAGTGGAGGACGACCCCGCCGCCGCCGAGCTGCTGACCCGACAGCTGGAGCGCGCCGGGTTCCGCACGGAGGTCGCCCGCACCGGCAACGACGCTATCGCGATGGCCATCTCCCACAAGCCCGCCGCGATCACGCTGGACATCCTGCTGCCCGACCTCGACGGCTGGGAGGTGCTCACGCGCCTCAAGCGCGAGACCGCCACGAGCAACATTCCGGTCGTGGTCGTCAGCGTGGTCGACAACCCGGAGCTTGGCATCGCGCTGGGCGCCCTCGATTACTTTGTCAAGCCGGTGCCGGCCAAAGTCCTGATCAATCGCCTGAGCCGCATCAAGTTCGGACGCAAGGCGGGCGAGAAACCAAACATCCTCGTCGTCGATGACGAGGCGGTCAATCGCGAGTGGCTCAAACGGATCCTCGAGCCGGCCGGCTTCGGCGTCATCCTGGCCCGGGGCGGGCGAGAAGCAATCGAGCTCGCCCGGTCCCGCAAGCCGGACCTGGTGATGCTGGACCTGATGATGCCCGAGGTCACGGGGTTCGACGTGGTGGAAGCCCTGCGCGCAGACGAGGCGACGAAGTCGACGCCCATCATGGTTCTCACGGCAAAAAACCTCACCGAAGGGGACATCCGCCAGCTCAATGGGCACGTTTCGACGATCCTCAGGCGCGGGTCGACGGGCGCTTCCGACCTGCTCGGGCTCCTGCGCCAGGTCGTCGATTCGGCGCCGGCGCCCCTATGAACGGGCGGGCGCTGATTCTGATCGTCGAGGACAACGAGGCGAATCGCCTGCTGGCCAGCGCAGTGCTCGAACGCGATGGATTCAGTGTCGAGATGGCGGGCAACTCACAGGAGGCGCTCGAGATCCTGGCGGCGCGGGAGCCGGATCTGATTCTCATGGACGTGCAGCTGCCGGGAGTCGATGGGCTCTCGCTTACGCGTAGGCTCAAGCAGGACGAGAAGACGGCCGCCATCCCCGTCATCGCGCTCACCGCGCTGGCAATGCTCGGGGACAAGGAGAGGACTCTCGAGGCGGGCTGCTCCGGCTATATCTCGAAACCGATCAACACCCGCACTTTCGCCAACGAGGTGCGCCAGTTTCTTCCCACACCGCGCTGAACGAAGAAGCTAGACGGCGCGGTGGCGTACTGTGGGCGCGCCACCAAGCGCGATGATGAAAAAGAAGAAGACACCCCTCATCCTCATCGTCGAAGACGATCCCGCCAGCTTGTTGCTCGCATCGACCGTGCTCGAAGCTGCCGGCTACGAGGTCGCGGGCAGCGCATCGGCTGAGGACGCGCGCGAGACGCTCGCGAAGCGAAAGCCCGCCCTGATACTCATGGACATCGGCCTGCCCGGGATGGATGGGCTGGACTTCACTCGCGAGCTGCGCTCGAAGTCCAGGACGGCAGGAATTCCGATCGTGGCCCTCACGGGGCTAAACATGCCGCTCTACGAGAGGTCGGCAAAGGCTGCGGGTTGCCAGGGATTCATCGTCAAGCCCGTGAGCCCGGCGGTCCTCACGACCGAGGTTCGCAACTTTCTGAGCCGCGGCCCGGGATGATCATCGCCGTCTATGCCGTAAAAGGCGGCGCGGGCCGCACGACGATCGCTGTCAACCTCGCGGCTGCGCTCGGCCAGAAGCACCGGGGCGACTGCGTTCTGCTCGATCTGAGCTTGCCTTACAACCATGCGGCCCTCGTGGCCAACCTGGTGCCGGCCGGGTGCCTCGCGCTGAGCGAGCGCCCGGACGAGAACCATTTCGAGGAGGCACTCCTCGCAGCGGGGCTCCATCACCACACCGGAATGGTCGTGCTCCCAAGCGTGCTGCGCGTCGAGCAGTCCGAGCTGGTCACTCCGATGCTCGTCCAGAGAGCGCTCGCCGTGCTCGAGCAGACGTTCAGCTACATCGTGGTCGACCTGGGGGTCGCGATGACCGAGGTCACGCTGAGCGTGCTCGAGCGCGCCAATCGAATCATCGTGATGGTTACCGCAGAGCTCCCGACGCTCAAGGACACCGCGGACCTGCTGCAGATCTTCGAAACGGTGCTCGACATCCCGCCGGCCCGCGTCAGCCTGGTCCTGAACCACCCGCGGCCCCAGACCATGGTCACCCGTGCCGACGCCGAGCGGGTCACCAAACGGCCGATGCACATGGAGATCGCTTACGACGGCGCGCGCTTCGACCGCGCCGCGGTGATGGGAGAGGTCCTCGTCGCTACCGAGCCGTCGAGTGCGGTCGCCAAGACCCTGACGCGGCTGGCGAGCTCCATCAGCGACGAGCACAAGGGCCGCGCCGCGAAACGAAATTGATTCGCCGGCACGTCTAGCAGCACCCGCACTGGCGCCGCGGGGCGGGCCTGCCGCCTTGACGCGTGCCACAAGAATCCATTCGTCCCTCACCATATGGCCGTGGGATTGGTCGACGGCGTTCGCAGCGGCTACAAGACCATCTCGGGCCGAGGGCTCGACTGGGATTCGGTGCCGATGCGCTTGTTCCAGAAAGCCAAGCGACTCGGCACGTGGGATCCTCAGGGGATCGACCTCAGCCGCGACGGCTCCGATTGGGAGGCGATGACCTCGGTGGAGCGGGATTTCATCCTCAGAACGGTCGCGCTCTTCCAGGCCGGCGAGGAAGGCGTCACGACCGACCTGTTACCGCTGATCATGGCCGTGGCCCAGGAGGGGCGGCTCGAGGAAGAGATCTACCTCACGTCCTTTTTATGGGAGGAGGCCAAGCACGTCGAGCTGTTCCGGCGCTGGTTGGACATGGTCCCCGCGGCTCACGAGGACCTGAGCCGTTTCCTCACCGCGAGCTACAGCCACCTGTTCCTGGTCGAGCTGCCCTCTGCCATGGGCAGGCTCAAGGGCGATCCGTCGCCGACCGCGCAGATTCGCGCCGCTGTCACCTACAACATGGTCATCGAGGGCGTCCTGGCCGAGACGGGCTATCACGGCTTTCGGCAGTCGCTCGAAACCACCGGCAAGCTGCCCGGCCTGCTCGAGGGCATCAGGCTCATCGCGCGCGACGAGAGTCGCCACATCCGGTATGGAGTGTTTCTCCTCAACCGCCTGATCAATGCCACGCCTGGAGGATGGGAGGTGATGAACCTCCGCATGAACGAGCTTTTGGGGCCTGCCCTCTCCGTGGTGACCGAGTTCTGGGACGCGTACGACGAAACCAATCCACCGTTCGGCCAGCGCATGCAGACGTATATCGACTTCGCGAGCACGCAGTTCGACAAGCGCATGAAGGTGCTCGAGCGCGACCGCGGCAAGAGCCTGGCCGAGATCGAAGGTTCAGCGTTGTCCGACCTCGATCAGGAGGAGGCCGCAGTCGAGCTGCGCGGCTAGGTTGGAGTCCTTGCTCGTGCGCGGCGCCGCAGGGCGGCGTCGGCGTCCGCGGTGGAAACTTTGAGGCGCCTGAAATTGCGCAGCGCGAATCGGTCGCATGCGGTCTCCGCGGCCGAACGCTTGCCCAGCACCTCCTTCAGATACCAGTGCATCCATTCGTGGCAGTAGAGGAATCGCAGCACTTCGCGGCGCAGGCGAAACGAGACGCTCTCGGACGCCCAGGCAAAGCGCAGCCCGCGGCCTCGCTTGCGCCGTGCGGAGTAGATGACCGGCTCCTTGAAGGGCCGGAACGGGACCGGTACCTGGAGCACGATCCGGCGTTCCTCGAACTCGCAGCGAGCAGCCAGGTGCGGAGACGTGCGGTAGCGGAGTGGCTTGATCACGATCTCGTAGTCGGACCGAGGCAGCCCTTCGAGGGCGCGGCGCGCCTGCGCGTCGGTCAGGCCGTCGAGGTCGCTGTGGATGACCATCCATGGAGCATATTGCGGCGATCAGGTATGCGTCCGAGCCGGTGCGTTGAGGAGGTGGGGGAGCCTGGCCTGCAAGGGCCGGGCTCTTCCACCATATGGGGGTGAAAACGGCTGCTCGCGCCGGCGCCGAGAAGTCGACCCAGCGCAAGGCAAGCCGTCTGCTCATCCTCAGCACCGGCGCGGGGAACCTGACGCCCGAGATCGAGGCCCGGCTGCGGGCGGTTTTCGCCGACCACCTGGTGATCCCGTTCGACCCCAAGGCAGATTTTGAAAAAGCGATCACCCCGCGAGCGCGCATCGTCGTCGCCGGCGGCGACGGCAGTGTGGAGTTCGTGGTCCGCAAACTGGCCGACACCAAGCATCCGGTGGGCATTCTTTCGCTCGGCACCTTCAACAACTTCGCGCTCGCGCTCGGCCTGCCAACGAACCTCGACAGGCAGATCGAGATCGTCAAGACGGGCCGGGCGCGACCCATCACGCTCGGGCGCGTCAATGGGACCGTGTTTCTCGAGGCCTGCCTCATCGGTCTCTTCGGCGAGACGATCGCCCTGGGCGAGACTCTGAAGGACCGGAAGTACGGCTCGCTGGCCACCGACCTTGCGATGGTCCTGACGGCCAAGCGCTTCACGTACGAGCTGGAGGGCGACCTGAAGGGAAGCGGTTCGGCCATGTCGCTCGTCTTCACCAACACGGCCTCCATCGGGTCGCTGCTGCCCGTGGGCGACGGCACACCCCGGGATCACGACCTGGAGTTCGCGGTGCTCGCGGGGCGCACGCGGTCGGACATCGCCGCCCGCGCGCTGGCCTCGGCTCTTTTGATGAAGCATGCCGAGGAAGGGCTCGGCCAGGTCTTCCGCTTCCAGAAGGTGTCGGTGAAGACGAGACCGCGCGTTCGCGTCTACGCCGACAACGTGCTGATCGGGCGGACGCCGGCGACGGTCACGGCCGAGATCAGCGCCGTGAAAGTGATCCTGCCCCGCTGATCACAGGACCTTCGGGAGCTTGAGCAGCCATCCCGTAAAGGTGCCTGTGCCGATGCCGATCACCGCGCCGGCGGTGACGTCACTCGGAAAGTGGTGGCCCAGGTGAATCCTCGAAGCCCCGACCAGGGTTGCCAGGGTGAAGACCAGCGGAGCTGCATTCGGATAAAAGGTGGAGAGTGCGGTGGCCGCGGCAAAGGATGAAGCGGTGTGGCCCGACGGAAACGAAGCATCGGCGGCGCGGATCCCCACGACCAGCACCTCGCGGCTCACGAACGGGCGGCGCCGCCTGAAGATCGGCTTGACCATCCGCTGCACCACGTAGGTGGTCCCCAGCGAAGCCAGAGCGGCCGCGATCCCTGCCCGCCTCCCCCTCTGCCCGCCCAGCCACGCCACGCAGACCCCCGCCGCGACCCAGCCGAGGCCTTCTCCGAGGTCCGAAACCAGCGAGATGTAGTGATCGCTGCGCGCCGTGTGGGGTAGGCCGTGGATCGCCTGGAACAGGCGCCGGTCGACCGATGGGGGAAGGATCTGGGGAGGTGTGGCGGCGCGTTCCATCCTAAAACCGTAACGCCCAGCCGCCCGGTAACCCCCCGCGGCGCCGCGTTCCGGAATCAAGTGGCCCAAAAAGACGAGCAACAGATCGAGGCATGGTGGACCAGGGTGCTCGTGGGGCAGACCGGCCAGCCCCATCCTTTATATGGAGATGCCGTCGACGTCAGGCTGCACGGGGGCATCCTGCACCTATCGGGTGAGCTCGGCTCGGGTAGGGAGCGCCAGGGCATCATCGCCGAAGCCCAGAGATACCTGGGGAGGGGAATCGACGACGTCGACGCGCACCGGCTGACGGTAAAGCGACATGACCAGAGGCGCGGCCTCTTCGATCAAACGATCATTGCGGCCTTTCCCAACGCGGCTGTCGCCGACCACGCGCTCGAGTTCCTGCGGCAGCACCGCCGCCTGAAGCCAAAGGAAGCAGGGGCCGTGACGTCTGGTGATGACCCGCTCCTGGAGTCGGTTGGAGAATTCGCGACGGACGCACGCAAGGCGCTCGATGCGGGGCACGGCCTCCTTCTGACGCGCGTGGACGAGACCGATGCGTTCGAGGCGCGCGAGCTGCTCGACGAGGACACGCGCAGCATCTGGACGGTGGTCACCCCGCCGGTGCCGGCCAATCGGGCTCGCTAGATGGCGGGGGCCGAGCTGTACCGGCGGAGGGCACACGAAAAGCGGTTAGGTTTCTCGGACGTCATCAGGGCTATCGGGCCGGGGGTCATCACGGGTGGCGCCGACAACGATCCGGCAGGCATCGCCACGTACTCGGTCGTCGGGGCCACGGCCGGCTACGCGCAGAATTGGCTCCTGCTGCTGTCGACGCCGATGCTCATCGTCGTCCAGCAGATTTCGGCCAAGGTCGCCAACGTGACCAAGACCGACCTCGCGACGCTGCTCCGCAGCACATATGGGGCTCGTGTGGCGACGCCTGCAGTGCTGCTCATGGTGGTGGCCAATGTGATCACGATGGGCGCGGACCTCCTCGCCATGGCCGCCGCTCTGGAGCTGATCACCGGCATCAGGTTCATGTTCTGGATAGTCCCGCTGGCGGGCCTCATGGCCTACGTGACGATCTTCACGGACTACAGGGTCTTGAGCAAATACCTGCTGTGGCTGGTCGCGGTGTTCGCCACCTACATCCTCGCGGCGTTCCTGGCTCGGCCAAACTGGAGCGAGGTCCTGCTGAGCACGCTGGTGCCCCACGTCTCGTTCTCGCCCGCATACCTGTTGGGGTCAATCGCTCTCCTGGGCACGACGATCACGCCGTACCTCTTCTTCAACGTCACCGCCTTTTTCATCATCGTGTCGACCGGAACCGTCCTGTACGCACATCACGCAAGCATCAGAACTGCGGCCGATGCTGCGCGCGCGCTGGAGCCTTTCGCTGGTCGCTATTCGACAGATCTCTTCGCGGTGGGGGTCATCGGAGCGGGCCTGCTGGCGATCCCGGTGCTCGCGGCGTCCGCTGCCTTTGGCGTGGCCGGACTGGCGGGATGGCGACGAGGCCTGGGGCGGCATGCACAGAATGCGCCGCAGTTCTATGTCGTGATCGGTCTTTCGTTCCTGGTCGCCATGGAGCTTGCGGTCTCCGCCATCGATCCGATCAAGGCCCTCTTCTACTCACAGGTGCTCGACGGCCTCATCGCGCCGGTGCTGATCGTCCTCATGCTTCTGCTCACGTCGAGCCGCAAGCTGATGGGGAGCTACGTCAACAGCCTGCCGACGAAGGTCATCGGTTGGTCTGCGGCGGGCGTGATGGTGATCGCCGACCTTGCGACGGCGTACCAGGTTGGCGGTCACGGCCTCCCGGCTTGAAATACCCCACGAGCTCGGCGTCTGCGACGTGAGCTCGCGGGGGGACCCGCGAATCGCGCCACCGGGTCGCCGTCAGCGGCGCGGCGTTCTCATAGGAAGGAATGCAAAGGTCCGAACCCAAAGCGACCTCGAGGCAGCTGGCGGCGGACGTCGTGCAAGACGTCCAACGGCTCGTCAGCCTCGAGGTCTCACTGGCGCGGCAGGAGCTCAAGGAGCTTGCCGTCACGAACGCCATCGCGATCGGATCCATGGCCTTCGCGGGCCTCGTGGCCACGATCGCGCTGCTCGTTGCGCTGCCCGTGGCGGTGGTCGAGGCCGTCCCGTGGCACTGGCAAGCTGCCCTGGTCTGGGCGGCCGCCTACATCGTGCTCGCGGGCGCGCTCTACCTGTTCGGCAAGTCAAGGCTCAAGTTGAGGTTGCCGACCAGGACGTTCGAAACCCTGAAGGAGAACAAGGCTTGGGCTCTTCGGCAGCTGAGATCGAACGGCAGATAACCGAGACTCGGGAACACCTCGACGCGAACCTGAGGGTGCTCGAGCGCAGGGCGGCGAAGGGCGCGCGGAAGGCCGCGCGCGTGGCAGCGATTGGCGTGGTTGGCGTGGCCTCCGCGGCAGCGGTCGGCTACGCCGTCTACACGCTGGCTCGTCATCGGTCGCCGGCGGCGGTCGTCCGCGACGCGGTCCCTCGCTCGATCCGCCATCTGCCGCGCAAGGTCGCCAAGGTGCTCAAGCACCGGCCGGCGAAAGTCAAGGTCGTCGCCGCGGGCTCGGATGCTCCTCGCGGTCAGAGCTCCTGGCGAACGATCGCCGAGAAGGTCGCGACGGCTGTAGCGGTCAGCATCGCCGGCGCGCTTGCCTCCCGCATCATCAAGCCGGGCGGCCGTTCGGATCCCTCGCGGCCGCAATGATGAGACGGATCAAGAGCTGGCTGCCGATCAGGGTCCTAGCCGCCTACGGCCAGAGCCAGGCGAGCAACTACGCGTCGGCGCTCGCGTTCACATGCATGCTCGCGATGGTCCCGCTGATGCTCGGCGTTCTCTCCCTCATCGGCTACGCGGTACGAGATCCAGGCCTCGAGGCGAGAGCCGATGCCTTGATCATCGAGGCCTTTCCAGGCACAGCTCAGCCCCAGCTGCTGGACGCGGTCCATGGCGTCAGGCAATCGGCCGGGTGGTTGGGCTTGCTGTCGCTGGCCGGCCTGCTGTGGAGCGCCAGCAGCATCTTCGGGACGATGGAGTTTGCACTGACGCAGATCTTCGGCACCAGGCAGAGGGACATGGTCAGGCAGAAGCTGATGGGCCTGGTGATGATGATCCTGCTGGTCGTCGCGGTCGGCATCACGGTGGCGGCGAACGCCGTCGCCGCGCTGTTCCCATTGGCCTGGGTAAGCGGCTTCATGATCGGTTCGGCCGTAATGGTCGGCTTCCTTTCTTTGCTGTACCGGTTCGTTCCCAACCGCACGTTCGAGGTGCGCGACGTACTCCCCGGAGCGCTGCTCGCCGGAATCCTCATCGAAGTGTTCTCGCTCGGATTTCCGCTGTATGTACGCCTGGCAGGCGGGTTCAACACATATGGAGCGCAATTCGGTCTCTTCTTTCTTCTCGCTGCGTGGTTCTACATCGTCAGCGAGCTCATCCTGTTTGGCGCGGTCTTCAACCAGTTCCGCCTGGGCGAGCCCGCTGCGAAGGGTCTAATCGCCAGCCAGATGTACGAGTCGCGGGAGGTGCGCAAGCCCATCGAGGTGATCAACGAGGGCAAGGCCTCGGACCAGCCTGCCGCGCGGCCTCGTGCGAAGGGTGTGGCCCGCTATTTCGCTGTCTTTCGGCGGCGCAAGCGCACGACGACGACATAAGCGCCGAACAGGACGAGCACAGAGACCACCCAGGACAAGCCGGCCAGTACGAGAGCTGCCACGGCGTTCATGCGAGGCAACCCCCAGGCGGCGACGATCGCGAACACGACCAGTGCGGCGCCTCCCATGGCTGCGCCCGTCGAGTCCACAACGGCCTCTTTGCGCCCGGACTTGCGTTCGATCAATGTGAGCGACGCCGGCAAGATGGCTGGAAACGCGAGCAGTATTCCGCCGATGCGGGCTCCGAAGGCGATGGCGACAGCTGCCGCACCGGCAGAGATGACCGCGCCAAAAGCAAAACGCACGAGATATTCGCGTGGCGATTGTTTGCGAATCGCTCCACCATCAAAGCGGGGCCGTCCCGTTTCGGTTTTCATCGCAGAAACACCAGGTAGGTCGCAGCCGCGACCGCCAGCCAAACCAACCACGCGAGCGCGCTGCCCGCCACCGCGCCGTACCGTCCGAGAAGGACCGACGCGGTGATGCAGTAGCCCACCATGCCGACTGCGCCCGCGATCATGCCGCCGGCCGCATCGGCTGCTTTCCAATCCCCGGAAGCAACTGCGGTGATCAGAAGGCTTGTCATCGCGATCGACGGCGCGGCCGACAACAGCCCGGAGAAACTTTTCGGTTGGAGCACGTCGCTCAGCAGCGCAAATGCGACGACCAGGCCACCGCCGGCGGCAGCCTTCAGCGCGATCATGACAACCTCGTTCACGCGCTCACCGCCGCCTACAGACTTCTACGAGACCCCGCCTTCCTGCTCGTGAGCCCGCGCCGCGGCCGCATCGCAATTTAGACGCATATTTTTACGTCCTCCCGCCTCGTCTCTAATTTCATAACTTCGACGACCGTCTCGCCTACTCGCGTGTGACCGTGGCGAGATCTGGCGGCTGCGTAGTCCGCGCTGTTGTGGGCGTTACCCATATGAGCGGTCCTTCCGAGATGTGCGGGGGGGCCCGAACCAAACAGGAGGTCATCGTTTGGGAACGCTACTGTTCATCCTGCTCGTCGTTCTCGTGCTCGCCGCACTGGTTGGTGCCGGCGGATACAGCGTGCGACGCTACTGGAGCCCGGTGGGTTCCGAGGTGGTGGAGACGGAGGGGACGACCGCGGGTGCCGGCGCTGGAATCGCAGCCGCGATCATGGCGCTCTTCGTACTCATCCTTCTCTTCTTCGGCTTCACGCAGTGGAACTGGTTTGGAGCGAGGGCGCCGTTCTCAGCACCGTCGAACACCACAACCGTCACGTCGCCGGCTCCGGCGCCGGGCGGTGGCGGCGGCACCCACCCATCACCGTCAGCAACTCCATCCTGACCCTCCTCAGGGGAGCCGAGGGCCGCGCCCCGCGTCAAGGGGCCGGCCCTCACGTTCGCACCGTCGTGTAGATCACAGGAAAGGAGGTCGATTCGATGGCGACGACAAGACAGAAGGCTGCCGCACGGAAAAACATCAAACGGGCGCGCACGGTGCAGAGCCGCCGCGCACGTGGCGCGACTACCATCCGCCGGCGTACGTCAGGCCTCAGCACCCGGCAGCAGAACCGGCTGCCGACCGAGAAGTTCGCGTTTCCGAAGAAGCGCAAAGAACCGATCACGGACGCGCGTCACGTTCGCAATGCCATCGCTCGGTTCGACCAGGTCGAGGGCGTCACCGACGCCGAGCGCGACAGCGCCTGGAAGCGCATCAGGGCCGCGGCGCGCAAGTATGGGATCGAGATCCACGCCAGAGGATGGCGATCGCTCATGAAGGGCGGAAAGACCGGCACGAGCCGCCGTCGCGCCCGTGGGTAATCGCGCGGCGTGATGGGTTTCAGTAACAGATGCGGATTTTGAGACTGGCCAAATCGGTCGGTCGGGAAAGGAGGTAAAACAAAGAGTGGTCGCATTGATCGTCCTGGTCTTGCTGCTCCTACTCCTTGGTGGGGGCGGCTTGTTAGCGAGCGGCTTGCACATACTGTGGCTGCTGCTCATCGTGGGGCTGATCCTTTGGGTGCTCGGGTTCTTCTTCCGGGCGGCCGAAGGTGGAGGCCGCTGGTACTACTGGTAACCGCGTAACGATCGATTGCCGGCGCCCCTGTGCGAGAGCAGAGGGCGCCACGATTTCGCGGGGGGACAGATTTTCCCCCCGCGAACCCGCCCCTCCTCTCGGCCGCGAAAGCGGTTGAGCGTCGGAGGAACGATTCCCACATCTGTACGGTGTTTTTTACGTTCCCCGGGTGATACTTGGTGCGGTAACTCAGGGGAGGAGAGATGGGGGTAATCCACCTGCCGGCTGGACGGCTGCACGGTCCTGTTGTGGAGCGGTCGGCGCTTCGCCAGGGCATCGCAAGCGGTCCCGCGCATGTACGCGTCGTCAAGAGCGCGAAGGTCGTCGATGCCCAACCCGCTTATTGCGACAGCTGCGCCGGGCCGATCGATTTTGGTGCCGTGTTCCACGGCGCGCGGATCTATTGCAGCGTCGAATGCTCGCTTGGAGGAGTCCGGCCACCCGCCTGACGGGGCTTCGTCTAGTCTCCGCGTGTGGGCCGGGACCTCACTGCATCCACGCTCGCCTTTGTCGAGGGGGCGCTATCGAAGAAGCGCTACGACCCGGATCAGCTCCGTGGCACCGATCCGGCCGACGGGCGCACCCTCCTCGCGCGATATGACCTCGAGCGCGCTCGAATCAGCCTGACCAAGGATGCCGTCACAGCTCGCCGCGGTGGGCTGTGGCGGTGGGAAGAGCTGCTTCCGGTGCGCGGGAGAAGATTCGTCACGACCCTCGGCGAGGGTTCGACGCCTCTGCTGCCGCCAGGGCGCCTTTCGCGAAAGCTCGGACTGGACGGGCTGCACACGAAGGCCGAGAGCACCAACCCGACGGGGTCCTTCAAGGCAAGAGGCATGGCCGTGGCGGTGAGCCGCGCGGTGGAGTTGGGCGCCACACACCTGGTCGCGCCGTCGGCCGGAAACGCCGCCGGGGCCCTGGCTGCCTACGCGTCAGCGGCGGGAGTCGAGGCGACCGTGGTCATGCCGGCCGACGCCCCGCTCGCCAATCAGCTCGAGGCGCTGGCGTGCGGCGCCCGTCTGATCCTTCTCGACGGCCTCATCTCTGATTGCGGCAAGCTCGCCCGGCTCGTGTGCGAGAAGACGGGCGGGTTCGACGTCGCTACCCTGCGCGAGCCCTACCGCGTGGAGGGCAAGAAGACTCTTGGTTTCGAGCTGGCCGAGGATTTCGGCTGGAGCCTTCCAGACGTGGTCGTGTATCCGACCGGCGGGGGCACGGGGCTGATCGGCATGTGGAAGGCTTTCGAAGAGCTGCAAGCGTTGGGATTCATCGACTCGTCGCGGCCCCGCATGTTTTCGGTGCAGTCGGATGGCTGTGCTCCGATTGTGCGTGCCTTCGAACAGGGCGCGGCGTTCGCCGAGCCGTGGCCAAGGGCCGCGACGCAGGCGGCCGGCATCCGTGTGCCGTCAGCCCTTGGTGACCACCTGATCCTCGAATGCCTTCGGCGCTCGGGTGGCGGAGCCATCGCCGTCCCCGAGGCAGAGATCGTCTCCATGCAGGTGTACGCCGCTCGCAACGGTGCCGGCTATCTGAGCCTGGAGTCCGCGGCGGCTTTCGCGGCGCTGCCGATAATGCGAGAACAAGGGCTGATCGATATGGCCGAGCGGATCGTGGTTTTCGACACGGGCGCGGGCTTCAAATCAGAGCCGCCCTCGATTGAAAGGCCAACGGTCGTAGCCAACGACCCCGGCGCATGGGAAGCGATTGTGGCCGCCTTGTAATGCGGACTCTGAGGTAAGGCTGCGCCAACGATGACTTTGACTCGCCCGGAGAGTCCATTGAGATGATCCAACTGGAGGTGGAGGAATCATGAACAAGTTGCGGTCAGCAGACGGAACCCAGATCGCGTTCGACCGATCCGGTGCTGGACCGGCGCTCGTACTGGTCGTCGGGGCATTCAGTGACCGGTCGTCGACCAAGAAGCTTGCTTTGGGTTTGGGATCGAATTTCACCATTTACGAATACGACCGGCGCGGTCGCGGCGACAGCGACGAGGTCGGGCCGTACTCGATCGAGCGTGAAGCCGAGGATCTTGCGGCGGTGATCGAGGCGGCTGGCGGGTCTGCATATGCGTTCGGTCACTCCTCGGGTGGTGCACTCGTTCTGGAGGCAGCGGCCACGGGCGTCCCGATTCGTGGGCTCACTGTCTATGAGCCGCCCTACACAAAGGGGCCGAGCCAAGCTGTAGCTTCGCGGCTGGCGGAGATGGCTGAGGCCGGCCGTAACTCTGAGGCGGTCGAGGCCTTCTTGGCTCTCATGGGTACCCCTGGCGGCGTTGTCGAGCAGATGAAAGCGGGCCCTTATTGGGGTCATATGGAGTCGTTTGCCCATACGTTGGCCTACGAGGTGACTCTGTGCAACGGCGGATCTGTGCCAGCGGAGCGGCTGGCGAAGATCTCCGCCCCCACCCTCGCCCTCGCCGGTGGCTCGAGTCCTGCGTGGGCCGGCGAAGCCGCGAAGGCGATTGCGGCCGCCGTCCCAAACGGCCACGCTCGTGTACTCGATGGACAGGGTCACGGCGTCGCGGACGATGTGCTCATTCCCGTGCTGAAGGAGTTCTTCGTCTGAGGCGCGTCAGTACCGAGGACCGATTTCAGCGCGGGCTCGGCCGCTCGTGCGTAAGGCCAGCCTGCAGGCCGCTCGCGGCTAGGTTTCCCACCAATTTCGTAAGGTCACCTTCGTGAGGGCGCTCCTTCTGTGGTGCGCGCAGAATCCCTGGCTGTCAGAGCACGTTCCGAGCTGGGGTTTCGTGCGCCGAGCGGTCAAGCGGTTCATGCCGGGAGAGGAGTTCGACTCGGCGTTGAAGGCCGCGGTGGATTTCAAGGCCAACAGGATCGGCGCTGTTTTCACCAAGCTGGGCGAGAACATCAAAGCGATGTCGGAGGCGACAGCGGCCGTCGAGCACTACGAGATGGTGCTGACGCGAGCAGCGGAAGCCGGTCTGGAGCCTGAGATCTCCATCAAGCCGACGCAGGTCGGGCTCGACATCGACCCCGATGCGACCTTTGCCAACCTGAACCGCCTCGCGGCCGCCGCGGCGAGAGTAAAGGGCTTCATGTGGATCGATATGGAAGGCAGCGCGTATACGGACCGCACGCTCGATCTCTACAACCGCGTCCACTCACGCCACCCGGCCACCGGCGTATGCCTGCAGGCGTACCTCTACCGCACCGCAGCGGACGTGCACCGGATGCTGCCTTTCAAGCCCGCCATCCGGCTGGTCAAGGGCGCTTATGCCGAGCCGGCGGATCGGGCGTTTCCGGCCAAGCGCGACGTCGACGCCAACTACCTTGCCCTGTGCGCGCTGATGCTCCCTGATATGAACCGCGGCCGGCTGAAGCTCGTGCTCGCCACGCACGACGTGCCGCTGATCGAGCGCATCGCGCGGTTCGCTGACGCCATCGGCATGGACCGTCATGCGCTCGAGGTGCACATGCTCTACGGCATCCAGTCGGCGCACCAGTCGCGGCTCGCAGCCGAGGGCTACGGGGTAAAGGCGCTCATCGCCTACGGCGACGCCTGGTACGCGTGGTACCTGAGGCGGCTGGCCGAGCGTCCGGCCAATGTGGTCTTCGTCGCGCGCCAGATGTTCGGCTAGCTCTTGGTCAGGAAGATGTCGAACTCGACAGTCACCTGCGAGTCGACGGTGGTGAACGGCACGGAGGGCGGCGACACTCCGTAGTCCGTCATATCGATCGCGACGCTGCCAGCAACCTCGAGCTTGCCTCCGGCGATCTGTGCCTTGGCAGTCGCGGTCACGTCCTTGGTGACGCCGTGGACGGTCAGCTTGCCGGGTATCGAAAGGTCGACCGCCTGGCTCGTCACCGGACCCGGGACTGTCACCGCGGAGGCGGTGAATGTCGCATTCGGGAATTGCTGGAGGTTCATCTGTCGCGAGACGTAGCCATCGCGCTGCGTCACATCACGGCCGGCGACTGAGTCGACGCTGTGGAGGCTGGTCAGAACCGCGGTGATCGTGATGCCGTTCACCTGGTAGCCGCTGGTGGCGTCGCCGCTGATAGCCATGGTTCCACTGACCGTTGAGGTGCGGGCGACCGCCTCGTGCTTGGAGGTTTGGCCGACGAAGAGCTCTTTGACCCTGTACCCGGCCAGCGATCCGGTGGTGACCGTCCAGGTCCCAGAAAGTCCGGTGCCCGACGACGTGGTGGGGGAGGCGCTTGGCGTAGACAGGCCAAGCGTGGTCGGCGACGAGCGGAGGCCGGAGAAGAAGTAGACGTAAGCGCCGCCCCCGGCCAATGCGATGGCGGCGACCAGTGCGACTCCGGCGATCAGTAAGCGATTTCTCATCATGTCCTCGGGTGAAGTGATGGCAGGGCCGACATTTGATCGGCCCTGCCGTGCTCTGGGCGTGCCCTGTGGCTAGGGTACGGTCGGGACCTGCCCAGCATTCTCCTGGGCCTCGCGAGCAGCGCTCTCTGTGGCCTCGTGCGCGGCCGTCTCGTTCGGCACGAACTTGCCGGTCGAGGAGCTGGGCGACGGGGTTGGGCTGGCCGCGGTCGTGGCCGCGGCCGCGCTGAGTGTGGTCACGCCGTACAGGGCCGCCCCCACCACTCCACCTACGACCATCGACCCGGCGATGGCCGCCGCTGTGACTGCCGTACGAATCCTGTTCATGGTTGCTGACTTCCTCCTGATGTTTTTGGCTCGAGCGTTGGCCCTGAGGTTGGCGCGCCACGCTCAGCGCGCCTTGTGAGGAGGCTGTGAATTTGGCAAGAGCCGTCTAAGCGAGCTCTGAGGTTTCTCCAATCCGCCCCGAAGGTGGGACGCCGATGTTGTCGGCATGAACGCCGCCCTGGACTCGACCGTCTTGCCCTTGTACCCCGCGCTCGACGTCATCACGTTGGCGCCCGTGATCGATTTCGTCATTCCCGTCTACAACGAGGAGCGGGACCTGGAGCGCAACGTCCGGCGACTGCACGCATATCTCGCCGTTGAGTTCCCGTTTTCCGCCCGGATCACGATCGCGGACAACGCCAGCACTGATGGAACGTGGTTTGTCGCCAGGCAGCTGGCCCGTGACCTCCTCAACGTCCGTCCGCTGCACATCAACGAGAAGGGACGAGGCCGCGCCCTCGCGGCAGCGTGGTTGACGAGTGACGCGCGTGTCGTCGCGTACATGGACGTCGATCTCTCCACCGACCTGTCCGCGCTCTTACCTCTCGTCGCCCCGGTGATGTCGGGCCACAGCGATGTCTCCATCGGCAGCCGACTCGCGCGCGGCGCCCGAGTTGTCCGCGGCCTCAAGCGGGAGCTCATATCGCGGTGCTACAACCTATTGCTTCGGGTCAGCCTCGGAGTCAAGTTTGGCGATGCCCAGTGCGGCTTCAAGGCCATGCGAGCGGATGTCGCTCGCAGGCTGGTGCCCGAGGTCAAGAATCGCAACTGGTTCTTCGACACAGAGCTACTTGTGGTCGCGCAGCGCGCCGGTTTTCGGATCCACGAGCTGCCTGTTGCGTGGACCGAAGATTCCTCGTCGAGTGTCGACATCCTCGCGACGGCGATGGAGGACCTACGCGGAATCTGGCGGCTCGCGACAGGCAGGTTCCACGAAACACCCCCGCGTCTCACGAGGCAGCTGGCTCGCTTCGCCGTGGTCGGCGCGGCCAGCACGCTCGCCTATGCCAGCCTCTACTGGGCGCTGCGGGGCGTGCTGCCGGCGACCGCGAGCAACTCAATCGCGCTTGTCGTCACGGCGATCGCCAACACCGCGGCCAATCGCCGCCTGACGTTCGGTGTGCGGGGTACCGACCGGCTGCTCCGCCACCATGCGGGAGGCCTGGTTGCTTTCGGGATCGCGTTGGTGCTCACCAACGCGGCGATACTGCTGCTGAGCACCTTCGCGCCCGCCGTGTCTTCTCTAACCGAGATCGGCGTCCTCACCGCTGTCAACGCAATCGCCACCGGCGCTCGGTTCTTGATCCTCAGGTCTCTTCTGTTTCATTCTCGGCCGCGGCCGGAGCGGGCTCTGTGAGTACGACCACGTATCCCATCGCGCCGGCACGATCACGCATCCCGTACAGCGTCGCCACGCTCATGCGGGGGCGCCTGGACGAAGCGGCATGGATCCGGCCTTCTGCGGTCGCAGTGACGCTCGTCTCCCTCGTCCTATATATGTGGGGCCTGGACCGCAACGGATGGGCCAACAGCTACTACTCGGCGGCGGTCCAGGCCGGGACGCAGAGCTGGAAGGCCTTTTTCTTCGGGTCATTCGACGCGGGCAACTACATCACCGTCGATAAGCCGCCGGCATCGCTGTGGCTCATGGAGCTTTCGGCGCGGATCTTCGGGCTCAGCTCCTGGAGCATGCTCGCGCCCGAAGCGATCGCCGGAGCGCTGACGGTGCTCATCCTCTTGTTCGCTGTCAGGCGGCCATTCGGACCGGTAGCCGGTCTGGTCGCCGCATCGGCGATGGCGCTGACGCCCGTCGCGGTGGTGATGTTCCGCTACAACAACCCCGACGCCCTGCTCACGCTCCTCCTCGTCGCATCCGCATGGGCGATGGTGCGTGCTCTCGATGGCGGCCGCACGCGTTGGCTCGTCATGTCGGCGGCCCTTGTCGGCCTCGCTTTCAACACCAAGGACCTGCAGGCATACATCGTGCTGCCCGCCCTCGTCCTCACCTATGTCCTGTTTGGACCCCGCCGCCTTGCAGCCAGGATGCTGCAGCTGCTGGCCGCGGCCGGCATGCTCATCGTGAGCAGCGGTTGGTGGCTCGTCATCGTCGATGCGATTCCGGCCGCTTACCGTCCGTACATCGGCGGCAGCACCGACAACTCGGTCCTGAACCTCGTGCTCGGCTACAACGGCCTTGGTCGTCTCTTCGGCCAGGGTGGTCCCTCCGGCGCTCCGAGCGGAGCGGTTGTGGGTGGCGGCGCCGGGTTCGGTGGCGCGACCGGCCTTTTCCGTCTTTTCAGCACCGAGATCGGAGGTCAGATCGCCTGGCTGATCCCTCTGGCCGTGGTTTCGCTCGGTGTTGGCTTGTGGGTGCATCGTTCACGGCCGCGCGCCAACCTCGCCCGGGCGGGCTACGTCCTGTGGGGACTCTGGTTCGCCACCCACTTCGTCGTGTTCAGCTTTGCGAGCGGAATCTTTCACCCCTACTACACGGTCGCGCTGGCCCCGGGGGTCGCGGCACTGGTCGGTGCCGGGGTGGTCGACATGTGGAAGCTGCGTGGTCGCTCGCCCGTCGGTTCGCTGATCCTGGCCGCGGCTCTCGCCGGCACCGCATGGTGGGGTGCGCAGTTGATCGCTCGTACGCCCACTTTCCTGCCGTGGCTCGGCCCATTCGAGCTGGCGTTGGCGATCGTGGCCGGGGCCACGATCCTGGCCGCGGCCTGGCCCACCCTCAGGCGCAGGCTCCCCGACCGCCTGCCTGCGGCCGCGCTGGCGGTCGGGGTCGTCGCCGTGATGCTCGGGCCCGCCGCCTATTCGGTGGCTACCGTTACCCGCTCGAGCTCTGGGGCGATCCCTTCCGCCGGCCCCGCGGCCGCTGCGGCAGTCGGCCCGAGGACGAGCTTTAACGGTCCGCCTCCCGATGGGCTTGGAGGTACCATGCCGGCCGGTGCCGGGGCGCCCGAATTCAGAGGCGCGGGCATCCAGGGGAACCTTGGATCCGACGTCATCGCCTACCTGGAGCAGCACCAGGGCACGGCCACATGGCTCGTGGCGGTGCAGTCGGCGAACGAGGCCGCCTCGATCGAGCTGTCGACCGGCCGGCCGGTCATGGCGATGGGGGGCTTCTCGGGTTCCGACCCGGCGATGAGCGTGGGCAAGCTCGCGCAGCTTGTCTCGTCGGGACGGCTGCGCTACGTCGTGGTCTTCAGTGGCGGGCCAGGCGGCGGTGCGAGCTCCGCTGTCCAGCAGTGGGTGACATCACATGGCACCGCCGTGACCGTCGGCGGCACCACCATCTACGACCTCGCCCCCTCGACAGGCTGACGCAAACGCCGTCCTCTCGGACCAAAATGATCCCCGGCAGGTCCGGCTGCGTATCGGTGATCAGCGCCCGTCAGACAGGATGGAGGAACGATGAGCTTCAGTATCGAGCGTTACAAAGAGGAGTCGAGGAAGCTCGACACCGCCGGCATCGACTGGGAGACGGTCACGGCCAGCCCGCTGTCCAAGGGTGATCTGTTCTGTCTCCACTACATGATGGACATCGAGAACCACGTCCCTCTGTACCTGTCGCATCTGCTGGTGACACGAGCCTGCATGGACCCCATCCTCACCGCATTCCTCGCCTGCTGGAACTACGAGGAGCTCTGGCACGGCGAGAACATCGGCAAGTTCCTGAACCTCTACGGCATCGAGTTCGACACCCAGGACCGCATCGCCAACGTCCGCGCGAACCTCGGCGTCCAGAACAGCGTCAGCATCCTCTCGACCATGGTGGGGTCTTGGCTGCTGAAGGACTTCTCCGCCGTGTACCTGACGATCGGCGCGATCAACGAGCTCTCGACCCTGACCGGCTATGGTGCCTTGATCCGCAAGTCGGGACACCCGGTCCTCAAGGACCTGCTCGGCCGGATCATCAAAGACGAGCGCCGGCACTACGCCTTCTACTTCAACTCCGCCAAGGAATGGCTTGCCGACAACAGGAAGGCGCAGCGCGTTGACCGCTGGATGCTCGATCGGTTCTGGGTCCCGGTGGGGCAGGGGGTGAAGACGCAAGAGCAGGTCGACGCCCTGGCCCTCTATCTCTTCGACGACGAGCAGGGCGAAGAAGAGCTGCTCGGCATCGACGAGAAGATCGGCAAGCTGCCTGGGCTGTCCGGCATCAAGCTGATGTCGAAGGCGCTGTATGCCGCTCGCGAACGGAGGCGTCAGAACCCCGAATGGGCGTGGAGGTTGATCGACAACGAGGAGTGGGCCGTGGCGCCGCCGAAGCGGTCACCGGTCGGCGAGCTGACCACACGCCGCACGCAGCCGGGCGGGGCCGCGGTCGGCGCGTTCGAGGGCGGCTAGGCCGATAGGGACCGAAGGCCTCGCCGACGCGGAGCTCGCCGTGGTCCTGGCCGCCGGCAACCAGGACGCGCTTCTCGAGCTGTACGACCGGTACGCGGGGCTGTCGTACGCCGTGGCGATGCGTGTTCTCGGTGACCCAGGCCGCGCGGAGGATGCAGTGCAAGAAGCGTTCTTGAAGATCTGGACCAACGCCGCGTCGTTCGATTCGAAAAAGGGCTCGCTGCGGACCTGGCTGATCACCGCGGTTCGCAACCGCTCGATCGACTTTCTGCGCGGCCGCGGCGCCCACGAGCGCGAGGAGCTCGAGCTGCAGCCCGACCTGGCCGAATCCCACCGCTCCGACCCCTGGCGCGAGGTGTCCCTTTCGCTGGAGCGTGCGGCCGTCCGCGAGGCGGTGGGCAGCCTGCCCGCGGAACAGCGCCAGGCTGTGCAGCTGGCGTACTTCGGGGGCTATTCGCAGGCCGAGATAGCAGACATGACCAAGGTCCCGCTCAGCACCGTCAAGGGCAGGATGCGACTTGCCCTGGAGAAGTTGAGCTCGTATCTCCAGGGCAGGGGGCTCATGGATGTCTGATCACGAAGCTATGGAAGGCTCGGTAGCGGCGTGGGTGCTCGGCGCCCTGGATGCCGGCGAGGCGGAGGACATGCGGGTTCATGTCGAGGGCTGCGCATCCTGCAGCCAGGCGGCCGTGCGCCTGCGGCGGGCGGCCGTTGCGCTGCCGCTGGAGGTGGAAGAGATCTCACCGCCGGCGCGGTTGCGTGAGCGAGTACTGGTGGCCGCTGCCGCCGCCAGGTCATCGACGCTTCCCAGCGCGCCGGCGCGCAAGAAGACCGTTGCTGCGACCCCGCGGTGGAAGCCGGTGGCGACCATCGAGGTCGGCCGGTTCTATGCGGCTGCCGCGGCGGCGACGGTACTGCTTGCGCTCCTGGTCGGGCTGGTCGCGGGCGCCCTGGTGGGGCGAAATTCGGTGACCCCGGCGCCGCCCCAGGTCGCGCGATTCACCCTGGTGGGCCACGGCAGCCTCTCCGGCGCTCGCGGGACGATCATCGACTTGAAGAACGATGGGGTGACCCTGGTCGACTTCAAGGGCCTGCCGGCGCTGGCGAAAGGAAAGGTCTACGAGGTCTGGCTCATCACGCCCGGCGGCCGTCCGGAGGCGGCGGCCGTGTTCGTTCCCGACAGCAATGGCGCCAAGGTTGTGCTCGTGAGCATGCCCCTCTCTGGCTTCGCGCAGATGGCCGTCACCGCCGAGGACGGCCCGGACGGGGCCACGGCGCCTACGCAACCTCCGCAGCTGTACGGAGCGTTGGCCTAGGTAAAGCTGCCGCTTGTAAAAAAAGATCGGCGACGGTTTCCCGTCGCCGATCCCCAGTTGCCCTTTTTGTCTTCAGGTATGGGCTACATCCGCCCCGGACGCTGCGCGGGCTCCGGAACCTCTTGCTCCTCCGGAAGCTCGCCGGTCTCTCCCGGCTCCGGGTTTTCTGGGCCCGTCGCGTGCATCCGTTCCTTGTGCTGCGCGAGGGCTTCGGAGTTGTCGACCTCTTCGCCGCAGATGTCGCAGATCATGTTCATGACCTCCTGACGGGTGATTCCACGTTACGTGTGTGAGGCGTTCAGCCCTTGCGGGTCGAACGCCTCATCTAAGCAACGTGTCATGTGCTGCTTGTACTCGGACGCCGTGCCGGGGCTCCTGGGTCGTGCGCCCATTCGGTGCGTTCTCAGTTTGTGACGAAAACGCCAAACGGAGGAGAAGACGCGATGAGCGCTGTGACCGACAAGCTCGAGCGCCCCGTGAAAGCGGGCCGGCGAGTGATGGATCGAACGTTCCATGTCGTCGAAAGGCAGGTTGGACCGGCGATGAGCACGCGACGCGTGCAGGTCATCTCGGGCATGGTGGTGGTCGCAGTCCTGGCCTGCGCCGCCGGCGTGATGGCATACCGCCGCCGACAGCCCCGCACACTCGCATCGCGCATCACGGATGCCCTGCCGGAAGAAATCGTCGAGCGCGCGGGCGCGATCAAGCGAGCGCTTGGCTGAAGTCTCCTAACGGCCCGTCTGGCGTCAAACGTGCCGAATTCAGTGCCGCGACAGGCCTCTTTGACGCCAAAAGTGCGGAATCGGCTGATTACGCGACCTGGGCGCTGAGGGGGGCGAGCTCGACGACGGGTGCGGGCGCCTCCTTCTCCTTGGCCTCGGCGGGCGGCCTGGAGAGGTACCGCTTGGTGCCGCGGTAGGCGCGGCTGATCAACTCGGGCGTGCGGCTGAAATCCGCGGGGGACACGGCCGGGCCGTCGACGGTCGGGAGGACGCGGATGTCGGCCGAATGCCCATACGCGGCGACTTCGATGTGCAGCCTCTGCTCGACCACGCGCGCCAGGGCCTGCAACGCCATGCCGATCGCATTCGAGCGTTCTTGCTGCAGCCACGAGTATCCGATCGGCAGGACGTAGATCTGTGTCGCACCCTGTTCGATGGCGGCCGCGATCGGCGTCATGTCGGCGACGCCGCCATCGACCAGCTCGCGCCGCCCGATCGTGACCGGAGGAAACACTCCCGGGATGGCCGTGCTCGCCAGCAGCGCCGGCACCGCGGGCCCTGACGACAGGATCACGGCGTGGCCGGTCTTCAGGTCGGTGGCCACCACGTGTACAGGAATTTCGGCATCCTCCAGACGCTCGTACGGGATGTGGCGCTCGATGAGTGCGCGCAACCCGAAGTTCGGGATCACGTGATTTGTCCTTCCGATCAGGCCGCGAGCGCCTGCCCACGGGCTGAGAGGAAAGATGTCCTGGCGTCGTAGCCCACACCAGATGCCGGCCAGGTCCTTCACGCCATCGCAGTGGGGAAGTCCAGCCACCCAGGCGGCGTTGACTGCGCCCGCGGACGTTCCGACGAGCATGTCCGGCTTGATGCCCTCCTCGAGGAGGGCCTGGAGCATCCCGACCTGGATCGCGCCCAGGCTGCCACCACCAGAGAGCACGAATGCCACGCGACGAGGCTGGGGATGAGCTTCCTGCCGTGCGTGTGCGCGTGCGGCGGCTCTGGCCGCTGATCTGTCGGGGTCAGGCCGCATTTTCAGAAGATTGGTCGGGCGAAGCATTTGCCTTTCGCGCGGCGTCCTGCGCAATGCGCGCGGCGCGCTTGGCCCGGAGCGATTCCATCAACACGAGTGCGTCGACCCGGTCCATGAAGCGCCAATCGGCCTCGGACCGCCATACCTGGTCCAGCAGCGACTCGAGCTGCGATTGAAGGTCCGGTTCTGTGCGGAATCTGCTCTTCACGTCGTCTCCTACCTGAAAAACGCGTGACAAAACGCTGTTCCGCTACCACCGTTGAACGGTTTTGCAAACCGACGAATGAACGGTTCTTACCGTACGGCTGGGCGTCGGTCCCGGTTGCTCAGGCCCCTGTCCATGCGGGGGGCGAGCTCGAGTCGAGATCCAGGCTGGTCGTGATCTGGCGCGGAGGATGGGTGGTGGCCGCGTTCGGGTCGACCGTCCACAGCTGGAATGGCCCGCCCTCTTCAGCGGGGCCAAAGAAGGCCACCAGCTTTCCATCAGGCGAGAAAGCCGGCGAGGCGAGCACCTCGTCGTTCACCACGGTCTTGGGTTCGCCGATCGCCGCCGTCGACCCATCGAAGGCTGCGACATCGAGGTCTGCGGCCTGCAGCCCTCCACGCCGGCACACCATCGCGATCCGGGTTTCATCACTCGACAGCGTGGGCTGGCTGCAATCGTCCGCGGGCTTGGTGAGCCCCACGCCGGGGCTGCCGCGACGGTCCTGAAACCAAATTTGCGAATGCACCACGGATTGGGAGTCGATCGAGAATTTGGTGTAGATCAATCCACCGTTCCGGAGTGGGATGGGGTTGACGTCGCCGCCCGTGTAGTCGTTCGGTACGGTCCAGCGTTCGGCTCGCGCAGACGGGTTCACTGCGCTCGTCGCAAGGATGGCGAGGTCGACGCGATAGCTGTTGTACGGGTCCTTGGCGTCATAGCTGAAGAAGACGGTGGATCCGTCATGCGTGTACCGCGGATAGAAGACCCAGTGATTCAACTCCACGGTCGGTGATTCGCTGTGCGTCAGCTGCTCCGAGATCCGGCCGCCTGTGCTCATCACGTACAGGTCCGAAACATTCACGGATCGTTTCACCGCGACCAGCCGGCTGCCGTCGGGTGACAGCGCTGGCTGCATCCAACCGTCCTCAGCGACGATCTGCCGGAACGAGCCGTGCTGGAAGCGATAGATGGCGCCGGCCTGGACGACATACATCGTCCCGGGGAGGGAGGGCGCGCTGGCTTCGGTAGGGCGGCGGATCTGCGTCTTCGAGTTCTTGAAGAGCGACGCCGCATGGTACACGCCGAAACCGAACAGACACATCGCCACCACCAGCGCTGCGGCCACGAGCGCGCGCACCGCTGAGGACGTACCCGGGCTGCGGGCTTCGATCGCGCTCACGGAAAGCTCTGGTGCACCAGCGGCAGGATCTGGCCCCAATCAGGAAACACCACGGACTGGCCCGCAGCGAAGCCCTCAGATGTAAACGGGGGCAAGAGCACGACCCGATGGATGTTGGAGCTCGTGAAATCCCCGGCTATCGAAAAGAGCACGCGCATGCGGTCGAGCCCGATCGAGGTCTTGATCTCGCCTTGCATGGCGCTCGCGATGCCTGGCAGGTCGGCGGCATTGAGGTGATGGGCCCTGGCCTTGATTGCCATCAACAGCTGCTGCTGACGCTCAGATCGGGCGAAGTCTCCCCGAAGGTCGCCGTGGCGTGAGCGAACGTACTGCAGTGCGTGGATGCCGTCGAAGTGAGCCGCGCCAGGAAGCACCGCGGCGCGGTAGTAGCCCCATGGATAGTTCGTGTTGATGTCGGACGGGTAGAAATCGTCCAGGACGGGGTTGGTGACGACCATGAGTTGCTCTCTACCGCGGCGACTGCCCCATCAGGGCCACCGGTCTGATACGCCGTGCTGATCTTGCCCATGCCCTGCCCCGGAATCGGCACCCAGAGGTCGCGCGGGATCGACAGCATGGTCGCGTTCTTCGAGGTGGGGTCGACCCGGATGAGGATCATCGACTGCGTGTTCACGCGATCCTGTGCAAACTTCGCGTCATCGTCCGATCCAAGCAGCAGGACAGTGAAGGGGTCGGTTGTCGTGGGCAATGGGTTCGGTACCGCTATTGGAAGCGGACCGCTGTTCCCGGTCGCCGTCGAAGCCGACTGGAACAGCGGCAAAAAGTACGCCACCAGCCCGATGATCCCGGCCAGCACGAACCCGGCAACCACTCTTGAAGCGCGCGGAAAGTAATGGATGTGTGGGCTCACCCCTTCAAATTGGAACGCACCGGCGGGGGCAATCCCCCGCGGTCAGCTTCGAGGCTCAGCCAGTAGTGATCTGGTGCCTGTTCTTGCTGGCGGTCTTGAACGTGCCGACCGAGGTGGTCAGGTCGAAGCTCACCGCGTAGTCGCCTGACGCAACTGGAGCGCCCTTGACGCGCCCGGTGCACGCGCTCGGAATCGTCACGGTGAGAGTCGTGCGGGCGCCGGCGGCCACACTGGTTGGTGAGTATGTCGCGTTGGCGGCGACGTACTTTTCACCGACCTTCTGCAGCCATTCACCTTTGACCGCCGCCAGCGTCAGCGTGGCTTGGACGGCGGTGATGGTCACTTCTTTCGACGTGCCGTTGTGCGCGTCGATGGTGCCGTGAATGTCATACGCAGCGTTGTGTGCGCCCACCGGGCACGTGTAGCTGGGGTCGACAGCGGCGTTGCTCAAGCTGAAGGTCGAGGTCGAGCCAGAGGTGCAGCCGCCGAGGAGGAGGCACGCCGCGATCGCGATCAGGCGGGTGTCGATTCCGCTTACACCTGACCGCGCGCCGGCGCCGGCGGTGGCACGCCCGTGCTCTGCGCCTGCCTCACCGCGAGCACCCTCGCCACGTCGACGGGTGACACGATGCCGACGAGCTTGCCACCGTCGAAGATGAGGACGCGCTGGTCCAGTCCGGTGCCCACACGCTGGATCATCGCAGCGAGGTCTTCATCCGGGCGGCTTGTCGGCACGTCCGCGATCGGGCGAGCGCGGTCTTTCAATCGCTCGTCCGCCCCGGCGCCGCGCACCCTCACGAGGTCACCCAGGCGCACGATCCCGGTCAGCTGGCCAGAGGGATCGTGGACCGGATAGGTGGTAAACGGATGGTCCGGCGCGATCGACTCGATGAACTGCGCAACGGTCAGCCAGTCCGGCACCGTTACTACGGGCGACGTCATCGCCGCCGACACCGGCACGGACCGGAGCAGGCCTCGCACGGCGGTTCCAACTTCCTCCTGGGTCCCGGCCGACAGCAGGAACCAACCTACAAAGGCGATCCAGATCCCGTTGAGGACCTGCCCCGTGAAGAGCTCGAAGACTCCGAACGCGATCATCAGGTAGGCGAACACCCGGCTGATGCGTACTGCGCTGTGCACTCCTCGCTGCCTGCTTCCGGAGCGCCACCAGAACCACGAGCTGAGGAGGCGGCCGCCGTCAAGTGGAAATGCGGGCACGAGGTTGAAAAGAGCAAGCGCGATGTTCACGAACACCAGCCATGCGAGAACGCCTGATACGAGCAGGGGAAGTGGGAGGAGGGACAGCACGAACATGACCGCGGCGACCGCAAGGCTTGTCAGCGGCCCGACGCCGGCGATGAGCGCTTCCGCGCCCGCGCTTTTGGGCTCTCCGTCGAGCTTGGAAACGCCGCCGAAGAGCCACAGCGTGATGCCCGCGACCTTGACGCCGTAACGAATCGCCACCAATGCGTGCGCGAGCTCGTGCGCGAGCAGGCACCCATAGAAAACGACGGCGCCCGCAGCGCCCGCGACCCAGTACGCCAGAGCCGGCTGATGGGAAACCTCAAACGGGAGCAGCTCGGTCGCCAGCGTCCAGGCGATGAGCGCGAAGACGAAGACGAGGCTCCAGTTGACTCCGATCTCGATCCCGAAAAGCCGGCCGAGCCGGATCGACGATGACATGCTCAGCGCTTCCGGGGCACCAGCACGACCGGCCGCCTGGAATGAAGCGCGACCTCGTGGCTGACGCTCCCAAGCAACAGCTCGGCCACCTCGCCGCGCCCACGCCTGCCGACGACGATCAAGTCGGCCTTCTCCCGCTCGGCGACATCGATCAGCACGGATGCGGGGCGCCCGTCCTGGATCATCGCGCGGTATCTGACGCCCGCGGTCTTCAGCGGCCGGCACCATTTGTTCTCGAAGTCCGATTGGAGGCCGGCACGCCACTTGTCATCGAGATAGAAAGGAATCGCGTACGGGTCCGGCAGCGCGACTGGCAGGTCGAGGGCATACACGGCGACGACCTGCGAATGCAAGGTCTTCGCCATTCGCGCCGTCCACTCGACCGCGCTCTTCCCCGCGTCCGAACCGTCCACGCCGACCACGATCTTCTTGGGGGTCGCGCTCGTTGCGGGCATCGCTACCTCCTCACCTTCAGCGCCGGCGACCGCGCTCGGTGGCTGTCGCCACCGCGAGCAGGCCGCTCAATAGAGCTCCCTCGAACAGTCCGTAAAAGATGGATCGCAGTAGCGGCTGGCTGAACGGGCCGATGTTGATCAAGAACATGAGGGCGGCGAAGATCGGAAACGAGATCGCCAGCTGCCGCCATGTCTCCAGCGACTCCCACCAGAGGAGCAGCCGGGTTCGCTGGCGTTCGCCCATCTCAGTGGGATCATAGTTCGCAACGTCACATGGACCTTAGATGGGCGCTCGCCGGGTGCCTGGGGATCGTACTGTGCGCCGCGTGCGATCCCTTGACGGGAACAGGCCCGGGCACCCCGCCGGATCCCCAGCGCTACATCCACTCGGATGTGGCGACGCAGGCGGTGGTGATCACACTGGTCGCCGGCTACCCCGCGGGCGACTATCAGTTCAACTACGACGGCTACCGGGACGGCACGCTCGTGATCACCATCCCCACGGGGTGGCACGTCACAGTGCAGTGCGAGAACCGGGGTACCGTGCCCAACTCGTGCGCCGTTGTGAGGGGCAGGGGCGACACGAATCCAGTCGAGCCGAGCTGGTCGACGCCAGATCCGACGCACGGCCTCGGGCCCGGGGAGTCGGCAACCTTCGAGTTCACCCCGTCGGCCGCGGGGAGCTACCGGATCGCGTCACTGGTGGGCGGCAACGAGGCGAGTGGGATGTGGGCGGACCTCGAGGTCACCGCGGGTGGATCGCCGGCGATCCGGGCCGAAAGCTGACCGTGGGCCTCCCGGGCCGCCTGACCAACGCCTCGCTCTTCTTGTTGCTCGCAGCCGCGTTCGCGACCGGCTGGCTCGCGTTCGAGCTGTCAGGCCAGCGCGCACAGGCGGTGCTCTGGCTTCACGCGGCCGCCGGCGTCGCAATCGTTTTGCTGGTGCCATGGAAGTCCCTGGTCGCCCGTCGCGGATTGCGCCGCAATCGCGACTTGCGTTGGGCGTCGGTGGTGCTCGCGGCTGGCATCGCCATCTCGATCGTCTTCGGTTTTCTGCATTCCGCCGGCCATCCCGACGTCGGCTACCTGACCGCGATGGACTTTCATGTCGGCGCTGCCCTCTGCTTGATCCCATTCCTGGTGTGGCATGTGGTCGCCAGGCCGCTCAGGCTCAGGTCGACCGACCTCAGCCGCCGCAACTTCATCAAGGGTGGGCTGCTGGCGGGTATCGCCGGACTTGCGGTTGCGTTGCTACCGTCGGCACGGCGCGCGACCACGGGGTCGTTCCAGGCGGCGTACCCGGTCGCGACGCAGTGGATGTTCGACAGCGTGCCCCAGCTCGATACCGGTTCCTGGCGGCTCGCCGTGGCCGGCAAGACCTGGACCTATGACGATCTGGCCGGGTACTCGGAGCGGGTTACGGCGGTCATCGACTGCACTGGGGGTTGGTACTCCGAGCAGGTGTGGGAGGGGGTGCTGCTCGAACGCCTTCTGCCGAATGACGCGACATTGCATTCGAGCGTGAACATCATTTCGCACACCGGCTACAGCCGCCGTTTCGCCATCGACGATGCCGGTAGCCTGCTGCTGGCGACGCGCATGGCCGGTGCCCCGCTCGACGCCGGTCACGGTTACCCGGTGCGCCTGGTGGTTCCGGGGGAGCGGGGCTTCAACTGGGTCAAGTGGGTGGTCGCCATCGAGGTCGACGACCAACCGTGGTGGTGGCAGCCGCCCTTCCCGCTACAGTAGCGCTGGATTTGCGCCACCTCGAGACGCGCTCGCTTTCTGCGATGGGCCCCGATTCGCCCGGCTTGTCGGCGCTCGCGAAGAAGCTGCGGCTGGCCCCCGATCACCATGTCGCCGTCATCAACGCACCCGCCGGCTATCTCGACCGGCTGATTCCGGCCCCCGCCGACCTGTTCACCGCCCTCAACGAGTCGACGCTCTATGACGTGGTCCAGCTCTTCGTGAGCAATGCCGAAGAGCTCCGGGCGCTGGGCGCGCCGGCGATCAAAGCAGTGAAGCCCGGTGGCCTCCTGTGGATCTGCTATCCGAAGGGAGGCGTCACCAGCGGAGCGACCGACCTGCCCGCGACGCCGTGGTGGACCAAGCGCGATGTCCTCGGTGAGTTCACCGGCGAGATCGGATACAAGCCGGTCGCCTTCGTCAAGATCGACGAGACGTGGACCGCCCTCCGGTTCAAAAAGGCTTAGATCTTCAGGACGTTGGGCAGTGCTGGCTAGTATCTCGGCTGTTCCCTGGGCGCGCCGGCGATCAAAGCAGTGAAGCCCGGTGGCCTCCTGTGGATCTGCTATCCGAAGGGAGGCGTCACCAGCGGAGCGACCGACCTGCCCGCGACGCCGTGGTGGACCAAGCGCGATGTCCTCGGTGAGTTCACCGGCGAGATCGGATACAAGCCGGTCGCCTTCGTCAAGATCGACGAGACGTGGACCGCGCTCCGGTTCAAAAAGGCTTAGATCTTCAGGACCTGGGGCGGTGCTGGCTAGTATCTCGGCTGTTCAATGAACGCGCCGGCGCGAGGCGGACTGTCGGGTAAGGTCGCCGTCGTCATTGGTGGCGGCAGCGGCGTCGGCCGTGCGGTCGCCAAGGCGATGGCCAGGCAGGGCGCGAACATCGTCATTGCCGACTTCGATACGCCCAGGATGGATCGCACCGTGGCGGAGATCGTCAAGCTCGGCACCAACGAGTCTGCCATCGCGCTGTCGACCGACGTGCGCAGCGACGCATCTGTGCGCGCGCTGGCGCGCGACGCCGTCAAGACGATGGGCCGCGTCGACATCCTGGTCAACGCCGCCGGCGTGCTTCTGCAGGGCAGGCTCGACCGCATCTCCAGCAAGGATTGGACCTGGATGTTGGAGACCAACCTGCTCGGTGCGGTGAGAAGCAGCACCGCTTTTCTTCCGCACATGACAGAGCAAAGGTCCGGTCACATCATCAATGCGGTGTCGTATGGCGGCCTTCTCCCTGCCGACCCGATGACCATCCCCTACGACACCGGTCATGCAGCGTTGGCGACCTTCACGCAAGCCCTCGCGCAGCAGACTCGGGGCAGCGGTGTCACCGTTTCGCTCTTCTGTCCCGGCTCTCGAAGCCCGCGCATCGGTCAGAACACAAGGTCCAGGGGGATGGGCAGGTGGCTGAGCGGCGGTCTGGGCGCGGAAGATGGCACTAGGGTGTTCTACCAGCTCGCCGCGAGTCTCATCGACGGCTTGCACCACCCTCGCTTCCTGATCGTCGGCGACCCCGCTGAGGCCGAGGCTCTTCGCGCGCGCTGGGACGCCGCATCCCAGATGACGGCAACGTGACGGTCCCCAGCGACCTCCTGTCGAGCATCGGAATCTGCGTCGGCGCCGCAGCGGTCCTCGCCGTGGTCGGCTGGAGGCTGCGACAGCCCTTGATCCTGGCCTACCTCGTGACCGGCGTCGTCATCGGGCCGGTGGGGTTCAACTGGGTGAAGAACCAGGAAAGCATCCAGACCGTCGCGGAGATCGGTCTCATCCTCCTTCTCTTCATCATCGGCCTCGAGATCGACCTCAAGAAACTCTCCTCCGCCGGGCTGCCCGTGCTGCTCACCGGCGCCCTACAGGTACCTATCTGCATCGCCCTCGGCCTCGGCTTCTTCTATCTGCTCGGCGTGCGCAACTCCGGCGGCAACTACGCGCTCCTGTACCTCGCGGCCTGCATGAGCCTGTCGAGCACGTTGGTGGTGGTCAAGCTGCTCAACGACAAGTTCGAGCTGGATACACTGCCCGGCCGCATCACGCTTGGAGTGCTGGTCATCCAGGACATCTGGGCAGTCGGAATGCTTGCCGTGCAGCCCAACCTCACAAACCCAAACCTGCTTCCGCTGGCGTTCTCACTGTGGAAGGGCGCCCTGCTCGTGACCGGCGGCTTTTTCATGGCCAAGTACGTCCTTCCATTTCTGTTCCGTTCGGTCGCCAAGGCGCCTGAGCTCGTGCTGGTCAGCGCGCTCGCATGGTGCTTCTTCCTGGCGAGCGCAGCGAGCGTGATCGGACTCTCCCGAGAGATGGGGGCGCTGATCGCGGGGGTGAGCCTGTCCACCTTTCCCTACAACCTCGACGTCATGGCCAAGGCGGTCAGCATCCGCGATTTCTTCGTCACCCTCTTCTTCGTCGCGCTCGGCATGCAGATCAGCATCCCCACGCTGCAGGTGGTGGAGATCGCCCTCGCCGCATCGACCTTCGTGATCGTCAGCAGGCTGTCGGTCGTGCCGATTCTCTATTTCCTCAAAATGGGCCATCGCGCCAGCCTGCTTCCGGCCATAAACCTGGCCCAGGTCAGCGAGTTCTCGATCGTGATCGCCTCGATCGGTCTGACGTATCACCAGATCAACAGCGACGTGGTGACGATCGTGATCATGACATTCGCCATCACCTCGGTCGTGTCGACGTACATGATCAACTCGAGCCATCGCGTGCAGGAGGTTCTGAGCGGCGGGCTGAGGCTGCTCCGCGTCCGGGACCTCGATCAGGGTGAGGCCGCTCCGCAGCGAGCGGAAGCGCGGCCCGAGACGATGATCTTCCTCGGGTTCTACCGCGACGCCAGCTCGATCCTCCTGGAACTGGAAAGCGAGGGCTCAGCCGTCGAGGGTCAGGTCATGCTCGACAAGGTCTTGGTCATCGACTTCAACCCCACGGTGATGCGGGAGCTGCAGAGGCGCGGCATCAGCATCGTGTATGGCGACATCGCGCATGCCGACACATTGCGTCACGCGGGGATCGAGAACGCGGAGCTCGTCGTCAGCAGCATCCCGGACGACATCCTTCGCGGCACCGATAACCTCCGGCTGCTCCGTAACGCCCGCGCCAGCTGTCCAAGAGCCAAGGTCATGTTGACGACCGATCACATCCCGCAGGCCCTTCATTTCTATAAGGCAGGGGCCGACTTCGTCTACGTCCCAAGGCTCCATTCCGCCAAGCAGATCGCGCGTGTCCTCAAGAATGGGCTCGCCGCCGGTTTCGACGGCGTGCGTGCTGCGGAGATCGAGCATCTGTCCCACCGGCGCGAAGTTCTGGCCTAACCTCCCTTGTAGTTGACGCGAATACTTGCGGTCGCCGACGAGGTCGACGAGGGTCTTTACGGCGACAAGCTGATCCGCATGCAGGCGGATATCGTGCTGTCCTGTGGAGACCTGCCGTCCGACTACCTCGAGTACATCGTCAGCCGCCTCAACGTGCCGCTGCTGTACGTCCCGGGAAATCACGACCCCGACCTAAGGCCGGTGGACGAAACCTGGTCGCCGCTGCGGGCCGAGCCGCTCGGGAAGGGGCCGCCGGGGTGCATCAACGTCGACGGACGGGTCGAGGATGCCGCTGGGCTTCGCATCGCCGGCCTCGGCGGGTCGATGCGGTACCGGCCCGGGCCCAACCAGTACTCAGAGGCTGAGATGCGCTGGCGGGCGTGGCGCATGGAGATGCTGGCGCGCCTGCGCCGGAGGCGGAACGGCCGCCGCCTCGACGTGTTGTTGACGCACGCACCACCCGAGGGATTCGGGGCCAAAGAGAACGACCTCGCGCACCGCGGCTTCAGCGCCTTCAACCGCTTGATCAAGAACCTGTCGCCGCGCCTCCTCGTGCACGGCCACGTCCATCCTTATGGAGTGGCGCAGCCCCAGCAACGGCTGGGGACGACGCTGATCGTCAACGCAATCCCATCCCGACTGATAGAGATCTGACTACAACGGAAGGCTGACCCCGGCTCCCTCCCCGCGCGCACGGTCGTAAACCAGCCTGGCGGTGGCGGCGTCCTCGACAGCGTGACCGGTCGACTTGTAAACGGTGATCTCGTCGTCACCAGTGCGCCCGGGCCGCGTGCCGGCCAACACCTCGCCGACCTCTGTCAGCGCATCGGGATCGAGGCCCTGGAGATCATGCGCGCCCGCGGGGGGCGGATTCGTGGCCGCTCCTCGCCATTCCACGAACACACGCGACGAGGTCATCGTCTCGCGATCTATCTCCGGGCCGAATGTGCCGCCGACGGAGCTGACGTGCACGCCCGGCTTCAGCCAGGCGCGACGGATCACCGGCTCGCGCGCGTCGGTGCAGCAGGCGACAACGTCGGCGCCGCGGACAGCCTCCTCGAAGGAGGCGGCGACGACGGCGCGAGGATGCCTCGAGGCCAGGCGGGCAGCCTTGTCGCCGTCTCGCGACGCGATCCTGATCTCCTGGAAGTCGCGAATGCGGGGAAAGGTCTCGAGGTGCGAGGCGCCCTGCACGCCGGCGCCGAGGATGGCCAGCACCCGCGCATCTTTGCGCGCCAGCGCGCGAGCCGCCACAGCGGCGGTTCCACCGGTCCGGATACCGGTGATGTACGTGCCATCCATGATCGCCAGCGGCCTGCCATCGCCTTCGTCGAACAGTGCGATCAACCCCTGGTGTGACGGCAGCGGGTCACGGTTGCCCGGGAAGACCGACACGAGCTTCACCTCGAGCGCCACTCCCGGCACATAGCCCGGCATGGTGCCGAGGATGCCGAGATCCGGCACGCGGATGCCGACGCGTGGGGGGACGGTCGTGATCCCGGCCGAGAAGGCGATCAGCGCCTTGCCCAGGGCATCGAGCATCGCGTCGATGTCGAGCAGGCGCTCCACCTCTTCGCGGCTCAGATATAGGAGCTCACCCACGCCGGGCATCATAGATCTGACAAAAGTGTGGGACTTCCTCCGCAACGGCAAGCTGGTCAGCTTGATGCTCGGTCACCTGACGGTCGACAGCTATGTCGGCGTCATACCGGTGCTGTACCCGGTGCTGATCGGACGGTTTCATCTGACCCTGGCCACAGTAGGGCTTGTCAGCCTCGCGTACACGGGTACGGCGGCAATCTCGCAGCCTCTTTTTGGCGTGATCGCCGACCGCTACGGGACGCGCTTCACCGGATACTCCCTGGCGTGGACCGCACTCACCTTCGCGCTCGTCGGCTTCGTGCCGACGTTTCCCCTCCTCCTGGTGCTCGCCTGTGCATCGGGTCTTGGCTCCGGGGCGTTCCATCCGTTCGGCGCACTCGACGTGCGCGCGCTGCTTCCGACCTGGCGGCGGAGCCTGGGCATGTCGATCTACGTCACCGCCGGCACGGTCGGCGTAGCGCTGGGGCCGTTGATCGGAATCGGGGTCCTGGCGCTGTTCGGCGTTCACGGCACGGGCCTGCTGCTCGTGCCCGGCATTGCGACTGGCACTTACCTCCTGTGGCGGGTGCGCGACCAGGCGCTCCCCAAAGCCACAACCTTGAAAGCAGCGGCCGCCGCCACGGGCCCGGTGCCGGTGTTCGCGCTGGCGATGGTGATCGGCGTGATGATGTCGCGCAGCTGGACCGTCGGCGCCTTTCAAGCGTTCACGCCGACGTGGTACCGGCAGCTTGGCTACGGTCCTGAGTTCTACGGCCCGCTGGTGACGACTCTCGTGCTGGCGAGCGCTGTCGGCACGGTGGGCTGTGGGTCGCTTGCCGATCGCTACGGCCGCCGCACAGTCATTCTCGCCACGCTGGTGGCGAGCATCCCGGCCATCCTCCTGTACACGTTGTTCCCCGGGCCGTGGGCCTTCGCGAGCGCGATCCTCATCGGCGTCCTGGCCGCCTCGACTGCGCCGCTGATGCTGTTGATGGCACAGCAGCTGATGGCTTCGCGGGCGGGGCTCGCGTCTGGCCTGGTGATGGGCTTGGGATTTGTCACCGGGGCGATAGGCATCCCCATCAACGGCGCCATCGGCGACGCAGTTGGCCTGCAAGAATCGCTGATGACGCATGTGATCCTGGTGGCCGGCACGATCGTCCTCGCGTGGTTCTTACCCACCGAGAAGGAGATCGAGCGCTATTCAGACGTCGTGCCCGCGATCACGCCGGCGATCGCCGAATGAGAAGCGCGACCCAATCGGGCCGACAGGGTTCGGACGATCACAATCGCGATGGTGGCGTAAGCCACGCCACCGATGACATCCGTTACGTAGTGCTCGCCGAGGTAGACGACGACGATCCAGACGATCACTGCCCACACCCATAAGACGACGCCCACTTTGCGGCTCTGCCGCCAAGCAGCCGTGGCGGCGACCACAGGGAAGCCCGCATGCAGCGAGGGAAACGCGGCATAGAGGTTGTAGTCGTGGTGGGAGTACAGCCACACCACGCTTGCCGGCACCCCGCTGCGCTGAATCGTGTCCTCGATGAGGTGCCGCACGGTGCCGGGCTGGGCGAGCCACGGCGGCGTGGTGGGAGCGATCACGTACGTTGCAAAAGCCAGCGCGCACAGCGCCACCAGCGTCAGCCCGAAGGTCCGAAACGCTTTCCGGTCGGTGGCCCAGAGCCAGGCGCCCAGGGCGATGGGAAGCAGGAAATGCGTGAGGTAGACCGCGCTGCCAAGGTCCTCGAAGAGGTCGGCGTCGGCCAGCTTGCCGACCACCGCCTGCATGACCAGGGTCGGCTGGTAGCCGTCGAAGAGCGCGCGGTCGAAGCGGGCCAGGTCATGCGCCGGCATGCCCACGACCGCCGCGACGTCGCGCATGGCCTCGTACGCGACGAGCAGGATCACAAAAGGCGCCCATCCTCTTACGAGGACGATCAACTGTCCCGGGATGGCGGCCGCGGTCCGGGATGAGTCCAGGCTCACAATTGCCAACTAGATACACATGGAACTTGGCCAAGGCTTCAGGGTTCTGTAAGACGATGGCGCTTAGCACCGACGACCAGATCGAGTTCGCGGTCCACGACGACGCAGCCGCGCTGAAGCGGCTGTTCACCCTTCCGGTGTCGGCTCGGCTCGACGCGCTCGCCGCGATGCGCGGCGTCTCGTCTTTCGACACCGCGGGTATGGAGATGCTCCGCCAGATCCACGAGCGCGGCGACGGATTCCGTGTCGAGGTCGACGACCCGCGTTACCCGGCGGCGGTCGATCGCCTGGGCAAAGCCGATGCATGGGGACAGATCAAGCGTGAGCTTGCCCGCGCGTGGGATTACCAGAATGCCGCGCTGCCCGGCATCCATCACCCGGACCGGATCGAAGTTACGCTCACGCTCGGCAACCCCGACGACCCGATCTTCCTGGACCGAACGCACGGGTATTACGGCATGGGGGCGACGCCCGGAACGATCTGGATGGTGGCCTGGCCGACCGATTACAACGAGACGAGGATCGGCGCGTGCGCGGTGCATGAGCTGGCGCACAACATCCGCACGCCGAATGTCGACGGGCCGTTCAACCTTGCGGAGTGGGTCGTGCACGAAGGCCTCGCTGAAGTCTTCACGGTCGAGGTGTGCGGTCCCGATTCCACGGGTGCCTGGTACCAAGACGTCACCGGGAAGGTGTTCGATGAGACGTGGGACAAGGTGGTCGCCGCGTTCGGCACCGGCACCACGTTTCGAGACTGGAGTCCGTACGTGCTGGGCGACGACGTTGCTCGCCGAGTCGGGTCGGAACCTGTGGGCATTCCCCACATGGGCGGCTACGCCGTCGGCCGCAGGATCGTGGAGCGATACCTCGATGCCAAAGGGCTGAAGGCGGCGCAGGCGATCGCCAGGCCGGTGAACGAGATCTTCGAAGGCGCCGGCGTAACTCCAGGCAAGACATGACGTCGAGGTCGGTCTCGCGTCCATATATGCCGGGTTACGGCATGCTGCCGGCCGGCGAAGGTACCGGTCTGTTGCCCTGGTCATGGGCCGAGGAGCGGCTGGTGTCTTCGCGCAACTACTGGATCGCCACGGTGTGGCCTGACGGGAGGCCGCACGCGATGCCTGTGTGGGGCATGTGGCATGACGATTCTTTCTGGTTCAGCAGCAGCCGGCTTTCGCGCAAGTCGAAAAACCTCGGCGCCAATCAGCGATGCGTGGTCACGACAGAGGACGCTTTGAACCCGGTTGTCGTCGAAGGCATGGCACGACTGCTGACGGATCCGAACGAGCTCGGCATGTTGCTCGCGCTGGAGAACACCAAGTACGAGACGGATTACGAGATCGAGTCGCTGGATCCTTCAGTCAACTCGTGCTTTCGCGTCACACCAAGGTGGGCCTTCGGCCTCGCGTACGGCGACTTCACCGGCTCGCCGACGAAATGGGACTTCGAGTCTTAGGCGGTGGTCCGGGTTGACGTTTCGTCGTTCGCTATGTAGAGGCCGGCGGAGTAGGCCACGACCGCGACCGCGAAACCCGCGGCCATGAGCATCGAGCTGAAGTCCTGGTTGTAGTTCAGGAAGCTGCCCCCGTTGAAGCCGGCGGCTAACACGCCGATGAACCCGAACACCGCTGATACCACGATGCCGCGCCGGCGATTCCCGATCGCCTGCACCAGCGTGCCTAAAGCGGCGAGCACGATCACGAGCCCGAAGGCGGCATGGATCGCCAGCAGGATGTGGCCGTGCAGGATCGCCCAGGTCACGCTCTGTGCCACCCCGCTGAAGTACTCAGGCGGGTTCGCGCCTGGGTGCTGGTCGGGGATCGTCACGAAGAGGTTGACCGCCATGCCGAGAAGAAACTGCGCGATCAGCATCACGAGCGCAAACAGAAAAGTGATGCGAAGCTGCCGCGGGCTCGCCATCGTTTCCAAAGTCTATTCACCCTTTATGGTCAAGGGCGTGAGCGTGTTCGAGGCGGTGGGCGGAGCCGAGACCTTCGAAGTGTTGGTCGAGCGTTTCTACGCGGGCGTCGCCTCAGATCCTGTTTTACGCGCCGTGTACCCGGAGGAGGACCTGACCGCCGCGACCGAGCGTTTGACCCTCTTTCTGATCCAGTACTGGGGCGGGCCCGATGATTACAGCGCGCGTCGTGGCCACCCCAGGCTGCGCCTGCGCCACCAACCGTTCGCGATCGGCCAGGCCGAGCGCGATGCGTGGCTGAGACACATGACGGCGGCGGTCGACTCGCTGCACCTGGCGCCTGAAATTCGCAAGGCGCTTGTCGACTATTTCGAGACCACATCGACCGCGATGATCAACCGGCCGGCGTAGTTTCCTTGGCGGCGGGGGCTTCTTTCGAGGCGCCGTTGGTCTGTGGCGCTGCAGCCGGCTCCGGCTTGACCAGGTCGATGGGACCGGTTGGCCGCGGGTCGTCGAGCTCGATCGTGAGCCCGCGCCCGGACGCCTTGGCCCGGCGAAGGGCGGTGCGCAGGCGCGGGATCTCGGCGCGCAGCGGCTCCTCGACCCAGTCGAACGCCACCACGCGCTCGTTGACCTCCCAGAACAGGCCGTTCTGCATGACCTCCATCCGGTCGAGGGCGGCGTCGACGAAATCGGGTGGTGCCGCGGCGATGCCCTCGACCAGGATGTGGGCGATGTCCTTCGCCTCCGCGGCCATGGCCCAGAAGGTCAGCTTGGCGACGGCCTTGAAGAGACCGTTCAGCCCGATGGGGCGGGCATTCGGAATCAGATCGAGAAGGTTGCGCACGAGCAGCTGCGCCAGCCGGCGCGTGACCTCTGTATCGCGAGACCAGGCTTCGATCGCGAGGTCGGCTACATCTTCGGCCGCAGCGCCGAAGATCGCGGGCATGCCGGCTTCGTCGAAATGCCGTCCATAGCGGAGCACGTGCGACGCAGCTTCGACCGAGATGTCGGGGCGCCATTCGAGGGCTCCGATGGCGAAGCGGCGGTATTCGTTCATGGTCGTCGACGCGAAAGTCGGCGCCGATTGGTTGAGCGCCGCACGCAGGTAAGTGTTGAAGAAGCGAACCGTCAGCTCGGCGACCTCGGGGTCTCCTCGGTCGATGGCCGCCAGACCGATGTCGCGCGTCGCCACCGCGATCGCGTGCACAGCTTCCTTCCTATGGGCAGGCGTGAGCCCGACGAGGTGCACGAAGCTGGAGAGCACCGTGTACTCGACCCACGTATGGGCGCGGTTGACCTCGGCGACGATCTGGTCGGAATCGCCGGGCAGCTCCGAGTGCCCGACTTGAAACCACTCCGGCCCGAAACCCTTTTTCACCTTCGAATAGTCCTGGGCGAGAAACTCGCCCAGCACGCCGATGACGAGCAAGCAGACCGGCATGTCGCCGAGCTGCACCGACCCGAGCGCGATGTCGGTGACCTGGTTGATCGACGTGAGCAGGTCGTTACGGTACTTGCCGATCTGCTTGCCCGCGACCGCGTGCGCCAGGTGCCGGCGTGCGTGACTCCGGATGCTGTTGACGAGGGTCTCGGCACGCATGACCGCGAAGATGTAGCCGATATACGGAAACACGATCGCGAAGTTGATGACGCCGAGCAATACCGCCGCCAAGACACTCCAGAGGGGCACGTAGTTCGTCTTGACCTCGCCGCGAACCAGGAACGTGTAGAGAATCGACGCGAGAGCGAAGCCGAGGACGATCGCGTTCAACGGATTGGTGGTGAAGAGCCCGATGATCCGCGGCGAATAGCGCGAGGAGGTCATCTGGATGCCGAAGACGACGACCAGGATGACGATGCTCAGCGTGACGCCCTCGGCGCCGCCTACCACGCCTAGAATGCCGGCCGCGGCCGGCGGATCGGGCGTGAAGAGGTTCTGCATCGAGGTGTAGTGGGTGGCGTCAAGGAAGCCGAAGATCACGACCAGCATCGCCGCGACGGCGATCAGGGCGAAGCCTGAAAGCCCGGCGCCGATCCAGCCCGGGGAGGCTTGCAAATCGCGCATCGGCGTCAGACGGGAAGTTCTCGAAGCCACTCGGCGCGATCCTAAGCCTTTGGACCGCGACTGAAGCTAGGTAGAGTTGCGAGCGCGTGATCCGCGCCCTGATCTTCGATTTCGACGGCCTCATCCTCGACACGGAGGGGCCGATCTATCGCTCGTGGACGGAGGTTTACGAGGCCCACGGGGTGGCGCTGCCGTTCGAGCTCTGGGTGAAAACGGTGGGCTCTTCGAACCAGGCCTTCCACCCGCAGCACCATCTCGAAGAACGTCTGGGCCGCCCGCTCGCAGAGGAGGTGATCAACCGGCGCGTGGAACGGCGGATCGAGCTCGTGCTGGCGCAGGCGCTCCTGCCAGGGGTGGCCGAGCGAGTCGACGAAGCGGGGGCCGCGGGACTGAAGGTCGGAGTCGCCTCGAGCTCATCGAGGGATTGGGTCAACGGGCATCTCCAGCGGCTCGGCCTCCTCGCACGCTTCGACTGCATCCGGTGCCGGGACGACGTCGAGCATGTCAAACCCGAGCCCGACCTCTATCTGGCAGTGGTCGACTGCCTTGGCGTGCCGGCAAATGAGGCGGTGGCAATCGAAGACTCGCCCAACGGCATCACCGCCGCCAAGCGCGCCGGCCTTCTCTGCGTCGCCATCCCCAACCCCATCACCGCGGGCCTCGACCTGAGGGCAGCCGACCTGCGGCTGGAGTCGCTGGCGGAGGTGACTCTGCAAGAGCTCCTCGACCGCTTGAGCCAAACGAAGTAGCAACGCTCTCCCCCTCGGGAGAGGGTTGGGGAGAGGGGCGTGAGTTGCCGTTAACCTATCTGCGTGCGCATCGGAATCCTCACCGGTGGTGGAGACGCGCCCGGGCTGAACGCGGCCATCCGGGCTGTCGCGCGTCGAGCGTTCCAGCTCGGCCATTCCGTCAGCGGCGTACAGAACGGCTGGGCCGGCTGCCTCGACGGCGGCGCCATCGAAGAGCTGCGTCCTGCCGACGTGCGCGGCATCCTTCCTCTGGGCGGCACGATCCTGGGCACCTCGCGCACGAATCCGTTGAAGATGAAGGACGGAGTCGCGACCGTGATCCGGGTTCTGCGTCGACACGGCGTCGACGCCATGGTCCCGATCGGCGGTGACGACACCCTGAGCGTGGCGTCGGCCCTGCACGAGGCGGGCTTCCAGACGGTCGGGGTTCCGAAGACGATCGACAACGACCTGAGCGTCACGGAGTTCTGCATCGGCTTCGACACCGCCGTGGGCGTGGTCACGGAAGCACTCGACCGCCTGCACACCACCGCGTCGGCTCATCACCGAGTGATGGTGGTCGAGGTCATGGGTCGCGACACCGGATGGGTGGCGTTATACGGCGGGGTCGCCGGCGGCGCCGACCTGATCATCATCCCCGAGTTCCCGCTGACCCTCGGCGACGTCGTCAGCCATCTTTACCGCCGGCGTGGCGAGGGCAAGCTCTTCAGCATCATCGTCGTCGCGGAAGGGGCTCACATCCCAGAGCTCGAGGACGAGGCTGGCGCAGCTGCGGAAACCGATGCGTTCGGCCACGTGCAGCTCGCCAAGCGCGGCATCGGCGATGCGCTGGCCAGGCTGGTCGAGCGCGAGACCGGCTTCGAAACGCGGGTCACGGTCCTCGGCCACCTTCAGCGCGGAGGCTCGCCGACGCCGACGGACCGCATCTGGGCGACGCGCCTGGGTGTGCACGCGGTGGAGCTCATCGGGTCCGGCAAGAGCGGCGTCATCCCGATCCGCCGCAACGGCGAGGTGGAGGTCGTACCGCTGGCCGAGGTCGTCGGCGAGACCCGACGCGTGCCCGCGGATCTCTACCAGCTGACGCGGGTCTTCGAGTGAAGCGAGTGAATACCTACTAAGCTTCGAGGTAGGTACCGATGCCCTACATCGTGCTGATCCCAGCGCTAGTCCTGGTCGCTTACGTGGCCGCCTCCTACTACCTGTACCGCCGGGCGTTCGTGCCTGCGAAGCCCCGCCCGCTCGACGACTTCACGTTCACGCCTTTCGAGTTCCAGGCGGACTACGAGGAGGTGGAGCTGGTCACCGCCGATGGCGTGAACTTCGGCGCCTGGCATTTCCGGCAGCCAGGCTCGCCGCAAACCGTGATCGTGTCCGGCGGGCACAAAGGACAGCGCCAGGGTTCACTGGGCATCTCGGCCGGGCTGTGGCGCAAAGGTTTCAACGTCATCCTTTATTCGTATCGAGGTTGGCCGGGCAGCGACCGCGCGCCCATCACGTTCGGCATCAAGGAGGTCCTCGAGCTCGAGGCTGTCATCGCGTTTGCTCGCAAGCGCATCCCGAAAGCGAGGATCGGGCTCCTCGGCTACTCGATGGGGGCGGTTGTAGCCCTGCTCGGCGCCGCGGGCGAGCCGGGAGTTCAGGCGCTCGTGCTCGACAGCCCGTTCAGCGACCTCCGCACCGTGCTCGAGGACAACGTACGGCGCTCGATCAAGCTGCCGGGAGCGCCTGTCGTGTGGCTGGCGGGCTTGTTGTTCCGGCTGCGCACTGGGTGCCGGCTGTCACAGTCGAGCCCGATCACCGTCCTGAGCTCCCTCGAACCCCGACCCCTCTTCTTCATCCACGGCGGCGCGGACGACCTGGTATCCGTCAACCACGGCCGCCGCCTGTACGACGCCTACCGCGGTCCACGCGAGATCTGGATCGTGCAGGGCGCGCCGCACACCGGGGCATATGAGGCGGATCGTCCTCTGTACGTCGAGCGCGTCGCGGGATTCTTCGCGCGCCACCTCGGACTGGACGTGAGCAGCCACCTGCGTCTGGTTGAGGAGGAAGAAGTCTCCTAGGAGAGGGTGCTCGACAGCAGGATGGCGTTGGCCCAGTAGCGTCCGGTCGGCCCAGCCGGCAGCAGGTCGTAGGTGCGTAAGCCGGTGTACGGAACCAGCTCCCACTGAACGACGAGCGCGCCGTCCAGCGCGTCGCCTGCCGACAGGCTGCCAAGCGGACGTCCGTCGCCGGCGCGGTGACCGGGCGAAGCCAGGAGCTCGCGACCGTCGGCGAGGCGCACATGCACCATGAGGTGGCCGGCCGGCACCACCATGCTGCCCACCTCGACCACGGGTTCGGCCACCCGCTCGCCATTGCCGCCGACCGACCACACAAGCATCCCCGGCTTGAGATCGGTGACCCTGACCTCGCCGCCAGGAGTCGCGATCAGCGTCCCGGACGCGAGGCAGATGGGGCACGGTGGCATGGCGCTCGGTTTGCGCGAGGCGACCGTAACCGCACCATCCACGCGCACCGACCCGTCGATGAGCTCGACTGCGCTGGCGCCTTGCCCCTTGACCCTCATCTCGAACGTGTACGAGTCGCCGTTCTTGGTGAGCACCAGGGCACGGAGGCGTTTGAACGCCTTGTAGAGGATCAACTTCTGGTCCTCGTTGAGATCGCCAGAAGAAGGCAAGTGCTCGTGCGCGACGATCGCGGCAAAGAGCTCGGGATCCGAGCGGATCTGGGGGTAGTAGGTGTCCGCGCTCGTCTCCTCGCCGCCGGCGCGGACGATCGGGTAGAAATCGGGGTCGCAGAAGATCGGGGCGCCCACCGCGTCGATGACCTTGAACTTGACCTGGTCGATGGTCAGCGGGCTACCGACGCCACCGCCGGTCGGCCCCACCGAGCCACACGCAAAAGCGACCAGCGCGACCAAGACCGCGACCTTGAGTCTCATCACTCTGCTTCCCATTACGTCCCCCGGCACCTCAACGTAACGCCGGCCGGAACCAAACCGATGGGCCGCGCGTATTCATGTCGAATGGCCCATGGAAGGTCAAATCTATAATCGCGGTCATGGGGTCCCGCCCGGCGTGGTGACCGAGGTCGTCACCAGAGTCGCCGATTCGTTCATGTCGAACGTCGGCCGGGCGATCGTCAACAAGGAGGACGAGGTCCGGCTCTGCCTTGTCACACTCCTTTGCGAGGGCCACCTGCTCATCGAGGACGTTCCCGGCGTCGGCAAGACGATGCTCGCCAAGTCACTGGCCCGCTCGCTCGACTGCACGTTCCGGCGCATCCAGTTCACACCCGATCTGCTGCCGTCCGACGTCACCGGGGTTCGGGCCTTCAACCAGAAGGAGAACGACTTCGAGTTCAGGCCAGGCCCGGTGTTCGCCCAGATCCTGCTCGCCGACGAGATCAACCGCGCGAGCCCCAAGACCCAGGCCGCGCTGCTCGAGGCGATGGAAGAGCGCCAGGTGACCATCGACGGCGACACCCACGATCTGCCCAAGCCATTCATGGTCATGGCGACCCAGAACCCCGTCGAGTACTCGGGTACGTTTCCCCTGCCGGAGGCCCAGCTCGACCGGTTCCTCATGAAGGTGAAGCTGGGCTATCTCTCCGAGAAAGAGGAATCGAACCTGCTGAGCCACCGCAAGGTCGAGTCGCCGATGCTCGAGCTGCAGCCGGTGGTGTCGCCGAACGAGCTGACCGCCGCACAAAGCGAGGTTCGTGAAGTGTTCGTGAAGCCAGAGCTGCGCGACTACATCGCCCGTCTCGTCGGACGCACGCGCGGCAACCCGGAGGTGGCGCTCGGCGCCAGCACGCGAGGCACCATCAACCTGTTCCATGCCAGCCAGGCCCTGGCCGCAGTGCAGGGCCGCAGCTATGTCATCCCGGACGACATCAAGGTGCTCGCCGAGCCTGTGCTCGCGCACCGCATCATCCTTCGCCCCAATGCGGAGATGCAGGGCCAGAGCGCCGGCAAGCTCGTGGCCGGTCTCCTCGAGCGCGAGCATGTTCCGCAAATGGCTTACGACGGGTGATCGCAAGGGAGGACTTACGTCCTCCCTTACGGAAACCCACCTAAGGATCTCCCGGCGACGCACGGAGGCGCTGGGAAGGTGACACGCCAGGGGACGGCCGGGGAACCCGGCCTGGACGCGAGGTCTGCATTCTTTGAATAAGGTCGCCCTCGCCGTCGCGCTTGGAATCCTGCTCGGCTTCACCTACCTGACCGGCTATCGCCCCGCCTACGCCTTCTCGTATGCGCTCTGCCTCCTCTTCGTGGTGGCCTGGGTCTGGCCGAAAATCGCGATTCGGGGTATCAGCCTCAGCCGCCGGCTGGACCCCGGCACGCCCACCGTCGGCGAGCCATACGAAGAGGTGATCGAGGTGCGGCGCATCGGTTGGGTGCCCGCGCCTTGGGTCGAGATTCGCGACCTCGGCCAGATTCCCGACTACCAGCCGGGACGGGTCATATCGGTGGGTGGCGAGCTCGTCAGCTGGAAGTCACGAGGGGTCTACCGCCGGCGCGGCTGGATGTCATTCGGGCCGACGCTGGTCAGCGTGCGCGAGCCGTTCGGGCTTTTCAACCAGGAGGTCAAGACGGGAAATCGCAACACGGTGCTCGTCTATCCCCGCGTGCGGCCGATTCCCGACCTTATGACCCCGAGCGCCCAGCAGGTCGGCAGCTCGCAGAGCCTGGGAGCGTGGGCCGACTATCCGCCCGACACGAGCGGCGTGCGTGACTACGTCACCGGTGACAGCTTCGGCCGCATCCACTGGCCACTGTCGACGCGTCACGCCCGCCTGATGTCGAAGACCTTCGAGCAACCGCTGACCACCGACCTCTGGATCCTGCTCGACCTGGACCGCAACGTCCACTGCGGCGAGGGTGAGGAGTCGACCGTCGAATATGCGGTGAGCCTGGCCGCTTCCATGGCGTCGCAGGTCCACAGTCGCGGCCGGCAGGTGGGCCTGATCGCCAACGATTCCCGAGGGACGGTCCTGGAGCCTCACCGAGCGGTCCGGCAGGACCGCATCATCCTCGACTACCTCGCGGTGGCCACCGCCGACGGCCGCACACCACTGACGCAGACGCTTGCCTGGGACCGGATTCGCCGGCTGCCGCGCCGCGCCATCGCCGTGATCACGCCGAGTGCCGACGAGGCCTGGGTGCGCTTGCTGCAAGCGGTTCGAGGCCGCCGCTCGTCGATGATCGTCTTCTTCCTCGACGGCGCGAGCTTCGGCGGTCCCGACCAGAACCCCACCTTCGATCTCGGGCAGGACGTAGACCTGTATGTCGTGCGCAAGGGCGACGACTTCGCCCGCCTCATGAGGACTCGAGATGCAATCCGCATCGGTTAGCTTCCCGCTGCGCCTGGTTCGGCGGACCCGTGACGAGCTGCCCGGCGGCGTCGTCTGGAGCGCCGGACTCTTGTTCCTGCTCACGCTCGCAATCGCTAAATCGACAGTCACCGCGCAGTGGGTGCCCGGCATCGAGGTGGTGACGATGGTCGCGCTGGTCGGGGCGGTCTTCATGGGACTGCTCGCCGTGCTGCCGATTCCCTGGGGTGTTGGCGTGGGCATCGGGATGGTTGCCGGCCCGTTCGTCGCGGGGTTCGCATCTTGGCCTGCACTGCACGGAAGCCATCCAGCTGACCCGCTCGGCCTCGGCCTCCTGAGTGCGTGGTGGGGCCGCATCCTCGACGGTTCCGCGATCGCCGACTCGTCGTTCGACCTCTATCTCATCGGCTGGCTGATGTGGGTGACGGGCGGCTGGCTCGCATGGTGCGTGCTGCGCTGGAGACGCCCGCTGCTCGGCCTGGTGCCGGGTGCGGCTGCCTTCGCCACCAACCTCCTCAACTTCCCGCGCGACCAGAACGGCTACGTCCTCGCCGTGCTCGTTCTGACTCTTGCCCTGCTGCTCTGGACCAACTACACGAGCTCGATCGCGAACGCGACCCGAGCTCGCGTGAAGCTCACAGGTGACGCGCGATGGGATTTCTGGGAAAGCGGCCTGGTGGCGATGGCGGCGCTCATCGTGCTTGCGATCATGCTGCCCCCGATCTCCACCGTCGACCGGACCGTCGACATGGAATCGAGCGCATTCACAAGTTGGGCGCAGCTGCTCGAGACACTGAGCCATCCAGGCTCATTCGGCGCCGCGGGAACGACCGGCGGCACCACCGGCTTCTCGCCCGACGTTCTGCTCAACACGTCCCTCAAGCGGACGCACAACCCCGTCTTCATGTACACGGTGCAGGGGGACTTCGTGGGGCCGCACTACTTCCGGGGCGTCAACGAAACCCTGCTCTTCCACGGAGCCTGGAGGTACCAGGAGACCGGCGGGCTCAAGCAGGCCATCCAGACAGGCGAGCAGGCACCCTTCGGGGAGGACTACTCGAAGCTGGGCGTGGCCTTGTTCAACATCAGGATGATCGCCCCGCCCGGTGGTAACGCCGACATCCTTTTTTATCCGGGCCGGCTGTTTCATGTCAACCGCGACACGGTCGCGACCGAGGTACTGGTACCGCCGCCGATTGGCGGCCCCATCGTCAACATCGACCGCCTGTCCACAGTCAACCCGCGGACCTCGCGCGGCACGTATGCGGCCACGGTGGAATACTCCACGGCCACCGACGGCGACCTTCAGGCGGCCGGGACCGCTTACCCGGATTGGGCACGCTCATACATGAGCCTTCCCTCCAACGGATACCGCGACCCCGCCGTCCTCGAGCGGATCCATCAGCTGGCCCTGCAAGTTGTGCAGGCGGCAGGCGCCACCAATCCCTACGACGCCGCAGTGGCGATCGAGACATACCTGCGTAGCGACCGGTTCACCTACACCCTGACACCCCCGAAAGCTCCTGACGGCGAGGACCCGCTCGCATATTTCCTGTTCAACTCACGCCGCGGCTACTGCGAGTTCTTCGCGACGGCGATGGGGGACATGCTGCGGTCGCTCGGGATACCGAGCCGGCTCGTAAGCGGCTTCGGACCGGGCACGCTCGACACCACGACCAACAGCTTCGTGGTCCGCAGCGAAGATGCCCACACCTGGGTCGAGGTCTACTTTCCGAAGTACGGCTGGATCGAGTTCGAGCCGACGAACGACCACTTCTACGAGCCGATCCCCCGGGGAGTGAGCGGCCTGTCGAACATCTGCTACCGCGACAACCTGTGCAACGACCCGACCGGCGGGTCCGGGGTGGCGGCGGTGGGGACGCCGAGTGCCAAGCCTGTCAACGAGCCGAACGGCCCCTCGAGCACGAGTGGCGGTGGAGGTTTTTCGATTCGCATCCCGGACCCGAGCACGCTGACCAAGATCGTCGGCGTGGTCCTGGCATTCCTGTTCGTGCTCTTTGCCGCATTGGCGCGGTACCTGCGCCCGCGTTCAGTGATGGGAGTCTGGCGGCGCACCCTTGTGCTCACCCGGCTCGCGGGCGCCGACCAGCGCTCGGGAGAGACGCCTTATGAGCTGGGGCGTCGACTGGCCCTCAGCTTCCCTGAAGCCACCGAACCGATACGCTCGCTCGCGAGCGGCTTCGTGGTCGCCGCTTACGCGCCGCCCGACGAGGCACGCACAGCGCGCACGTCGGTGATGGAAGCGTGGTCCGGGCTCCGTCCGCTGCTGCTGCGGCGTGTGTTCGCCCGCTTCCGCCCAATCTAAATTTGTCCGCCATCGAAGGAAAAACCTACCCGGCGGTGAGCTCGGTGATCGAGCCTGAACATGTTGCGAAGTTCGCGCGCGCAATTGGCGCGGACCCCGCAGACGGCGTGCCGCCAACGTTCGCAGCCGTCTACGCGCTCGGGGCGACGGGACCGCAGCTCTTCGGCGATCCGGAAGCCGAGGTCGATTTCGCGCGACTGCTGCACGCCGACCAGGAGTTCGAGTGGGAGCGCCATCCTGAGCCCGGCGACACTGTCACCTCACAGGGGCGTGTCGTGAGCGACATCAGCCGGCGGGGCATGCGCTTTCTCACCTACGAGATCGCCACCATGGCTGAGGACGGCTCGGCGCTGTGCCGGTCGCGCACGCTTTTCGTCATCCGCTCATGAAAAGAATCGAGCGCGCGGTCACTTTCACACCGGAGCAGATCGCCGCGTACGCCGAGGCCTCGGGCGACCACAACCCGATCCACCTCGATGGCGACTTTGCCCGGTCTGTCGGCCTGCCGGGGATCATCGCCCACGGGATGCTCCAGATGGGAATCCTCGCGGGCGTCGCCGCCGAGGCGGCGGGCGGGGCTCACCGGCTGCGCCTCATGTACTGCCGGTTTGCCGGCATGGTGGAGCCAAAAGACACCGTGACCTTCGCCGCCGAAGATGCCGGACCCGGCAAGATTGCGCTGAGCGCCGTCAATCAACGCGGCGAAGCCGTGCTGACAAAAGCGTCGGCCGAGTACCGATCAAGCTAAGGGGGGTACATGTTCGATCTCACGGGAAGGGTTGCCGTCGTCACCGGTGCCTCGCGCGGCCTCGGCCGCCAGGATGCGCTGACCCTGGCGCGAGCCGGGGCGGACGTCGTGATCACCGACATCCTGGTCGAGGACGACCCCGACCTTCAGAAGACCGCGGAAGCGGCGGGCAGCGTGCTGGCCCAGGTGGCGGTCTCGCAGGGCTGGGTGCACTCGAACTCGACCGCGGATGAAATCCGCAAGATGGGCCGGCGCTCGCTGGCCATCAAGATGGACGTGACCAATCGCGAGCAGATTCGCGAAGTCTTCAAGAAGGTCAAAGACGAGTTCGGAAAGATCGACATCCTGATCAACAACGCGGCCACCCTCGACCACACCGCGCAGATCCCCAACCAGTCCTATGAGCTGTGGGACCGCGACGTGAAGGTCAACCTCACCGGCGCGTTCAACTGCACCAAGGAAGCGTGGCCGCACCTGGTCGAGAACAAGTGGGGCCGAATCATTTTCATGTCGTCGGTCGCGGGAACCCTCGGCGGCTTCGGCCAGGCGTCTTACTCGGCGACCAAGGCAGGGCTTATCGGTCTGGCCAAGACGGCTGCGCTGGAAGGTGGAAGGCACAACATCACATCGAACGCGATCGCGCCCGGCATCATCGAGAGCGAGGCCGGGAAGGCCGCCGCGCAGACCAACCCCATGTACGACCGTTTTCGCGCCCGCACGGTGTTCAAGCGCTTCGGCCAGCCCGATGACATCGCCAACACGATCGCGTTCCTCTGTTCGGACGAGGCGGGCTACATCACCGGCGCGGTGATCGAGGTTGCCGGCGGCATCCCTCTCTTCACCGCATGACGATGGGCGAATGTGTCGACGTCAGTCGAGAGGGAGCCATTGCGCGCATCGTCATGCATCGCAAGGGCAACAACGCCATCGCCGAGGACCTCATGGCGGAGCTCGCCGCGGCATTCAAGCAGGCCGGCGATGACCCGGACGTGCGCGTGGTCGTGCTCGCCTCGGAGTACGAGAAGTACTTCAGCGTCGGCGCGGACCTGACCATGCTCGGCACAATTGATCGGCAGTCGTCCGACGCTGCGGTGCAGATCGCGGCCTTCATGAAGCGGATGAACGCGCACTTCTCGGCCATCGAGAGCTGTCCCAAGCCGGTGATCGCGGCTATCAACGGCCACGCGCTCGGCGGCGGCAGCGAGCTCACGCTGTGCTGCGACTTTCGCATCATGGTCGAGGACGGCCGTTCGAGGATCGGGCAGACGGAATCGTCGCTGGGTATCATCCCCGGCGCGGGCGGCACGCAGCGGCTGCCACGCCTGATCGGCAAGGCGCGCGCACTGCGCTTCATCATCGAGTCGATGCGGCTGTCGGCAAAAGAGGCCGAGGCCGTCGGTTGGGTCGACCAGGCGGTCGCCCCAGAGGACTTCGCGGGAGCCGTGAACGAGCGGGCCAAGCGACTGGCCAAAGCGGCGACCTTGGCGATCGCCATGATCAAGGACGCGGTGCGCCGCGGTTACGACATTCCCCTGGATGAGGCACTCGAGATCGAGGCCGCCAACTTTGCGCGGGCCGCGCTCAGCGACGACGCCGCGATCGGGATCATGAGCTTCCTCGCCAAGCAAGAACCCGAATTCACTGGGAGGTAGAGCCTGAGGCTGTCGATCGTGTGGCCAACCATTCGTCGTATGGATGAAGCGGCATCCAAGACCGCCATGAATGGAGACCCGGTATGAAGTACGTGCTCATGTTCGCCGACAGCGTCGAAAATCAGCAAGCCTGGGACAAGATGCCCGAAGCCACCCGCATGGCCGCCTATGAGGGCATCAACAAGTGGTTCGAGGAGCACAGCAAGGCCGGCCGCATCGCCGGCGGGGCAGAGCTACTCGGCCCCAGCAGCTCGACCACGGTGCGTTTCAAGAACGGCAAGCCGGTCGTCACCGACGGTCCGTTCATCGAGGCCAAGGAGGTCGTCGGCGGATTCGCGATCGTCGATGTGAAGGATCTCGACGAGGCGCTCGAG
>VBHB01000137.1 GCA_005880315.1 Chloroflexota bacterium | reverse complement strand
TGCCCAGCTTGATGCATCGACACTGAGCTGATGCCAGGGCTCAACCCCGTGATCGTGATGACGGGCGCAACGGGCGGGATCGGCTCCGCGACCGCGGCTTTGCTCGCGCGGCGCCAGGCGCGCCTTGTGCTGCTGAGCCGCCCGTCGGAACGGCTGGACGCGCTGGTGGAGAAGATCGATCGCGACAACCGAGTCTCGAGCGTCGAGGTCGACCTCTCATCTCTCGCATCAGTGCGGGCGGCTGCGCGCCAGGTCGCGCGGACCGTGACGCACGTGGACGCCCTCTTGAACATCGCCGCGATCTACGCGTCGCAGTACGAGCAGAGCGATGACGGCTTCGAGCTCATGCTCGCAACCAACCACCTCGCTCCCTTTCTTCTCACCAATCTGCTGCGGGACCGCCTGGCCGGCGCGGGACGGGTGATCACGGTGTCCGCGCCCTCGTCAACACGGGTGGACGTCGACCAGCTGCTGTCGAAGGACCATTTCCGCTCCCTGCGCACCTTCGGGGCGACCAAGGCCGCAAACCTCATGTTCACCTTCGAGCTCGCGCGACGCGCCAAGCGATGGGACGTGGGTGCGTACGCATACCATCCGGGCCTGGTCCGCTCGGAGCTGATGCGCGAGGCCCCGCGGCCGATCCGGGTCCTGACCCGGCTCGTCTCGCGGCCGCCGGACCGGGCCGCAGAGGATCTCGCCGATCTCGCCACCTCGCCCGCGTTCGCAAGCACGACCGGTTGGTTCTTCAAGGGCGGCCGCCGCATCGATCCGCCGAAGTCGACTCTTGACGCGGGCGCGCAGGGCGAGCTGTGGCGGCGGTCCGCAGAGCTGGTGGAGCTGGGGGAAGGGGGCTTCTAACTCGTCCATCTCCGCTTCACACCGCCTTCACAACCTCCCGGAAGGATGAGTGACATCAAACCTCAACACAAAGGAGTGACGGCAATGAGACGCGGTATCGGTTTTCTTTGGGTGGCGCTGACGGGCATCCTGCTCGCGATCGTCGGCGTCGTGGCGTACCAGGCGGGCTGGTCAGAGGGTGCGGCGACCCATGTGTCGAACGGGGTGGCTGCGGCGGTGCCGTACTACTACTACGGGCCGCATTTCTTCGGCTTCGGGATCTTCGGGTTCCTGTTCTTCCTGTTCCTGCTGTTCGTGCTCTTCCGCATCGCCCGCTTCGGTCGCGGATGGGGCTATGGCGGCTGGAAGGGCGGCTACGGCCGTGGCTACGGTGGCGGCATCCCGCCCGCCATCGACGAGCGCATGCAGGAATGGCACCGGCGCGCACACGGCGAGCCCGCGCCCGCCCCACCGTCAGACACCAAGACCGTCTGAATCAAGGAATACAACGGCACCGGGGGCGAAGGCCCTCGGTGCTGTTCGGGTCCTTACGATGGACGCGGTGCCGACCATCCTGGTCGTGGACGACGAGCCACGGATCGTTCGGCTCGTCCGCGACTATCTCGAGCACGGTGGGTTCACCGTGCTCGTCGCGTCTGATGGGCCAACCGCCTTGCGGACGGCGCGGACCGGCCGCCCCGACCTCGTCATCCTCGACCTGGCGCTGCCCGGGATCGATGGGCTCGATGTCACCCGCGCGCTGCGCCGCGACGGCGAGGTGCCGATCATCATGCTGACCGCCCGAACCGAGGAGTCGGACAAGCTGGTCGGGCTCGAGCTTGGCGCCGACGACTACATGACCAAGCCATTCAGCCCGAAGGAGCTGGTTGCGCGCGTGCGCGCGGTGCTGCGGCGAGCCGAGGTCATGCGGCGGCCGGCCGATGTCATCCGCGTCGGCGCCGACGTCGAGCTCGACGTGCCGCGGATGGACGTGAGAATCGCCGGCCGCAGGATCGATCTCACCAAGACCGAGTTCCAGATCCTGTCGACCCTGGCGAGGCAGCCGGGCCGGATCTTCACCCGCGCCCAGCTGCTCGATGCGGTCAGGGGCGTGGCCTTCGAGTCGTACGAGCGCGCGATCGATGCCCACATCAAAAACATCAGGCGCAAGATCGAGCCCCAGACCGGGCGCCCGCAATACGTACTTACCGTCTTCGGAGTCGGTTACCGTTTCGCCGAGCCTCCCGACCGATGAGAACCGCATGGGGACCGCCTCCCCGCCGCCGGCCGCCATGGTGGCCGGAGAACCAACCGTGGCCGCCGGCGCGACGCTGGCGCGGCGGGCGCCTGCCTTTTTTTTGGAGGATGGGTTGCTTCATCGTGGGCGTGATCGCCCTGGTCGCCGTGGCCGCGGCCGTGGTCACCGCGCTGGTGGGCACCTTGCTGAGCTGGGTTCTCGGGCCAACCTTCTTCAAGCCGGGCACGGCCCAGGTCGTCCTCGTCATGACGGCGCTCCTGCTCGTCCTGTTCGCGGTCGTGGCGCAGCGCGGGATCCGTCGCTTCTCGCAACCGATGGACAACCTCATCGACGCGGCGGGCAGGATCGAGAAGGGTGATTACTCGGCCCAGGTGCCGGAGCACGGCCCCGCCGAGCTGATTTCGGTCGCGCGCGCGTTCAACGCGATGTCTGCCCGGCTCAAGGCCAGCGATGAGCAGCGCCGCAGCTTCCTCGCCGACGTCGCCCACGAGCTGCGCACGCCACTTTCTGTCATCCGCGGCCAGGCGGAGGCCATCGCCGATGGCGTCTACCCCGGCGATGCGGACCACGTGCAGCCGATCCTGGACTCGACGCGCACCCTCGAGGTCCTGGTCGAGGACCTGCGGACGCTCGTGCTCACCGAAGCCGGCAGCCTGGTGCTGAACCGCGAGCATGTGGAACCCGGCGCGTTGGTCCAGGACGTGCTCGCCTCCTTCGAGACGCAGAGCGAGGCTTTCGGCGTGAGCATGGCCTCGGCGATCGCTTCGACCGTGCCGAACGTCGATGTGGACCCCGCGCGCATCCGCAGCGCGCTCGCCAACGTGGTCTCCAACGCGATTCGCCACACGCCCGCGGGCGGCTCGATTCGTGTCGACGTGCACCCGGCCGGCGACAACGTCGAGATCACCGTGACCGATACCGGCGAGGGAATCTCGCCGGAGATCCTCCCGCGCGTTTTTCAGCGATTTGTCAAAGGTCCGGGGTCGACCGGGTCCGGCCTCGGGCTGGCGATCACCCACGACATCATCACCGCCCACGGCGGCACGATCGAGATCCAGAGCACGGTCGGGTCGGGCACCACCGTGCGCATCACCCTCCCCCCAGCCACGACCTGACGCCTGGGGAAATTTTTCCTACTAAGAATTTCGCCCGCGTTGACCCCAAGGGTCGTTCGCGGCGCTAAATTAGCGTCTGATGCGTCGCAGTCACCGCCAGAGTCGTTCCGGGTGGTGAGCACTTCCCGCCGGCGCGTCAACGCGGGCCTCGTGCTGCTGGGATTCGTCTTTGCGATCCTGGCCGGGGTAGTCTCGAACTGGGCCGCGCCCGAGACCATCGTCGAGACCAGGTGGACTGCAGCCGTTGGTGGCCAACCCTCATCGCTTTTCGGCGTGCCTCTATACGCCGGCGGGCCGGTGGGCGCGGGTCTGACTCAGCGACCGCCGATGGGCTGGAATGGCTTCAACCGCTTTTCACGGGCTGTGACGGCGGCGACGGTCGTGGCGGAAGCCCGTGCGCTGGTCGCATCTGGGATGCAGGCCCTGGGCTACGACTATGTGAACCTCGATGGCGGCTGGAACCTGATGCATCGAAGCAGCAGC
>VBHB01000080.1 GCA_005880315.1 Chloroflexota bacterium | reverse complement strand
GGGTCGACGCCGCTAGACGCCCTCGCCGAGTGGGCTCCTTCGTCGTCCTTCGCGCGGCTGCTCATTGAGCTGTCGGCTGCGGTGCCGGTCCTTGACGTTCGCGACCTGGTTTTTGAAGTCATGAACAGGACGCGCTACCTCGAGGTTCTGTCGTCGACGCTCGAGGCCAGCGAAGCCGCGCGCGCGGTGGCCAACGTGAGCCGCCTCGCGGAGCTCATCGCTGAGTTCTGTGAGGTGTCCCCCGATCGTTCGCTCGAGGCTTACATGCGCCACCTGGACCTTGTTTTGCTGTCGCAAGAGGACGAGAGGCCCGCGGAGGTGGAGGGGCTTGGGGACGCTATCCACGTGATGACGATTCACCAGGCCAAGGGTCTCGAGTTCGACGCCGTTTTCGTGCCCGGCCTCGTCGAGGGAAGGCTCCCCCAGTCGGGAAGATCGCCTCGGTTCGAGCTGCCACCGGCTGTCCTGGAGCCTCTGGTACGCGGCCGTGAGGACGTTGCCGCTGAGGAGCGCCGCCTGCTGTACGTCGCCATGACGCGAGCGAAGCGGTACCTCTATCTCACGCGGGCGGCGCATTACGAAGGAGGGCGGCGTTGGCGCGATTCGAGATTTCTCGAGGAGGTGAGAGCTGCTGGGAGTCGCGTCGTTCTGCTCACAGACGTCGCCGCGATGCCAGCACCCCCACCCCCGGCCCTCCCCGCGAGCGGGGAGGGTGATTGGCCGCTCGCACTCTCCTTCTCTTCTATTACGGCTTACCGGGATTGCCCTCGGCAGTACTGGTATCGGCACGTCCAGCGCCTGCCCGCGGAGCAGAGCGCCGAGGCGGTCCAGGGCGTGATCATGCACGAGACGCTCCGCCGCGCAGGCGAGGCGCGACGTAACGGAGCTGACGTCTCGTCGGCGATGCTCCGGTCGATCCATCGCGAGGTGTGGACCGCGACCGCGTTTCCCGACGCGCGCCGAGCGGCGACCTTCGAGCGCAACGGAGCCGCGCAGCTGGAGGCATATCGCAAGTCGGGCGGTCTCGATGGACTGCCTGCTCACCTCGAGCAGCCGTTCACCGTAACTGTCGACGGCTGGGTGCTCACTGGCGTCGTCGACCGCATCGACCGCACGCACGACGCCTGGCGAATCATCGACTACAAGACCGGGCGTCACATTTCCCGCGGCCGCCGTGACCTGCAGGTCGCCCTGTACGCCCTCGGCGCGAGCGAGGCCTTGAAGCTCGAACCCGTGGAGCTCGAGATCGCTTATCTGGCGTCGGGCGAATCAGTGCGCGTCGACCACACCAGCTCGCTCCTCGCAGAGGCCACGCGGCAGGGCAGCGAGGTGGCGGCGGGGGTGAGGTCGGGTCGGTTCGAGGCGCGTCCGGACCGGAGGCGGTGCCGGCTGTGCCCCTATCGCTTGGTCTGCGCCGAAGCTCTGTAGCGCGCTGCGAGCAGCAGGCATTCGCGTGCGATGTCCGCGGATGCGTATGGATGCGCCATCTCGGCGGCTTTCCGGGACATCTCCTGCCACGTCGGTCCCCCCTCGGCGAGCACGCGCACCTCATCGAACAGCTCGCTCTCCCTCGGGGTGAACGCGCCGAAACCTGACTCGACCACGAAGTCGACGTTGGGAGATTCCTGGCCGGGCAAAAAGCCGGTGATCAACACAGGCACGCCGGTGGCCAGGGCCTCGGCGATCGCGCCCGGGCCCGCCTTGGTCACCACCACATCGCTCGCGCGTATCAGCTCCGGCATGAAGTCGACGAAGCCGAGCACGAGCGTCGGTGTTGCAAAGCGCACATGAGCGAGTCGGCGGCGCAGCTTCTCGTTGCGCCCGCAGACCGCAACGACCTGCCACTGCTCCGGTTCCCACGCAAGGACTCTCACCTGCTTCAGCAGGTTGCCGACGCCGGCGGCCCCGCCCATGACCAGCACCGTGAACCGCGTTTCGTCGAGGCCGAACCGGCGGCGCAGCGCGCGCTTCTCACCGGGCGCGGGCGGGCGGAAGCGAAGGTCGACGGGCAAGCCGAGCAGCTTGATCCGATCTGGCGGCACGCGGCGGCGCAGTGCGACCTTGCGCGCTAGCTCGGTCGGGGCCACCACGAGGTCCGCGCGGCTGAAAGTCCAGCCGCGGTGGAAATCGACCAGGTCGGTGATGACTGTCATCAGCGCGCGCGGCCGGCCGCATTTGAGGATCGCCTGATGCGCGACGTGGTTGAGCAGTGGATGCACTGACAAGATGACGTCGGGGTCGTTCTTCTCCACCAGGTCGACGATCACGTTGCGTACGCCTCGTCCGAACACGGCGCGGATGGCAGCAAAAGTGGGCTTGGTGTTGCTCGAGTGGTAGACCGCTCCCCACGCCACTCGCGATCGTTGGATGACCGGTGAATAAAGCGCCGCCAGCCGGCGCACAACCGCAGGCCCCTGGGAGATGAGCGGGTCGGCGACGGTGACCACGCAGGCCGGGTCGAGCTGTTTCAGCGCATCGGTCAGGGCTCGTGCCGCGGCGCGATGGCCGCCGCCCGTGTCGCTGAAGAGGATCAGTACCCTCGGCGGGCTGCCCTTCGGCGTCGGACGAGGCGCAGGGCGGGGACTTGCGTCCGCCTGCTGGGCGCCTACCTGCGTCGCGCCGCCGCCCGGCGCGCGATCCAGCGCATGTTGTACTGGGCGAGGAGGAAGGTGACGAAGACCATCGCCGCGATTCCGATGAAGACCCACAGAATGGTGCGCTTGGCGAGCTCGCCCGGCGACAGGGCCGGCGACCCCGCGTTGTTCTGCTGAATGATGTAGGCGGCCAGGTCCCTGACGTCCTGGTCGGTGAGACTGGGATTGCCTCCCTTGGCCGGCATGTCCGCCGTCTTCGGGTCACCAGACTGGTGCTTGCGACCCGCGGTGATGATCTGAATCAGGAAGTTGGGGTCCAGGCTGTTGGGTACGCCTGGAATCTTTTCGATCGGGTTGAGCGCCGGACCGATGGTGCCTTCGAGGTTGACGCCATGGCAGCTCGTGCAGTTCTGGGCAAAGAGCGTTGCCCCCTTGGCCGGATCGCCAGGTAGACCGGTGTTCGCGGGCGAGGCGTCGGCGAGGGTGGTGATCGCGGTCAGCGCCAGGATGGCCGGCACCGCCAATGCGACGAGGGCCGACACTTTGAAGCCCTTGACGAGGCGCATTCCGCCCAAATCATAACCTCCGCGTCGTGGCCGCCCCTGCCAGCGGGAATAGCCCCGAAGCGCGTAGGTTTTAATGTCTTATGGCGTCCTGTTCGCCGGTCTCACGCTCCGGGTTTTGCTGCGTCTCGAGGCGCTGGCTCGACGCGAGATCGGCCTACCGTGGCTGAACCGACCCGATTGATCTCAAACCGCGCTCCGATGCGGATCGCGGTCATTTCCATGCACACCTCGCCCACGGCTTCTTTGGGCCAGAACGCCAACGGCGGCCTCAACGTCTACGTCCGCGAGGTCTGCAACGCTTTCAGCGACCGCGGGGTCGCCACCGACGTGTTCACCCGCCTCCAGTCGCCCGACGACCCGGCGGAGGAGGCCCTCGCGCCGCTGTCGCGAGTGATCTACCTGCCTGCCGGCAGGGACCTGGACAAATACTCCCTCCTCAACGAGGTCCCAGCCTTCGCTTCCAAAGTGGCCGCGTTCACCACCGAGCACGACATTCAGTACGACCTCCTGTTCTCCCACTACTGGCTCTCGGGCGAGATTGCTTGCCTGCTGCGACCGCAGCTTGCCGCCGGCTGGGCACATGTCGCCCACACCCTCGGCCTCGTGAAGAACCGGCGCCTGGCGGCCGGCGCGCGGCCGGAGCCGGCGATGCGAATCCGGGTCGAAGCCGAGATTGCGCAACAGGCGGACCTGCTCATCACCTCGACCTTGGACGAGGCGGGCGAGCTCGTCAGCTCCTATGGCGCGGCGGCCGACCGAGTCTTCGTAGTCCCGCCCGGCGTCGACCTGGCCACGTTCCGGCCGCTCGACCGTGCGGAGGCTCGCCGGAAGATCGGGTACGCCAATGGGCCGCTGCTCCTGTATGTCGGCCGGCTCGAAAGGTTGAAGGGCGTCGAGATTGCGATCAGGGCCCTGGCCATGCTGGCGGACCGCGCCCACCCGGGGCTTCGTCTTTTCGTCCTGGGCGAGGACAGCCGTGACGGCGACGAGAGCGAGAAGGAGCGCCTCAAGGGGATCGCGAGCGAGCTTGGTGTGCGCGACCGGGTCGACTTCCTCGGATCGGTTGCTCACCACGAGCTCCCGTACTTCTATTCGGCGGCCGACGTTTGCGTCATGCCGTCGTACACCGAGTCATTCGGGCTCGTCGGGCTCGAAGCGCAGGCGTGCGGTTGTCCCGTGGTGGCGTCCGGCGTGCCCGGGCTCCGCTCGGTGGTGCGCGACGAAGTCAGCGGTTATCTCATCGATGGCGACGATCCCTCTTCGTATGCCGACCGCATCGGACGCTTGCTCACGAATCCCGAGCTGGCTCAGCAGATGGGAAGGCGCGCGAGCATGCTCGCGCAGCGGTTCTCGTGGACCCGCACCGCGGATCGGCTGCTTTCACTGTTCGACGACGCCATTGACGGCTCTCAGACGCGGGTCCAGGTTGGCATCACGCACGAATAAGGAAACGAAGACGCGTCGAACCGCGTGAGTGCGACCGGCCGCGTGCCGTCGGCATTCATGATCCAGACCTGGTTTTCGCTGACAAACGCGATCTGGTGGCCGTCCGGCGATGGCACAGGGTTGGACACGTCGGCGCTTTGATTCGACGGGAGCGCCAGGGCCGCGGTCAGCGCGGTTGGGGGTGCGATCACGTTGACGAGAAACGCCTTTCGCGTGGTGCCGGCCGGTGTGGTGATCCCCGCGGCGAACACCACATGAGTCGAGTCCGGGAGCCACGTCGGGCGACCGATGTCTCCGGTCGCGACGGTCGTGGTCGACGCCTGGCCCGTGAGGTTGCGCACTCGCAGCGCGATGGAGCCGGCATCGTTGCGAAGGTACGCGATCCGATTGCCGGCCAAAGACCAGCTCAGGTCGGTGACGATGCCGTTCTCAGAAGCGAGCTGGTAGCGAGACCTCAAACCGACGTCGTAGCCCCAGACCGTTGACGTGGCGCCGGCCAGCTGCACGAACGCAACCCGCTGGCCATTTGGCGCGGTCGCCGCTTGCGAAACGTTGCGGGCGATCTCCTCATCCGCCCCGTCGAGCCACCGATGCAGGACTCCACCAGCGTCGATGTAGATATAGCCCCGCCCCGCTTCGAGTGGCGCAGCCCAGACGCCGTTGAAGGGCAGCGCTTTGGAAGCCGTGCCGGGTGTGAACGACGACCAGCTGGCGGCTCCGGTCTGGATCAGCAAGCTCGTGCCTTCCGGCGACCAGCTGAACGATCGGACCGACTGCGAATCGTAGAGGCGGCGCGGAAGCCCAGACTCGTTGACGATCCATACTCCGCCGGACGTCCCATCGGCGAGCGCGGTCGCGAACGAGACCCAGTGGTGCAGCGGCCGCACCGGCCCCGTGTTGAACGCGAAGCTCGCTGGACGGTTCAGCTGGTTGCCGTGCGAGTCGAGCGCGCCAGTGCTGATCCAGACCGTGTAGAGCGTGGCTGGGTTCAAAAGCGATCCGGGCACGACGACAGCGCGGCGTCCGTCGGTCGGATCGAGCCGAACGGTGAACGGCACGACCGGCCCGATCGTGATCGCGCCGGCCAGCGACGAAACATCCATGTCGCGTGAGAAGTCGATGGAGATGTAGGAAGCGGGATCGACCTCGTTCTCTTTGTCGGCCGGCGCCGAAGCGGCGATGGTCGGCGCCCCCTCGGTCGTGAACGCCCAGTGGTGGCGCAGCGCATATGCGTTGCCGGCCAGGTCGCGATAGCCGGCCTGGAGCACGACCTCGTACGTCGTGCTCGTCAGCAGGGTTGGATGTTCGTACTCGAGCCGGCGTGGACTCAACCAAACGACGTTGCCGCTGGTGGCAGGAAATAAAGACAGTCTGGTTTCCACCGATGCCTTGTCGACGTTGTGGTCGAAGGTGATGCGTATCGGGGCCGCGGTCGACACGCCGATGTTGCCGCGCTCGGGAGAATAGTCGACGATCTGGGGCGGGTTGCCTCCGCAGGCCGCAAGCGAGCTGACAACCAGCAACGCAGCGGCCGCCGCGACAAGTTTCACAGCGTCAGACTACCGGCCGGCCGCGAGGCGGCGGGCTAGAGGTGTGACTTGAGCCTGGCCCTCATCTCCTGCGCCAACTGCTCGAGCCGGGACGAATCGACGAAGAGAAGCGAGATGCTCGGCACCTGGTCGATCGCGGCCTCGATGCCAGGCAGGGAAGGATCCGCCGCGCCGAGGATGTCCTTCACTTTGCGGGCGCGGTTGCCCAACGAATCCTCGGCCATGGCCTGCAGCTCGGCGACGATAGATCCCCAGTCCAGCTGTGGGCCGCCGCCTGAGGAGCTGGGCGGTTGGGTCGGGGCGACCGAAGGCGTCGTCGGCGGCGTCGGGAACGCCGGATAGGTGGCGGTCGGCGCCTGCGTCGGCGGCGCGGCCTGCATCACCGGCGGAGTCGCGATGGCCGGAAACTGCTGGGTGGGCGGCTGCTGCACGGTGGGGGCTGGGGGTGGAGGCGGCCCGGGGTTGTTGCGCGTCGCCGAGCGCTGGCTGGATACGATCTCGTCGACATCGAGCGGCGGGTGCTTGACCGCGTCCGCGGACTTCACCTCGATCATTGCGTTGGGGTCGTCGCACAGCGCGAGGGCGCGATCCGGCTTGTCAGCGATATCGCGCGACTCGCTGGTGTATGCCCCGGCGAGCTCACCTCCCGAGAGGATGATGACCCCGGTTCCGGCGGCGGCGCGGATCATGACGCTGCCGTTCAGCTTGCGGTCGCTGAGGAACTTGAGCAGCGCGCGCATGTCCACCCATCCGGCATAGAGCTCTGTGTACAGCGGCTTCGACACCGTGAGCTCGTAAAGGCCGTCGATGAGCTCGGGAGAGAGGCCGACCACGTCGAGCACACCATGCCCACTGGTGACGTCGTCGTTGAACTCGTGTAGGGCTTGCTTGCCGAGCACGAGCCCGCCCGCGTCGGTGGCGCCGTCGTACATGCACTCGAGCGCCGAGCCTTCGCGGAAGAGGATGAGGCCGGCCGCGTCGTCGGTGAGAAGGCGGACGTAACCGGTGTACCCCTCTTTTTCGAGCGTCGTGATCAGGCGCGGAAAGTCAACGAACGACGTCTTCAGCGAGTCATAGATGACTTGGCCTGCGGGCACCGGGATGGGCTCGCGGCCGTGCTTGGGCTGCGGTCTGTGCTTCACGCCGCGTCTCGGCTGGGGTGCATCCACCTTCTTCTCCGCTGCAGGTTGTTCGCGGCGTTCAGCATGCGCTTCGACGGGTGCGGCCGGCGGCGGAGCGGCGGGTGCAGGAGCGTCCTTCGGTGCCTCCTTGGCGGTCGCCTCGGCGGCGTTGACGAGATCGGGGATGCCAGCCTTGACGGTCTCGTCCGCGGGCAGCTTGGCCTTGGCGTCGAACTCGAACTCGCCCCTGGTCCAGCCGAGCGCGGTGATGACCGCGTCGTCGCCCGCCTTCCCGTTGCCCTCGGCGTGAAAGAGGTGCCCGAACAGAAAGTACAGCGCGGCCGACTCTCCGTTGCCATCACGGAGAGTAAGGGTACCTGTCGACCTCTCGCCCTGGGCAGATTCCAGAAGCGAACGAAGAGGGATTTCGGCCAGCGAGCCGTGTGACTGCAAATGCGTCTCCCCGAGATCGGCCCCACACCGATCGATGGACTAAGAAAAGCTAGTATAGATAGCGAGATCGCATTCGCGCGCCCGGAGCCTCCTGAACTCCCTCTCCCAGCCAAGCCACCTCCCGCGCGCCTGCTGTTGGTCCGGCACGGCCAGTCGACCTGGAATCGCGAGCACCGCATCCAGGGCCAGCTCGACCCCCCTCTTTCCGCGGAAGGCCGCCGGCAGGCAATGCATGTGGCTCGACGGCTGGCTCACCGGCCCCTGGCCGGCTTCTACTCGAGCGACCTCAAGCGGGCTTTCGAGACGGCCGATGCGATCAGCGAGGCTGTGGCTGCGCGACCAAGTCCGTCTATGGGCCTGCGAGAGATCTACCTCGGTGCGTGGGAAGGCCTCACGACCGAAGAGCTCGCCCAGCGTTTCCCAGCGGAGTGGGCCCTGTGGACTGAAGAGCCGAGCTGGGACGTGGTCCCCGGCGGTGAGGGCTCGGTGCCTTTCGAGGCACGCGTCAATAGCGAGCTGGATTCGATCCTCGCCCGCCATCCGCACGGTGACGTTCTGGTGGTCACCCACGGCGGTGTCATCCAGGTCGCGCTGCATCGTGTGGTCGGCAGGCCGAACCATGGCCTGTTCCCGTTTCGGATCGAGAACGCCTCGATCTCCGTCATCGAGAAACGCAACGGTCGCTTCGTCGTGTCCGGCGTCAACGACACGAGCCATCTCGAGCCTGCAGCATGAGCGATGCCAAGACGAGCTGGGACAGCGAGCTCGACCAGCGCGCAACGGCAGCGCCGCTGCTGCAGACATGGGGCTGGGGCGAGGTGCAATCGCGCGCCGGATGGAGCGTCGAGCGGGTCAGGCTCGCCGGGGGTGCGATGGCGAGCGTTCAGCTACGTGGTCTGGGGCCGGTGCGTGAGGCTTACGTCCCGCGCGGTCCGGTGCCGGCGTCCGCCGACTCCGTCGCTGCGCTCGTCGATTGGGCACGCGCCGCAAGAGTCGCTCGCATCATGCTCGAACCCGAGGCGCCGCTCGATTTCGGAGACGTCATGCGCGAGCAGGGCTTCAGGCCTGCCTCGCCGGTGCAGCCTCAGTTCACTCGCATCATCGAACTCTCATCACCGGCGGCGATGCTCGCGACCTTCAAGCACGGCCGCCGGTACAACATCCGCGCCGGCGAGCGGCGCGGCGTGGTGGTCGAGGAGGGCAACGATGCAGCAGAGCTGGCCCGACAATCTGCCGCGGTCGAGCGGCGCGAGTCGATCAGCCTGCCGGCCAAGGGCTATTACCAGGTCCTCCTGGATGCGCTCCCATGGTGCCGGACCTATGTGAGCCGGCATCCGGAGAGTGGCGAAGCGCTCGCCGCGGTGCTGGTCGCGCGTCACGCCGGCCGTGCGTACCATCTGTTTGCGGGCAGGACCGGCGCTTACCCCGAGCTGATGGCCAACGACATGGCATGGTGGACCGCCATCAGGGCAGCGGCGGAAGCGGGCTGCCGCGACTACGACCTGTGGGGGGTGCCGCCCCCGGACTCGGGGCCAGAACATCCATGGCACGGCCTGGGCGTCTTCAAGGCCGAGTTCGGCGGCGCCGAGGTTGCCTACACGGGAGCCTGGGAGCTGGTGCTGTCGGGGGCGGCCTCGAAGCTCATCGGCCTGGAGCGCAAGGCTCGTGGCCGCATTCGGGGGTTGAAACGAAACATCTCCTAACAATCCTTCAAATCGGTTAGTATCTAAGGGATGTCCCAGGGATCCAACGGGGCGCGCAAGGTGCTCATCGTCGATGGCGACAGCACCACCCGCCGCGAGGTGAGGTCCGCGTGCGCACAAGACGGCTACCAGGTTCTCGAGGCGGATACGGGTGCCGAGGCACTGCGGCAGGTCGAATCAGTGCGGCCGAACCTGGTCCTGCTCGAGGTCGCGCTGCCTGACGCGTCTGGCTTCGACATCTGTCGCGAGCTCCGCAAGAAGGACACAGCGGTGCCGGTGATCATGATGAGCTCGCGCTCCGACGAGATCGACGCGGTGGTTGCACTGGAGATCGGCGCCGACGACTACGTCATCAAGCCGCTCCGCCTTCGCGAGCTCGCGGCGCGAATCGCGGCCCATCTTCGCCGCATGCGCATTGAGTCGGCTGAGACGACACGCAACCGTCTGGAGTTCCGCGACCTCGTCATCGACGTCAACGAGCGTCGCATCTATCGGGGCGGGCAAGAGGTCGAGCTGACCCACACCGAGTTCGACCTGCTGACGTTTCTCGCGAGCAATGCCGGCAAAGTGCTGAGCCGAGAAAAGATCCTCAACTCGATCTGGGGCTACGAATATCCAATCGAGACGCGCGTGATCGATGTCCACATCCGCAACCTGCGCCGGAAGATAGAGGCGCAGCCGTCGCGGCCTTACTACATCCTCGCCGTGCCCGGCATCGGCTACCGCTTCACCAACGCGCGCCCGACCTAGAGCTCATCGACAAAGCCAACACATAAACATCCCTTCACTCGCCTTTCGTCTGGTCCGGACTATATTCGGGGCGCTGCTTCGAACAGACGGGGTTCACGGAGGGGATGGCATGAAGCGATCGTTACGACGTGTCCTGGCCTTTGCGATCGGCTCGCTCACCGTCATGGGCGCGGGCCCGGTGTTTACGGCGGTCTCGGCCGGCGCAAGTAACGGGCCCGGTGGCAACGGCGACATCGGCGCACTCGCCGGCATCAACCACCTGGTGGTGATCTACGACGAGAACCATAGCTTCGACAACCTGTACGGTCTCTTCCCCGGCGCGAACGGAATCAGCCGCGCCCGCGACACTGCGACCACACAGGTCGACCTCGCGACCGGTCTGCCCTACACGTGCCTGCCGCAGACCGATTCACACCTGGTCGGCACGTGCTTGCCGGACCAGCCGTTCGATATCACCAAGTACGTTGCGGCCGACCAGAAGACGAGGGACCTGGTCCACCGGTACTACCAGGAGCAAGTCCAGATCGACGGCGGCAGGATGGACAAGTTCGTGACCGTGAGCGACGCCAAGGGCCTGTCGCTCGGCTATTACCCGACCGACCAGCTCCCGGTAGCGAAAGAGGCGGCGCAGTACGTGCTGGCCGACAACTTCTTCCACGCCGCATTCGGCGGCTCGTTCCTCAACCACCAATGGCTGGTGTGCGCGTGCACCCCGGTGTACGCAAACGCGGTCAGCGACGGCGGCTCAAAAGACCTCCATACGGTTCTCGGCGCCAACGGCCTACCCACCAAGGACGGCCAGCTGACGACCAAGGCGACCGGCGACTTCGCCGTCAATACGATCTTCCCGGCGAGCCAGCCTACAATCCCCGCGGCGCAGCTGCCGCTTCTCCACAACACGACCATCGGCGACGAGCTGTCCGCGTCCAACATCAGCTGGGCCTGGTACTCAGGCGGCTGGAACGACGCCGTCGCAGGGCACGCGGACCCGCTGTTCCAGTTCCACCACCAGCCTTTGAACTATTACGCGAGCTTCGCGCCCGGCATGCCGGGTCGAGCGAATCTGAAGGACGAGACCGACTTCATCGCCGCCGCGAAGGCGGGGACACTGCCGGCGGTGTCATTCGTCAAGCCGATCGGCGCTGACAACGAGCACCCCGGTTACACGAATGTGATCCGAGGCGAGAACCACCTCATCAGCCTCATCAACGACATTCGCAGCGGTCCGAACTGGAAGGACACCGCGATCGTGATCACCTACGACGAGCACGGCGGCTTCTGGGACCACGTGGCCCCGCCGACCGATGCCAGCCACTCGGATATCTGGGGGCCGGGCAGCCGTGTCCCAACGATCGTCATTTCGCCGATGGCGAAGCGGCACTTCGTGGACCACACCCTCTACGACACGACCTCGATCCTCGCCACCATCGAGCGCCGTTGGGACCTCGCGCCGCTCGGCTCCCGCGACGCCAACGCCAACGACCTGCGCCGCGCCTTCACGCTCGGCGAAGGCAGCGCCTAGGCCAGCTTTTTCGGATGTGAGGAGCCGGGGGCGATACCGCCCCCGGCTCCGAGCTCCTCGAGGCCTTCGATCACGAACTGCCGCTCCGAGATGCGAGGATGCGGAATGCTGAGGTCAGGTTCGGCGACTCTCTCGTCTCCGAATAGAAGGATGTCGACGTCGATGACGCGCGGGCCCCATCGTCGCGTTGGCTTGCGGCCGCCTTCGCGCTCCACGGCCTTGGCGACTTTCAACAGCAATCGCGCTGATCCATCCCATTCGACCTCCACGACCTGGTTGAGGAAGCGCGGCTGATCCGGGACGCCCCAGGGCTCGGTTTCCAGGACGCGGCTGTGGCGCAGGATGCGGGCTCCCTTTTGGCGCAGCCTCCGCCGCGCCGCGCTGAGGTTCCGTTCACGCCGACCGAGATTTGATCCGAGCCCGAGGTACGCCAGAGTCACCGCATTTTGTCTGCGACGCGCACCACCCTCATCATCTCCGGCACGTCGTGGACGCGCACCACGTCGGCGCCCCGCAGGATCGCTGCCGTCACGGTTGCGGCGGTTCCCTCCAGCCTTGCGTCGACAGGGAGGTCGAGGAGCTTGCCGACGAAAGATTTTCGGGAGGTGCCGATCAGCACGGGCTGCCCAAGCTCTCGTAGCTCCTCCAGCCTGCGCATCACCTCCCAGTTCTGGCCGGCGGTCTTGCCGAAACCGATGCCGGGGTCGATGAGGATGCGCTCGCGCGGTACGCCGGCGGCCGTGGCGGTGTCGACCGATGCGCGGAGGAACCGCTTGATCTCCACCAAGAGGTCGCCCGCGTATTCGGTGCCGTCCTGGTTGTGCATCACGACGAGCGCGCAGTGGTGACGAGCCGCGAGCTCGGCCAGGCCAGGTGACCGGTTCAGACCCCAGACGTCATTGATCATGGTGGCCCCGGCCGCGACGGCGGCCTCGGCCACCTCCAACTTGTACGTGTCGATGGAAACCGGCACCGCCGCTTCCTTCGAAAGGCGCCTGACCACCTCTTCGGTGCGCGCGATCTCTTCGGTGGCGGAGACCGGGACGTGTCCGGGCCGGGTAGATTCCCCACCGATATCGACAAAGTCAGCGCCTTCCGCGGCCATGCGCAACCCCTGCGCCACAGCGGCGTCACGATCTCCACCGAGCCCATCGCCGCTGAAGGAATCCGGCGTGACGTTGACGATGCCCATGACATACGTGCGGCTGCCCCAGTCGAATCGGTGCCGGCCGATCTCCGCGATCACCCTGCGATTATCCAACCCCGTATCCTCCACACCTGATATGAGGCTCGAGGACCTGGCGCGGGGCGTGGCCGGAGCTGTGCTCGAGGGCGATGGCAGCGTCGAGGTCACGGGAATCGCCTACGACTCGCGGCACATCAAACGCGGCGACCTTTTCGTTGCTGTGGCCGGCATCCACTCCGACGGCCATGCGTATGCCGCCGATGCTGTCGCCGCGGGCGCCATCGCCGTCGCCGTCGAGCGGCCCGTCGACCTCCCCGGCGGCCTGTCCGTCCTGAGAGTGCCGTCTACGCGCAGCGGGCTGGCCGAGATCGCCGCCGAGTTCTATGGAAGGCCCTCGCGTCATCTCTATGTGGCGGGGATCACCGGCACCGACGGCAAGACGACCGTGACACACATGGCGGAGCACGTGTTGATGGCCAGCGGAGTGCTCGCCGGGGCCATGAGCACTGTCGCGTTCTCCGTGAGCGGCGCCGCGACGGACAACATGAGCGGACAGACGACTACGGAGGCGCCGCAAGTCCAGGACTGGCTGAAGCGGATGGTCGATGAGGGCGTGAAATGCGCAGTCATCGAGACCACGTCGCATGCCCTCATTCAGGATCGTGTTCTAGCCTGCGACTTTGACGTGGCGGCATTCACGAACGTGGGCCACGACCACCTGGACTATCACGCCACGTGGGAGGCTTACCTGGGGGCGAAGGCCCGCTTGATCGACCTTGCCGCATCTGGAGCCGACAAGGGCATCGAGAAGACTGCCGTGCTCAACCGCGACGACCCGAGCTTCGAGCGGCTCTCGCGCCGTCCGATCTCGCGAAGATGGACGTACGGCCTCACTACGGCCTCGGACCTACACCCGCTCGACTTGACGATGACCGCCACTGGCTCGCGGTTCCGGCTCAAGACGCCGCTTGGCGTGACCGAGGTGGCGCTCGCCGTGCCTGCGCGGTTCAACGTCTACAACGCGCTCTGTGCAGCTGGCGTGTGCCTCGCCATGGGTGTTCCGGCCGAAGAGATCGGTCCCGGCCTCGCCGGCTTCGACGGCGTGCGCGGCCGTCTCGAACGCGTCGATCTCGGCCAGGACTACAGCGTTTTCATCGACTTCGCTCACTCTGCCGGAGCACTGGCGAGCGCCCTCGCGGAGCTCCGGCCGTACACGCGCGGGCGCTTGATCGTCGTGTTCGGCTCCACCGCCCGCTCCGACCACGACCGTCCCGGCATGGGCAAGGCGGCCGGCGACCTCGCCGACTTTTTCATCATCACGACGGACGACCCACTTCGTGAGGACCCGGCGGAGATCGCACGCGACGTTCAGTCCGGGGTCGTCGGCAAGGCTCCGGGCCGGGACTACGAGATCGTGATCGACCGGCAGGCCGCAATCAGGCGCGCCATCGATCTCGCGCGGCCCGGGGACACGGTGCTGCTGGCCGGCAAGGGGCATGAGCGCACGATGCAGATGGCAGAGGGCGCACAGCCCTGGGACGAACGGGTCGAGGCGGAAGCGGCGATCAGAGAAAAGGGGCTGCGCTAGCCGCCGCCTACCATCCGCACGATCTCGACGACATCGCCTTCATCGAGCTCTGCGTCCTCGTAACGCGACCGATCGATGATCACGCCGTTGTGCTCGACCGCGACCGCGCGAGGGCTAACGCCAAGAGTCTCGAGATATGCGATCAGGGGTGTCGGCCCGGCCAGCTCCACGCGCCTGCCGTTGACCTGCAGCGCGATCATGACCTGGGGCGGGTGAAGAAGCCGATCGCCGCGTAACCCGATGCCCCCGCCGCGTGGCTCTGCGCGATGCGTTCCTCGGTGACGCCCCCGATGGCGAGCACTGGAATTGTGAGGGCGCGGGCGACCGTCGCAAGCATCTCGATGCCGGCCGGCGCCGAGCCCGGGTGGCTCGGGCTAGGCCAGACCGGTCCGAAGATCACGTAATCCGCGCCGTCGGCCTCAGCGCGCAGCGCGGTGTCCAGTGAATGGACCGAGCGTCCCACGAGCCGCTCGCCGAGCAGGCGTCGAGCCGCCTCTACTGTGATGTCGTTTTCCGGCAGGTTGACCCCGGCAGCGCCCACTGCCAGTGCGATGTCGCACCTCGAGCTGACGACGACGGGCACCGGCGACGTGGCGACGAGCGCAGAAGCCTCCTCGGCGGCCTTGCGCGCGGTCGCTTGCGGAGCACGAAGCTGGAGGATGGTGGCGCGGTCCGCGGCATTCATTCCGGCACGCGCGCTCGTGACGATTGCCATCGCGGCTGGGATGACTAGCCCGCCGGGAGCGATATGCCCTCGGTCGGCGAGCTCGGGCTCCCTTGCTCGCGCTTGGGGATCAGGCCGGCCGTGTACGCCTTGCGGCCCGCCTCCACCCCACCCGCGATCGCCTCGGCCATGAGTTCGGGGTCCTGAGCCAGCGCGATCGCGGTGTTGACGAGCACAGCATCAGCCCCGATCTCCATCGCCAGCGCCGCGTCCGACGGGGAGCCGATACCCGCGTCGACGACGACAGGAACGCCCGCCTGCTCGACGATGATCCGGATCTGCTCCAGCGTCTGCAGTCCCTGCGCCGACCCGATCGGTGACCCCAGCGGCATGACCGTGACAGTGCCGATCTCTTCGAGCTTCCGCGCCAACACCGGGTCGGCGTTGATGTATGGCAGCACCTTGAAGCCTTCAGTGACCAGCGACCGGGCCGCTTTCAGCGTCTCCTCGGGGTCGGGAAACAGGTAACGCGGGTCGGGTATGACCTCGAGCTTCACCCATTCCGACAGGCCCATCGAGCGTGCGAGCCGCGCGATGCGGATCGCCTCGTCGGCCGTGCGGCAGCCCGCGGTGTTCGGAAGAATGCGGTATCGCTTCCAGTCGATGACGTCGAGGATCGTTTTGCTCTTCGGGTTGTCGAGGTCTAGGCGGCGCAGCGCCACCGTGACAAGCTCGCACCCTGATGCTTCGAGCGCCGCAAGCATCGTTTCGTTGTCCGCGTATTTGCCGGTGCCAAGAAAAAGACGTGAGCGGAGTTCGACGCCGGCGATGACGAGGGGGTCGGCCGTGGCGGTCTGCACGAATTCAGCTTAGCGAGTGATTGACTTCGTACGGATCTCGCCGTCCTTAGCTGCGCTCTTCTGGCTCCAATCTCCCCATCCCGCAGTCGCCCTTCGGGCGAGAGCGGACTTCCCCACGAGGTGGGGAAGCTAGAGGTCCTGCTGCTCCAGGAGCTTCTTGTCACGCGGGTAGGTCAGGCGCTTGATGGCGTCTGGCAGCGACAGCCACAAGAGCTTGTCGACCTCGATCCCGGCGCGGAACCGCCCGCTCTTGACCTCCATGACCCAGTAGCACGCGACCTTGTCGCGGCCACGGCGGTCGACATAGGCCGTGCATCCGAGGGGGCGCTGGATCTCGCACCGAAGCCCGGTCTCCTCCCGGACCTCGCGTAGCGCGCAGTCCTCAGGCGACTCGTCCGGCTCTACCTTGCCTTTGGGCAGAGTCCAGTCGTCGTAAGCCGGGCGGTGGATGATTGCCAGTTCGGTTTCGCCCGATGAGCCGGCTCGGCACACGACGCCGCCTGCGGCCCTGATGACGTTCACATCGGTCAACTCGAGAATCTTGGTGGCCATCGTTTCTCCTTCGCGTGCTGGGACGTCGCGCCGAGTTGTATGCCTAATCAGCCGAGGAAATCAATGTGGTGACGTCAGTTTAACAAGGGAGAGCGCGATCTCGGCAAATCTTCCGACTCATCCACGAAGGCCGGCGGTGCTCAGGATGGCGTACGCGACCCAGGCGATGACCGCCGAGGCAGGGATCGTGACCAGCCAGGCGGCGGCGATGTTTGCGCCAAGTCCCCAGCTCACTGCGGAAAGCTTCCGGATCGCTCCCACTCCCATGACCGACCCGGTGATGACGTGGGTTGTGCTCACGGGCAGACCGATCAGGGTCGCCGCCTGGATGACGGTCGCTCCCGTCAACTGGGCGGCCATGCCCGTTGCCGGTTCCAGCTTGATGATGTTCCAGCCCAACGTTCGGATGATTCGCCAGCCGCCCGCGTAGGTGCCGAAAGCGATCGTCACCGCGGAGAGAAGAACGACCCAGAGGGGGACCTGGAACTTCGTGAGGTTGCCGGATGCGACCAGCGCGAGAGTCATGGCGGCCATGGTCTTCTGCGCGTCGTTGGCGCCATGCGAGTAGGAAAGGAACGCCGAGGTGAGCACCTGGAGGGTGCGGAACGTGCGGTTGACTGGAGCCGGACGCAGCTGCAGTCGGTACACGAGCGTGATCAGCAGGATGGCAAAGATTGCTGCGGTCAAGAATCCCAGAGGCGGGGAGATCGCAAGGCTGGCCACCTGCTTGCCAAGCGCCGACCATCTCACCCCGCTCAGTCCGCCGGCCGCCGCAATGCCCGCGCCGCAAAGGCCGCCGATGAGCGCATGCGTTGAGCTGCTTGGCAATCCGCGATACCAGGTGATGAGGTTCCACGCGATCGCGCCCAACAAGGCCGACATCACCACCACGAGGCCCGGCCTGATGGCGAGCGTGCTCGCGATGGTGTTGGAGACCTTCGCCTGAAAAAAGGCAACTGTGACTACGGCTCCGACAAGATTGAAGACGGCCGACAGCCCGACTGCAGCGTGAGGGGAGAGTGCACGGGTCGAGATCGACGTTGCGATCGCGTTGGCGGTGTCGTGAAAACCGTTTGTGAAATCGAACAGAACGGAGACGGCAATCGTGACCAGAAGGAGGATCGCAGTCTCATGCATTCTTTATCGCGATCGTCTCCAACACATTGGCGGCATGCTCGCAAGCGTCCATCGTCGCTTCGAGCAGGTCGTAGGTGTCCTTCCACTTCACCAGTTCCGCGGCGTCGGTCACCTTAGAGAACAGCTCCCCAATGGCGGCCCGCGTCAACCTATCGCCCTCATTCTCGAGCCTGTGAATCTCGAGACGATGCGGCTTCAGCTGGGCAAACCCTTCGAGTTGGTCGAGGGCAGCGGCAAGCTCGATGCCGGCCTTGGCCAGGAATTCCCCCATGCGCTTGGCCGGATCCGTGATGTTCTGGATCCGGTAAAGGTCGATCTTGTCGCCGGCTTCCTCGGCTAGGTCGACCACATCGTCAAGACTGGACGCGAGCAGCAGGATGTCCTCCTGGTCGAGCGGTGTGATGAACGTGCTGTTGACCAGGTTGAAGATCTGATGGGTTACGTCATCGCACTCGTGCTCGAGATCCATCAGGCGCGCATGGCGGCTCTTGCCCTCCAGGAGGGACTTGCTGAGCTCGGTCAGCGTCTCGCTGACCAGTGCTCCTTGCTTACGAAACAGGTCGAAGAATCGTTGACCTCGGGGCAGTGGAATGAGCTTCATTGAACCTCCGGCGTAAAGGCTAAAGAGGGTTGGGTTAAGGCGTCGTTAAGGCTGCCACTACCATTCTGGAAGTGACTGACGAAGTTCTGCTGGAGCTGGGTCGGCTGGTCCAAGGCGCGCTGACCGACGCCTTGAACGCGTTGGCTCAGCAAGATCTGGTGCTGGCGGACCAGGTCGTAAGGGGAGATGTCGCGATCAATCGACTTCGCTACGCCGTAGAAGAGCAGATCACGGCCTCTTTGCCCGGCAGCGAGACGGGCGAGGCGACCTGGATGGTTGCCGCCCTATACGTGATCTCCGAGCTGGAGCGGATGGGAGATCATGCCGAGGGCATCGCAAAGGTGACGTTGATGCTTGGCCCGAAACCGTCCCTGGCCCTTCCAGCCGTCATCGGCGAGATGGGCAAGCTCACCATCTCGATGGTTGACCGCACCCTTTCGGCTCTCGCCAAGCGCGATGTCAAGGCGGCCAGGGCACTGTGCCGAGAGGACGACGATATCGATTCCCTGTACGACCGCGCCTATCAGGAATTGCTTACGACGATGGTCTCTGACCACAGGCACATAACCCATGCCACCTACATGATCTGGGTCACCCATAACCTCGAACGGATCGCGGATCGAGCCACCAACATCTGCGAGCGGGTCGTCTACCTGGCCACCGGCCATGTGGAGGAATTGAACGTCTCGAAATACTGAGGCTAGCCACTCCCGAATCGTGGTGATCGGCCCTGCGGCTCGGCTGGCCGCGCGGTTGAAGGCCGACCTTGCATCAGATGACGTCGACGTGGTGTGGCACCGGTATGCGAGCGGGCTGCTTCGCGAGCCATCCGCCGACGCAGTAGTTCTAGACGGGGGTGACCTGGTCGACGCGACGGCAGCTGTGCGGAGGGCGACCGCCGCATTACTCCTGATAATCGGCCCGGCCGAAGATGTGGCTGCGACGTGCCTGGAAATGGGAGCCGACGGGTGGTTGCCATCAGGGAGCGCACCCTCGTTGGTTCGCGCCCAATTGCGCGCTCTCCTCAGAAAGCGCGTTGCCGAGCCTGTTGAGGCAGTCGTCGAAGCCGGCCGCTTGCGGCTCGACGCGGGCGCGCGACGCGCGGAGATCGCAGGCCGCGAGATTCAGGTCACGCCGCGCGAATTCGACCTGTTGAGAGTCCTGGTTGAAAACAAAGGCCTCGTTCTGAGTCGCGACAAGATCCTGGCCGGCGCCTGGGGTTCTCGCTTCGTCGGTGAACCAAAGACGGTTGACGTTCACGTCGCGTGGCTCCGGCCGAAACTGGAAGGCAGCGGGCTTCGCGTGACGACCCTCCGGGGCGTCGGTTACCGGCTCGACGTGCTCGACCAGCGGCGCCCTCGCGTCCTTTTCGTGTGCGTCCGTGACGCGGACCGGAGCCAAATGGCCGCCGCGCTCTTCAATCGCCACGCTCAGGGTCGTGCATGGGCAGAGTCGGCGGGGACGCAGCCCGCCATGCGGGTTCATCCAATGGTCGTCGAGGTCATGAGCGAAATTGGAGTCGACCTCACCGCCGCGAAACCGCGAATCATGACAGCGGACCTGGCAGACGGCGCGGCCAGGGTCATCTCAATTGGTTTTCGAGATGGCGAGTGGCCCGTGGCGGGCGCGCGAGTCGAAGACTGGAACCTTCCCGATCCGGGGTCTCAGCCCCTCGCATCCGTCAGAGCGATTCGCGACGAGATCGACAGCAGAGTGCGTTCGCTGCTTTCGACGCTTGGCTTTTGAAACAGCTCAGGAACTCTTGATCGCGACGGTTTCGATGATCTCGGCCGCCGATTCGCACTCGTCGAGGGTCGACTCGAGCAGTGAATAGAGGTCCTTCCACTTGATGACCTCGACCGCGGTCCTCTGGTTGCTTTCGAATAATCTCTGCAGGGCGTATCGGGTGATGGAGTCGCCTTCGTTCTCGAGCCTGTGGATCTCCTGGAGCACCGGGTCGAGGTCGCTGAAGTCCTCCAGCTTGTTCACAGCCTTCGCCAGCTCAATACCGGCTTTGGCCAGGCACTCCCCAAACTGCTTGGCGGGATCGGTGATCGAGGCTATCTCATAGAGATCGATCTTGTCTGACACTTCTTCGGCAAGGTCGACGACGTCGTCGAGTGCGTGAGCGAGCAGCAATATGTCGCCCTGCTCCATGGGCGTGGTGAACGTGCGATTGGTCAGGTTGTAGATCTCGTGCGTTACATCGTCGCAAGCGTGCTCGAGCTCGCGCAACCGTGAATGCCGGCTCTTACCGCTCGACAATGAGTCTTTGAGCTCGGTCAGAGTCTCGCTGACGAGGGCGCCCTGCTGGCTGAAAAGGGCATAGAAGCGGCGCTCACGCGGGATCAGGTTCAGCTTCAAGCTCCCACCACCCACCTAAGCGTAAGCCAGGCTGGCAAGAGGGAATCGGGTCGGTGCCTAGAGGGGTTTGCGCGCGGGGATGCCGGCCCGCCGCGGGTACAGTGCGGGGGTCGGGCTCACCTTCTCGACGATGACGATCGTCCCGGCCGCGCGTGCCGACGATGGCGCGCTCACCACAGTCGCAAGGCGGCCGCCCAGCAACCCGATCGCTCTCGAAGCCGCGCCGGTGTCCTCGCCTTCGGTTTTCTGAGCGAGCAGCCGGCCGCCCACCCGTACCAGCGGCAGGCACAGCTCAACCAATACCGGCAGCGGTGCCAGGGCCCGCGCTACCGCGACGTCGAAGGTCTCGCGAAAGTGGGGATCCTGGCCGGCGTCCTCCGCGCGGCGTGCGACCACCTCGACCTGGTCGAGCCCGAGGGCGGCGCACGCATGGACGAGGAACGCCGCCTTGGCCTGGTCGGACTCGATGAGCGTTACGCGCAGGTCGGGCCGGGCGATCTTTAGCGGGATACCGGGCAGACCCGCACCCGAACCGACGTCGACGAGTATTTGGGCGTCGCCCAGCTGATCCACCAGTACCAGGCTGTCGTCGATGAGCGAGCGGTCGGCGCGGGCCATCAGCCCCGGCCACGCCGAGATCAGCCGCGCCAGCTCATCCAGCTTAATATCTGTCATTGAGATGCCCATCTATGAGTATCGGTGCGAGAGCTGCTCGGGAAAGTTCGAGGTCCTCACCAGGTTCGCGGAGCGGGACCAGAGCCAGCCGTGCCCAAGCTGCGAGTCGATCAGGACCAGGGTGCTTGTGTCGAGCTTCGCGGTGACGGGCGGCGAGTCGGGTTCATTGGCCGATTTCGGAACCGAGCAGACCAGCGGCGGCGGCTGCTGCGGCGGCGCGTGCGGGTCCTGCGGCTCCGGGCCGAACTGACCAGCTAGCTCTTGCTTTTCCCGGTCACGTACCGGGTCAACGCCGCCGGCCACATGGAGGTGGGCGGGTGTGACCTGGTCGAGCTTGCGCACACGCACGGCACTCCGCTCTACATCTACGACGAAGCCACCATCCGGCAGCGCGCCTCCGAATACATCGCGGCGATGGGCTCGGCCGGGCAGGTCCTCTATTCGGCCAAGGCGTTCGCGTCGCCTCGATTCCTGAGGGTCGTAGCTCAAGAGGGCCTGGGCCTCGACGTGGTTTCTGCGGGCGAGCTCCACCTGGCGTTGAAGAGCGGATACGCGGGCGACCGCATCCATTTCCTCGGCAACAACAAGAGCCGTGAAGACCTCGAGGCCGCACATGCGGCCGGCGCGACCATCGTCATCGACGGGTCGTACGAGTTCGAGCTGCTGCGCGAGATCGTGCCCGAGGGCAAGCGAATCCGGGTGATGCTGCGTATCTCTCCAGGCGTGAAGCCGGACACCCACGCCCACATCTCGACGGGCCAGCTCGATTCGAAGTTCGGGTTCTCGATCGAATCGGGCGCCGCGATGCAAGCAATCGCCGAGGCACTGCGACATCCGCGGCTCGAGTTGGTCGGACTGCACTCGCATCTTGGGTCGCAGATCCTTGCCCTGGGCGCGTACCAGCAGGCGATGGAGATCATGCTCGACCTCCTGGTCGAGCTGCGTGACGAGCTGAAGTTCGAGCCGCGCAAGCTCGGCGCCGGTGGCGGCCTCGGCATCGCGTACACCCGTGAGGACGACCCGCCCACCCCACGCGATTTCGTGGAGATAGTGCGTCATGCACTCGATACGGGCTGCGCACGCCGCGGCCTTCGCGTGCCTGAGCTCGTGGTCGAGCCCGGCCGCTCGATCGCGGGACCGGCCGGTATGGCGCTCTACACGGTAGGTTCGATCAAGGACATCCGAGGCGTGCGCCGCTACGTCGCGGTCGACGGAGGGATGGGCGACAACATCAGGCCCAAGCTCTACGGCGCGCGCTATGAGGCGTTTCTCGCCTCCGATCCCGAGCGCCGGCCCGACGGCAAGGTCACGATCGCCGGGAAGTATTGCGAGTCGACCGACATCCTCATCACCGACATCGAGATGCCGGAGCTGAAGGCCGGCGACGTCATCGCCATGCCGGCCGCGGGCGCTTACAACCTGGCGATGGCGAGCAACTACAACGGGATGCCGCGGCCGGAGGTCGTGATGTTGAGCGACGGCCGAGCCGATGTCATGCGCCGCCGCGAAACGCTCGACGACCTGATCGCCGCCGAGGTGTTCTAGGAGACCGACACCGTCGTACTCGCGCTGCGGCCGCCCGTGTCACTCGCTGCCACTCTCCCGGTCCCGATATCAAGAGTTGCCGGAGTGAACGAGAGGGTGAACGTGCCGCTGCATGCCACAGTTCCGCTCACTTCCGTTTCAGGCGTGCCCGAGCTGCTCGGAAAGTAAAACCTCACGGTGACGGACTTGTTGGGCGTGAAGTTGTAGCCCTTCACAGTCACGCTCGGGACGAGAAGGGTGCCTCCGGAAGTCGTCAGATACGCACCCGACGATGGGGTCGGGCACGGGTTCGGCGGCGTAGGTGTGGGCGATGGCGGTGGCGGGCTAGATGTGTGCGTCGGAGTCGGGCTTGTCCGCGTGCCGCCGGTTCCGCTGGTCGGGGTCGGCGAGCGACGTGGGTTCGAGGTCGGTGAGGCGCCGGGCGATACGCCAGGTGAAGGGCTCGCGCTTGGCGTGAAGTTCGGCGGGCCGATGAAAGCGGAGGCGTCGACGACGCGGAGTGGCGCCTGCGCGTGGCAGGTTCCGTTCCAGCAGAGCTTCACCGTGTGTTCGCCGAGCGCGGTGTCGCCGGGGACGAGGATCTCCCTCGTGACGTTGCCTTTCCCGTCCGCACGAAACGGGAACACGCTCAACCGGCTCAGGAGCTGGATCTCGCCAGCCTGGTTGCTCGGTACGTGCGACGCGGTAGCCGTGAGGCTGTCGCCCGGATGGACAGTGGTTGCGGACAGGGTCAGCGTTGGCGGGTTCAACGCGGCGATGAGTCCGCATGTCCCGACGAGCAGCATCAGCAGCAGAGCCGCGGACAGGACCGTGTAGAGCCGCCGGCGTGACTTCTTCGTAGGGCTGGCGACTGATACCGCCGGCGCGACCGGCATCGGAGCGGTCGCGACAGCCACGGCAGCCGCGGGCATTGGCATCACGACCGTTGCGTCGGCGGCTGCAACCTTAGGGCGGGCGATCGGAACGGTGGCCGCGACCGGAGGCGCCATCACCACCGTCCGCTCTACACCCGGGTTCGGGGCGGCCTCGAGGGCCGTTCGCAGCGCGGCGACGAAGGCCTCGCAGCTTTCCCAGCGCTCATTAGGATCCCTCGCCAGCCCGCGCAGGATGACCGCGTCGACGCCGGATCCGAGCTCAGGTCGCCGGCCGCTGGGCGGGACCGGGTCGCGATGGACGTGCGCGTAGAGCATCTCGAGCACGCTGTCGTCCTGAAATGGGAAGGCCCCCGTCAGCATCTCGTAGGCCATGGTCGCGAGCGAATAGCGATCGGCCGCCGGGCCGACCTGGCTGCCGGTGACCTGCTCCGGCGCCATGTAGGCGGGGGTGCCGGTGGTGGCGCCGGTCATGGAGTTGAGGGTGGCCGACTGCAGGAGCTTGACCAGGCCGAAGTCGGCGATGATCGGCGTCCCGTCGCGCGCCACCAACACGTTGGCCGGCTTCACGTCCCGGTGGACGATACCCAGCGAATGCGCATAGTCGAGGCCGGCCGCGATGCCCTCCAGGTACTCGAGCGCCGCGGCGGTGTCGAGCTGTCCCTTCTTCATCTGGGCGGCCAGGCTGCCCCCCGGCACGTACTCGACGATCATGTACGGCGTCCCCTGGTACTCGCCGTAATCGAATACGTTGAGGATGTTCGGGTGGCGCATCTGGGCGATGGCCTGAGCCTCCCGGCGGAAGCGGGCGATGGAGTCGGGATCCGGCGAGATCCCGTGCATCACCTTGACCGCGCCGGTTCGTGCAAGTGGCACGTGGTAGGCGCGATAGACGACGCCCATGGCGCCCTGGCCTATGAGGTCCTGGACCTCATATTGACCCAACCTCGTTCCCGGTTCGATCGACATGCCGGCTGATTATGCGGACACGATCGGCGCTTTCAATCCGCGTTAACCGCACTCCCGGCGAGCCACGATGAATACAACGAGCGGGGACGCCGCGGCGGTCTCAGGCCCGGTTCTGCAGCCAGCCTCCGGCTCGTCCGCGCCTCTGCGCGACAAGGCCGGCGAGAATCGAAAGTGCGATCTCGGCTGGATTGACGGCGCCAAGGTCGAGCCCGACCGGGCTCTGGATCCGGGCGATCACATCTTCACCGACGCCCTTGGCGCGCAGGGCTTCCAGGTGGTGGCCGGTGTGCCGCCGGCTGCCCACCAGGCCGATGAAGCGCGGGTTCTTCGGTATCACGCTTTCCAGCGCTCGCACCAGGTCGGGCGCGTCGTGGTCGGTGTGAACCACGTAAAGGTCCTTGCCTAGATCTGAGGGCAGCTCCTCCAACGATTGGATGGCAGGCGGCCAACCGGAATCGCGCATGCGCTCGGGCCGTGTCTCGACCAGCAAAGCCACAAAGCCAATCTGGCGTGCCCAGTCCATGAGTGCCCTCGCCACCGGAGTCGCGGAAAAGACGAGCAATGTGGGCGGCGCTTCATATGGCTCCAGGTACACGTCAATGCTGCCGAGGTCATGGTGGTAGGTGCGCAGCTGTGGGGAGCCGGACTCCACGATTCCGCTCGAGTCGGCCAGCGCGGCGGAGTCGAACTCACTGCAGCCGAGGGTCCCTGCCAGGCTGGCGTTTCGCGACATCAGGAGCTTCGCCCCTGGCTTGGACGGTGGCTCGCCGTCGAGCTTGATCACCGTCGCCAGCACCAGCTCCTCGCCTTTCGCGAGGCGGGCCGCCAGCTCCTCTTCGATGCTAGGCACGAGTGGCGCTGCGGGTGAGGACGGCGGATAGGATGTCGCGCGCGCGCGCGATCTCTTCATCTGTGGTGGCGTATCCGGTGCTCAGCCGAAGGCTGCCGAGCGCCGTGTCCAGGCTCAATCCCATCGCGAGCAGCACGTGCGATGGATCGAGCGAACCCGACGCGCATGCGGAGCCGCTCGAGGCAGCCACCCCGGCCAGGTCGAGGGCGAGCAGCAGGTCCTCCCCTTTCCGATCTTCGAACGCGCAGCTGGTGAGATTGGGCAGGCGCTGTTCGCCCCCGGTGAGCTCCGCGCCGAGTCCAGCGAGGATGTCGCGCAGGGCGGCCGAGTGTGTCGCGGCGGCGCGCCCCCGCCGCTCGCGCTCGCGTGAGCACACGGCAAGTGCGGTAGCGCAGGCGACCGCGGAGGCAATGTCCTCGTGTCCGGCGCGCCTCCCCCACTCCTGCGGCCCGCCAAAGAGCACGGGATCGATGCGCACGCCGTTCCGGACGTACAGCATTCCACCGCGGCCCGCGCCGAGCTTGTGCCCGCTGATCGACACCAGGTCGGCGCCATCGGGGATCGGAACCCAGCGTGGTCCCGCGCACGCGTCGACGTGGACAAGAGCGCCCTGCGCATGAGCTCGATCGATGATCTCTCTCACAGGCTGGAGCGTCCCGACCTCGTTGTTGGCCAGGCCGATCGAGACGAGCGTGACGCCGGCCGTGACGGCCTCCGGGTCGGCGCGCGCAGCGCGATCCACCGGTGCGATCTCGACCTGGTGTCCTTCCACTTGCAGCCGGCGCGCCGCACCGAGCACCGCCTGGTGCTCCGCGGCCCAGGTCAATATGCGACCCGCCCTCGGCAGGCGCCGTGAGGCCCCGAACAACGCGAGGTTCACCGCCTCGGTCCCAGAGGACGTGAAGGTGACCTCGGTACGGTCGGCGCCCATTGCATGAGCGGCGGTGTCACGTGCGTGGTCGATGGCCGCGCGCGCGGCTCGGCCTTCGGCGTGGGGGCTGGAAGGATTGCCGTCCGGCAGATCGCCGAGAGCCGCGACCACCTCGGGAAGGATCGGCGCTCCACCAGCTTCGTCGAGGAAGATCCGATTCACCAGCAGGCCTTTACGAGGCCGGCTTTACCGGCTGTGATCAGGCTGGGAGATGAGGTCTCTGAGCGTGCCCTGGAAGTTCTTCAGGTAGAGGTGCAGGTCTAGGATCTCGTCGACGCTGATCGGCTCCCGCTCCGGCGCCGAGTCGACGACATCGGCAGCCTCGACACCCTCGATCTCCTCGACCGCGCTGCCCGCGATCGCGAGAACCACGATGAAGGTGACCTGGCACTGGGCGCACGTCACCTGGAGGTGGAAGCGCTCCTCCTCGTGACTCAGGACCTGGATGTCGCAGCCTTTCAAGCTGCGCCCGCAGACTGGGCAGTTGTAGAAACGAGCCCGGTCGCGGATGAACTCGATGATGCTCATCGGCAAGCCCATATTACGCCGCACGTCTTGACCAAGATTCTGTTAACGCTGGCCCTCGATGCAGGTGCAGCCATGGGGCCCGACCACTGCCGAATGCATCGTGCCGGCGGGCAGGACCATGCGGTCTCCGGCCTTCAGTTCGAGCCGCTTTCCCTCTCGTTCCAGCACAAAGGTGATCGAGCCGTCGACGCAGTAGAGGACCTTCTCGTAAGGGTGGTTGTGCGCCGCATAACGATCGTGCGGCCCATTCGACCACGAGTAGCACGAGCTTGCCTCCCGGCGCAGGCTCGTCATCAGGTCGTCCATCAACGCCATCCCCCGATTCTAAGATTGGCGAGGTGAACCCCAGGTGAAGCCCCGGTTCCTCGCCGACTGCAATGTCGGGCGGCTCGCGCGCTGGCTGCGCGCGCTGGGTTACGACGCCTCCTATCACCCGCGAATCGACGACGCGGAGCTGGTGCGCGAGGCGGCGGCCGAGGACCGAGTCCTGTTGACACGAGACCGGGACCTGACGAAGCGCCGCGTGATCCAGAGCGGCGTGGTCCGTGCGATCCTCATCCGCGACGACGAGGTCACGGCTCAGCTGCGCCAGGTCTTCAAGGAGCTCGGGCTGGAGCTCAAGGAAGCGCTCACGCGCTGCATCGAATGCAACTCCGAGCTGCAGGCGCGCGTCGCGTCGACGGTGGCCGAGCGAGTGCCGCCCTACGTTCGCAAAACCCAGTCACGGTATTCCGAATGCCCCGCTTGCGGGCGCATCTACTGGGCCGGGACCCACTGGCAGCGCATGCGCGAGGTGCTCGCCGGGCTTTGAGGAACGTCCTGCAGCGGCTCATTGCGGGCGAGCTCACGGAAGACGAGGCCCTGACCGAGCTCCGCAGGATCCAGCTCGATGAGCTCGGGGGCAGAGCGAAGCTTGACCTCGGACGATTCATGCGTCGCGGCGTGCCCGAGGTGGTGCTTGCGCCTGGCAAGGCCCCGGCCGAAGCGGCGCGCCTCGCCATCACACTGGCGCGCCGGCAGGGGCAGGGGCTGATCAGCCGCATGACCGCCGAGCATCGAACCGCGTTGACCGCCGCCGCGGCCGCCGAGCGGATGACCCTTGTCGACTACTCGAGCTCGGCGCGCGTCCTGCGGGAGGGCTTTGAGGGAGAACCTGTCGACGGCAAGGTCGGCCTGCTCACCGCGGGCACTTCGGACGTGCCCGTGGCTGATGAAGCACGCATGGTCATCGAGGCGTGCGGCCTGGAGACGCGGCTCGAAGCCGACCTCGGCGTTGCGGGCCTCCATCGTTTCGTCGGTCCGCTGTCGGCCATTCTCGATTGGGGCGCGGACGTCATCGTCGTCGCGGCGGGCATGGACGGCGTGCTGCCCGGCCTCGTCGCCGGCCTCACCGACGTTCCCGTCATCGGGCTGCCGGTATCGACCGGCTACGGCCACGGCGGAGCGGGAGAGGCCGCGCTCGGCACCATGCTCCAGTCCTGCTCGACGGGGTTGGTGGTGGTCAACATCGACAACGGCGTCGGCGCGGGCGCGGCGGCCGGGCTGATCGCAGCCCGGGCTGCTCAGGGACGGCGTCTGGGGAAGAACGCGACCACGATCACGAACCCCGCGGCACCGGCCAGCAGCAGGCCGAGGAACACCCCGCCGAGCGTGCGGGACAGGTCCGATCCGCCTGGGATCGCGAACAGCAGCGCGAACACGAGGACCGCAAGCAGGACGCCGACCAAAAGCCACGGAAAGCCGCGCCGCGCGCGGCCGTAGAAGAAGAGCCAGAGCCGGCCCGGCCGCTTTCTCACAGCAACCCAGTGAGCTCGGCGAGCCGCGCCATGACGGGTATCCCGGGTGCGGTCGGGTGCGAGTTGTGGGCGGTGTAGATGAGCGCGCGCATGCCCAGCGCTCGGGGCCCTTCGTAGTCCTCCGCCTCCCGGTTACCCACGAAAAGGACCTTTTCCGGCGCAACCCCGATGGCGTCCAGGGCGGCGCGGTAAATCTCGGGCGCGGGCTTGCGCCGGCCGACCATGCTCGAGAAGACGATGCCGTCCATGAGCGCACCGATCCGATTCGTCTCGACCTGGCGCCGCATCATCTCTGGCGGAAACGGCGCGTTGGAGCAGATCGCGCGCCTGACGCCGCGTGAGCGAAGCAGCTCGAGGACCTGGAGCGCGTCGGGGTCGACCCTGACGATCCGGTCCCAGCACATCTGCTCCGCGTCGACGATCTCGTAGAGCAATCCATCCGGGAGCGCGAGGCCGGCGCTCTCCCATGACGCCTTGGCCACTTCCAGCCAGTCGACCTCGTCCTCGCTCGTACTCGTGACGTACTTTTCGAGGGGGATGAGAACTTCCTCGAGGATCGCCTCCGCCGCGGGAGCGGGAGCCCCGATCGTCTCCTCGATGGTCGGCAGGAAGTTGCGGATCACCTCGAGCAGCTCGCGTTTCGGGTACTCGAAGGTGACCAGCGTCTGGCCGTAGTCGAACAGGACTCCATCGATGTCGGGCATCTGGCGAATATCCTGAGCGAGTGGCGAAGCCTCCTGCGCGCACCTCTTTGACGCACCTCGACGCGAGTGGAGCGGCCCGCATGGTCGATGTCGGGGACAAGCCGGTGACGTCGCGTGAGGCGCTGGCGGAGTGCATCGTGCGCATGGCGCCGGCCACTTTGCGCGCGGTGCGTGAGGGCACGCCCAAGGGCGATGCGCTGCAGGTCGCACGCGTCGCCGGCATCATGGCCGCCAAGCGGACGTCCGAGCTGATCCCGCTCTGTCACCCGCTCCCGCTTACGAATGTCGACGTGGACTTCGAGTTCGTCAAGGGCGGCATTCGCGTGCTGACGCGGGCGCGCGTGGTCGGGCAGACCGGCGTCGAGATGGAAGCGCTGACCGCAGCCGCGGTGGCGGGGCTCACGCTGATCGACATGACCAAGGGCATCGAGCGCGGGGTGTCGATCGAATCGGTCCGGCTGCTGGAGAAGTCGGGGGGCCGCTCGGGGACCTGGAAGCGCGCGGCCGCCTCCCGTTGAGCAAAGCCCACGTCATCACGGTCAGCGATGGCGCCTTCCACGGCACGAGAGAGGACAAGAGCGGCACCGCGCTGGTGAGCCTCCTGCGAAAGGACGGCTTCGATGTCGGCGGTCCAGACGTCGTGCCGGACGAGGTGGAGCGCATCACCGAAGCCGTGGTTACCGCCGTCACCAGGGGCGTCGACCTGGTGGTGGCCACCGGCGGCACGGGACTCGGTCCGCGCGACGTCACGCCGCAGGCGATGGCGGCCCTGATCGACTATGAGGTGCCGGGTATCGCCGAGGCGATGAGGCGCGAAGGCGCAAGCAGCACCCCGATGGCCGTGCTCTCACGGTCGATGGCCGGCGTGCGCGAGCGGACGTTGATACTCAGCGTCCCCGGCAGTGTGAGTGGCGCGATCGAGTCGATGCAGGCGGTGCTGCCGGTCGTCGGCCACGCCATCAAGCTTCTGCACGGCGACACCGCGCACAGTTGAACCTCAACGCCGACCTCGGCGAAGGCGCTGGCTCCGACGAAGCAATCCTGCCCCACATCGACAGCGCGAACGTCGGATGTGGGGTCCACGCCGGGTCCGCGTCGATCACCATCGCGACGGCCGAGCGCTGCCGGAAGCTCGGCATCGAGGTGGGAGCGCACCCCGGATACGACGACAGGGCTGGTTTCGGACGGGAGGAGCTCGGCCTTTCTGCAGACGAGATCGAGGCACTGGTCAGCTTTCAAGTCGCCGGCATCGCCGCGATCGCGCCGATCGCGTACATAAAGCCACACGGCGCGCTGTACCACCGCTGTCAGAGCGACCCGGCGGCGGCCGATGCCGTCGCCCGTGTGGCGAAAGCCCATGGCGTGGGACTGATGGGCCAGCCTGCGCTGGAGCTTCTGGCTGCGGCACGGCGCGCGCACATCCCGGCTTACCGAGAGGGCTTCGCCGACCGGCTGCTGCTGGACGATGGCAGCCTCGCGCCGCGTTCACAGCCCGGAGCGGTGCTGGACGCCCGGGCGGCGTCAGCCCAGGCGGTCCGCCTCGCGCGTTCCGGCCAGTTCGACACCATCTGCATTCACGGCGACTCCCCGGGCGCTGCGGTGGTGGCAGCCGCGGTGCGTGGTGCGCTGCGCGACGCCCGCATCGAAACCGGCAAGCTTGCCGGCGCCTGATTTTGAACAGGCCGCTTCGCTTCGACGGCCGGCGGCTCGCGAGCGCATAGGGTCTGGTTGTGATCTCTGAGCTGACCGAGCTCGAAGACCTCCGCACGCTCGCGCGCATCTTCGCCGAGATATGGGGGCGACCGGGCGAGCCCCCCGTCGACTCCGATGTGTTGATGGCCCTCGTTCTGTCCGGTAACTACGTCGCCGGTGCCGACGTGGACGGCCGCCTCGTTGGCGGCCTCATCGGCTGGCTCGGCGGACCGCCGTCAGATCACCTGCATCTGCATTCGCACATCCTTGGCATAGCAGCCGGCAGCCAGGTGCGAGGGCTCGGCTTCGAGCTCAAGCAGCATCAACGCACCTGGTGCCTCGAGCGGGGCGTGAAGGCCATCGAGTGGACTTTCGATCCACTCGTCCGCCGCAACGCTTACTTCAACCTCAACAAGCTGGGCGCGGAGGCGCGCTCTTACCTCGTCAACTTCTATGGCGAGATGGCCGACGGCATCAATGCGGGCGAGGAGTCCGACCGGATCCTCATCGAGTGGCGGCTGGACTCGCCGAAAGCGGCGGCTGCAGCAGCCGGGCGTCCCCTCGAGCCGTCAGCAGACGATCTGCAACACAGGCAGGTCGACGCTTTGCTTTCGATCGGTGCCGGGGGCGAGCCGGTGCGGGGAACGTCGACCGACGGGGTGGTGATGTGCCAGGTGCCCGATGACATCGTCGCGCTGCGGCGCTCGGATCCGCTGCTGGCTCGCGCCTGGCGGATAGCCGTGCGCGATGCGATGAAGCCTGCGTTCGATGCCGGGTACCGCATCACCGGGGTGACCCGCACAGGGTGGTACATCCTCGAGCGCGGATAAACTTCTTTCAGTGCTGCAGGTTGGGGACAAGGCGCCGGAGTTCAAGCTGCCGACCACCAGCGGCCAGGAGCTCACGCTTGCCGAGGCGCTGCAGAAGCACAAGGCCCTCGTCTTCCTTTTCTATGTGCTTGATTTCACGGGTGGTTGAAGGACCGAGCTGACCGAGTTCCGGTCACGGCACGAGGCGGCCGCTGCGGACGGCATCGGCATCTATGGGATCAGCGTCGATTCGGTGTTCTCACACCAGGCCTTCGCCAAAGAGCTTGGTGGGCTGCCTTACGAACTGATCGGCGACTTCGAGCGCAAGATGGTGACCGACTACGGCGTGCGCCGCGATGACGTCCAGGGCTACTCGGGAATGGCGCGGAGGACGATCTTCGTCATCGACCGTTCCGGGACGGTGCGTTATACATGGGTCGGCTCTCGCGAGCACCCCATGCCGGACTACGACGCTGTCATCGAAGAGGCCCGAAAGGCGGCCGGTTAGCGTTCAGCGCAAGTCATCCCGAAGCGAGTCGAGAGCCGCGGCCTGCGACTGGCGCATCTGGCGTGCGCGCTCGATCGTGACCTCCGCGAAGCGCAGCTCGTCGCCCGGTACGAGTTGCCCGGCGACCTGCAGAGAGGCGCTCACGACGGTGGCGACCACCGGGTACCCGCCTGCCGTCTGGTGGTCGGCCATGAGCAGGATCGGCTGGCCCGCTCGCGGCACCTGGATGGCGCCGGCCGCCAGCCCGAACGACAGCAGCTCGTCGCCTGAGGTGGCGAGCCTCGGGCCGTCGAGCCGGTAGCCCATACGGTCCGCCTCGCGGCTGACATTGAATGTCGCGCCGAAAAGCAGCCGGCGGCTCTCAGCATCCAGCCGCTTGATGTGCGGGCCTGCGATGGCGAAGAGCGTGTGGTCGGTGTATCGCGGCCGCAGTCGCTCGGGCAGGTGGTGGCCCGACACCGCTGGCCGGCTCGCCTCGCGAGCAGTGGTGAGCTGGTCGCCCGCCTTCAGGTTGCGTCCATGCATGCCCCCACGCGCGGCCATCAGGTTGGTCGATGCCGAGCCCAGCCAGCGATCGCCCTCCAACCCACCGGCTACCGCAATGTATGCGCGCCCGCCAGCGCGGCGGGCACCGAATGTCAGCCGGTCGCCCGGGCTCACGAAAATTCCGGTCCAGTTCGCGACCTGCGTGCCGTTGATGCGCGGCTCGAAATCGGCCCCGGTGATCGCGACTATGCATGCATGTTCGGCCCGCAGATGCGGACCGGAGAGCGTGCATTCGAGGGTGGCGTCGATCTCGGCGTTGCCGACCAACAGATTCGCGGCGCGATGCGCGAAGCGGTCCATCGCTCCGCCCGGCGGTACACCCGCGGCGATCGCGTTGGGCCGGCCGAGATCCTGCACGGTCGTGAACAGCCCAGGCTCGACCACACGCAGAACGGCCTTCACGTTGTCGATGCAAAGAACTTCACGCGGTCCCCGGCACGAAACAGGCATGGGGGATCGCGGTCGGGCAGGAACAGCTTCACCGATGTAGATCCGATAAGGTGCCAGCCGCCAGGGCTTGGCAGCGGGTAAATTCCAGTCTGCCGCCCCGCGATCGCCACCGAGCCCGCGGGCACGAGGGTGCGCGGCACGTGCCGCCTCTGCAGCTCGAGCTCTTCGGGCAGCGGCCCCATGTAAGCCCACCCAGGTACGAACCCGACCAGGAAAACGCGGTAGATGGGTCTCGAGTGAATCTCGGCGACCCGTTGAGGTGTGAGCTTCAGCTTCTCTGCCACCTCCTCGAGGTCGGGGCCTCGGTAGATCACAGGAATTCTGTGCAGCCTACCGGGCTCCGCCATGGGCGGCCGCTTGGCCGCGAGGCGCTTGATGGCCGCGCCCAAGGAATCCGGTGTCGCCTGTTCGGGGTCGAAGTGCACGGTGACGCTCGCATACCCGGCGATCGCCTGGCGCACGTCGCGGCGCTTCTTCAGCGCGGCCGCGAGCGCTATCGCACGCGTGTTGAGCGCGGTGTCGAGCCGGGTGCCCAGCTCGGCGAGCAAGGCGGTGTCACCGAGGGCGTGGATCCGCACTCGAGGGGCCGGCGGTCGACTGGAGCGAGGCGGAGGCATGTGCGCTCACAAGAATGGCGTAGAACGCGCCTGGCAAGAGCCCGACGCACAGAAGCCCGACGCACGCCAGCGCCACGATCCAGGCTGTCACCATCGCGGCAGCCACCACGTTCCACGCCGGAAAGTCGCGCCTGACCTCGCGCAGTGTTCGTGGAAAGTCGAACAGGTCTCTCGCGCGTCCCGTGGTGGCGAATCGGCTCGTGCCATGCGGCATGAGCAGCAGCAGGAGCAGGCCCCATGGCAGTGCGAGCAGAAACGCCGCGGCGATGCCGGCGTAGATCGGCGACGGGGAGCGGTCCGGCACCGGCCACAGGTGGGCGTTGCCGATCGCACCCGCCAGCGGGTTGAGCGCCAAAAGAAACGGCGCTGATAGAAGGAGCAGGACGACCGCCGTCCAGAAGCCGTCTGCGATGAGCCGCATCGACAGGCGCCACGGTGGCGGCCCGCCCGCCGGCTCCGTCGCGCGCGTCGCGGCGATGGCATAGCCCAGCAGTGGAATGAAAGTCACGGGCAGGAACAGGACGAGAAGAGAGCCGACCGCGAAGCGGGATCCCCATGACCCCGTAAAAGGCCACGTGAAAGACTCGGCGACGACCTTCACCTGCCAAACCTTAGGACCGGGAAGGAAAATGCTGACTAATTTAGGATGCGGCCACCACCGTGAACGCGCTCCTGACCGATCTCTACGAGCTCAACATGGCCGCGAGCTACCTGCGCCGCGGCATGACGGGCACCGCCACCTTCAGCCTCTTCGTCCGGTCCCTTCCGGCCATGCGCGGATTTCTCGTCGCCGCCGGAGTCGAATCCTGTCTCGACCTCCTGGCCGACTTTAGCTTTGAGGAGGACGACATTCGATATCTCCGCGAGACGCAAGGTTATGCGGAGAGGGACCTCGAGGCATTTCGCAAACTTCGCTTCACGGGCGACGTGTGGGCGATTCCAGAGGGACGCATCGCGCTCGCGGGCGAGCCGGTGCTCGAGGTCACGGCGCCGTTGCCCGAGGCCCAGCTCGTCGAGACCTTGTTCCTCAACCAGGTGACGTTCGAGACGACCATCGCAAGCAAGGCGGCGCGATGTGTCATCGCAGCCCGTGGTCGCGACGTCGTGGACTTCTCGTTCCGCCGAACACAAGGGATCGAGGCGGGGATCGACGTTGCGCGGCTCTCAGCAATGGTTGGTTTCGAGGCCACCAGCAACGTTGAGGCCGCACGCCGTCACGGCCTGGTCGCGGCGGGCACAATGGCCCATTCCTACATCGAGGCCTTCGCGAGCGAGACGCAAGCGTTCCGCGCTTTCGCGCAGGACTTTCCCGGCCGCGCCACGTTTCTCGTCGACACGTACGACACGATGACGGGAATCAAGCACGCGATCGAGGTCATCAAAGAGCTACGACTCGGCGGCCGTCTCGGTGTCCGCATCGACAGCGGTGACCTGGTCGCTCTCTCGAAGCGCGGGCGCCGGTTGCTGGACGGCGCCGGGCTCGCCGAGGTGCGGATCTTTGCCAGTGGCGGGCTCGACGAGCTTGCTATCGATGAGCTCGTACGTAATGGGGCCCTCATCGACGCATTCGGTGTTGGCACGAGGATGGGCGTCTCCGCGGATCATCCATATCTCGACACCGCTTACAAGCTGGTCTCTTACAAAGGCCGGCCGGTCATGAAACTTTCACGCGGGAAAGTGAGCGCGCCAGGCCGCAAGCAGGTTTTCCGGCGCTCGAAGCCGTTCAGCGACCTGGTCGGCCTGCACGATGAGAGGGTGCCGGCGGGCCGCGAGGCTCTGCTAGAGCGCCTGATGGTGGGAGGTGCCCGGATCGGGGGCAGGCCTCCGCTCGCCCAGGTGCGGTCGCGCTTTGCCTTCGACCTCGAGTGCCTACCTGCATCAGCGCGAGCGATCCGGTCGCCGAGGCCCCTGAGCGCTCGGACGACGCCTCGGCTGCGAAATCTCACTGCGGCAACCAGGCAGAAGCTGGTGATGAGCTCGAAGAAGGGCTGAACCCGTTCGATTTTCGGGTACTTTTTGGCGCTCGCGCGTGTTTCTCACACATATGGCGGTGCCCAACCGAGGGCACGCCTGAAGCGGGAGAGAGCATGTGACAGCTCCTGGTATCCGCGAGCGCGTTGCCATAGCCCTCACGGCCGCGTCGGTTGTCGTCGCGTGCGTATTCGGGGTGATGGCGGTGCGTTCCTACACCCAGCCGGCCTCCGGCGTGGTCGCAGACGTCGGGCAGGGCAACGTCTCAGGCTCGCAGGCCACCGGAGCCGGCGCTTCGCCTGCCGCCGGCGGCGGCACCACTACCGGCGGGTCGAGCGGCGGCGGATCGGGAGGCGTTTCGGGCGGCAACATCACCATCGGCGGTTTCTTCGACATCAGCGGACCGGTCGACTCCTCCGTCGAGCGCGACACCGTCCGCTCCTACATGCAGGCGGTCAACGCCAGCGGCGGTATCAACGGGCGCCAGGTCCAGTACGTGTGGTGCGACTCCAAATACGACGCCAGCTCCGCGCACGCCTGCGCCCAGTACCTGATCGCACAGAACGTGCTCGCAGTCGTCGGATGGACCGCGCCCCTTGGCGAAAACAATGAGGTTCGCACCTTCACGGGGCAGGGCATTCCTGTCATCGGGGGACTCGGCACTCCCAACGAGTTCAACGACCCGCTGAGCTTCCCGGTGTCCGCCAGCTTCCTTCGCTACGGGACCGCAATTGCCGACGAGGCACGCGCCATCGGCGCCAAACACCCCGCGATCGTCGTTCTCTCGGATGTGCCCTGGGTCCATCCGGTCGAGGCCAACCTGCTGAACCGGCTCACTGCCGACGGTGTCGGCTACACAGACGTCGAAGAGGTGTCGGCCACGCAGGCCAACTACACGGCGACAGTCTTCAACCTTCAGCATGCACATCACGGGCCGAGCGGCGGCGGCGCAGGTCCGAATTACCAGTGCCCCGCCACAGATCGGGCATGCCCGGACTATGTCATCGCGGCTCTCGATCCATTCAGCTACCACCGTCTCTTCGACGCGATGGAGGCGGCGAACTGGTATCCGCACGTGCTGGGTGCCGGCCTCGACAAGTTCAACGTGCAGAAGTCGTACGACCGAGAGATCAGCGGCGCGCACTCGCTCGTTCCGTTTCTCTCGCCCTACGACCACCAGGGGAACGCGACCGTTCGCCAGTACCTGGGCACCGTCCAGCATTTTTACCCCGGCCAGTTCCAGGCGCTCGACATCTACACGCAGCACTCCTGGACTGCGGCGATGCTCTTCGTCGCGGCGGCGAGAAAGGCAGGCGGCAGCCTGTCGCGTTCATCGCTGGTCCAGGCCCTGGATGGGATCCAGGGCTTCAACACGGGCTGGAGTGTGCCTCTCAGCTACGGCCCCGGCGCCCACGACCCCAACCACTGCTTCACCTACACGGCAGACGCCGCTCCCAATGGGTCGTGGCACACGGTGAGCGGGTGGATCTGTCCCGGGGGATAAGGGGGCGACAGGCTCATGAGTGAGCTGGCCGCATACACCGTCATCGGCCTTGGCCTGGGTGCGATCTTCGCCCTCGCCGCTCTCGGCATCGTGCTCATCTACCGCGCTACCGGCGTCCTCAACTTCGCCCATGGCGCGATGGGGATGTTCTCGACTTTCGTCGCGTGGCAGGTCTTCTACGGCTGGGTGCATCCGAGCTGGATGCCGACCTGGGCGCTGACAGCCGTCGCGGTGCTCGTCGGTCTCGCCTTCGCCGTCGTGCTCGGCCTCGTATTGGAGCTTGCGGTCTTCCAGTGGGTGCGTACGCGGCCGCCCGTGACCAAAGCGGTAATTACGATTGGCGTGCTGCTCGCCCTGCAATCGGCCGCGTCGCTGATCTGGAAGAACAACCAGTACCACCTGCCGATCTACCTCGCACCTCAAACGTGGACGCGGGAGGTCGCCGGCGTGCCGATCGGCGCCAACACCATCGTCATCGTGGTCGTCGCCATCGGGCTCGCGTTCGGGCTGGCCGCCTTCCTCCAGTTCACGCGGCTCGGTCGCGCGATGCGAGCGGTGTCGGACGATCCTGTATCTGCGTCGCTCTGGGCCGTGCCGGTCGGCAAGGTTGGCGCGGTCAGCTGGATGCTGGGCAGCTTGATCGCCGCGGTGGCGGGCATCCTGATCACGCCCTTCATCAACTTCGACACCACGAGCCTCACGCTGATCATCATCGACGCGCTCGCGGCGGCCCTAATCGGCGGTCTGGTCTCCCTGCCGCTGACGGTGCTCGGCGGATTCCTGCTCGGGCTGCTCGAGACATATCCCACCATCTGGATCCAGTCACTCGGGTTCCCAAGGCTGGTGGCCCTGCTGGTCATCATCGCCGTCCTGATCGTCCGCGCTCCGCGCGGGATGCCGGTGGCGACGAGATGATCCTCGGACATCCCGTGCGGCTGGCGGTTGCGGTCGCCGCATTCTTAATGCTCGCCTTGATCCCGGCCGGCTTCGACGTGGGCTTGAAGTTCGACGCCGCGCTCTCGGTGGTGTGGGCTTTCGGAATCCTGAGCATCGTCCTGCTCACCGGGTATGTGGGTCAGGTCTCGCTGTGTCAGGCGACCTTCGCCGGGGTGGGGGCGTATGCCGCGGGCATGATGTTCAACACCTTCCACGCCGGCTACGTGGTGGGAATCGTGGTGGGCGTGGTCGCCGCGTTCGCGCTCGGCGTCCTCGTCGGGCTCCCGGCCCTACGCCTGCGCGGGATCACCCTTGCGATCGTGACCCTGGCGATCGCGCTCGTCTTCGACAAATACGTCTTCCAGGACCACATCTTCGATTGGTTCAGCGGCGGCTCAGGCGGATGGCGGGTCGACGGCGCCAACCTGCTCGGGCTCCCGGCAGACTCTTCTTCGCACCTCCTCGCTGGTTATGAGGTGCTGCTCGCGCTCTTCGTCCTGGTCGCTTTGCTGATGGTCAACCTCCACCAGTCCGGAGCGGGCAGGCGCTTCCGAGCCATCCGCGATTCCGAGCTGGCGGCTTCGACGATGGGCGTGAACCTCACTCGTTACAAGCTGCTGGCGTTTGGCTTGTCGGCCGGCATCGCCGGCCTGGGCGGATCCTTCTATCCGCTGATCGCCGGCTCCGTGAGCCCGCAGCCATTCTGGGTGTTCACCTCGCTGCAGCTGTCCGCGATCGCCGTGCTGATGGGCGTCCGATACGTTCCCGCCGCGGCGTTGGGCGGCTTCTTCATGGCGTTCGTGCCCGACATCCTCACGCGCTACGGCCACGGCACGTTCATGGGCCACAGCTATGACATCTCATACGACTGGTTCTCGCTCGCGCTGGGCGCGCTCCTCATCGTCCAGCTGATCCTCCTGCCGGACGGCGTCTGGGGCGACCTCCATGGGCATGTGGCGAAGGCGATGGCGGCAGTCCGCGTGCACACGCAAAGGCGGGTGCGCGTGGCATGACCATGCTCAGAGTTCGGGACATCTATGTGCGTTTCGGCGGCGTGGTCGCGCTCGATCGTGTCTCGATCGACCTCAACCGAGGCGAGATCCTGGGCCTCATCGGACCGAACGGCGCAGGCAAGACGACTCTGTTCAACTGCATCTCGGGCGTGGTGCAGCCCGACGCCGGCAGGATCTTCTTCGACGGCCGCTCGCTGCGCCGAGTGCCGCCGCACGAACGTGCCAGGCGCGGCATCGCCCGCACCTTCCAGAACCTCCAGCTGTGGAAGTCGATGACACTGCTCGAGAACCTCGCGGTGCCGATGGATGCGCTGGGAAGGCGCAGCACCATCGCGGACGCATTGGGGAATCCGCTTTCGCGCTTCGCTGAGCGCGCCACCATGGAAAGAGCGCGCGCGATCCTGCATGTCCTCGACCTCGACGCGCACGCCAACAGCCTCGCCGGCGATCTTCCGGCCGGGATCCAGCGCCGGGTCGAGATCGCTCGCGCGCTGGCGATGCGACCCAAGCTGATCCTGCTCGACGAGCCCGCCGCCGGCCTCGACGCCGGCGAGACCAAGCGGCTGGCCGACCTTCTCAATGCGGTGCGCGAGCGCTTCCACGTGTCGATGCTCCTGGTCGATCACGACATGAGCCTGGTGATGCGCGTCTGCGACTACATGTACGTGCTCGACTTCGGCAAGATCCTCGCCCAGGGCAGGCCGGCCGAGATTCGCAGCGATCGAAAGGTGATCGCTGCATATCTGGGCGAGCCCAATCCTGAGCTGCCGGCAGCACCCGATGGTGCCGTGCAACCCGTCATCACGTCGGCGGACCGAAAGGACGGCACGCCCGCGCTGCCGACCGGCGCTCCGCTGCTGGGAGTTAAGGGCCTCGCCGCGGGCTACGGCGCACTCGAGGTGATCCGAGACGTCAACCTCGTGGTGCGTCCCGCCGAGATCGTGGCCTGCATCGGAGCCAACGGAGCGGGCAAGACGACGACGCTGCGCGCCATCTCCGGCATCGTCAAACCGCGCGCGGGTCGCGTGTTCTTCGGCGGCCGAGACATCACCGGCCGCACGCCTGAGCGCATCGCGGGCATGGGCCTCGCGCACATCCCCGAGGGCCGTGGTCTCTTCCCGCGCATGAGCGTCGAGGACACTTTGCTGCTCGCATCGGACAACACCGGCCAGCGGGTCGATCCTTCAGTCGCGTACGAGGTCTTTCCTCGACTGAAGCAAAGGCGATGGCAAGCGGTCGGCACGCTTTCAGGTGGCGAGCAGCAGATGGTCGCCCTGGCGCGTGCCCTGCTGGCCCGGCCGCGGCTGGTGATGGTGGATGAGATGTCGCAGGGCCTCGCACCGACGATCGTGCGGCAGCTGTTCGAGATGCTGTCCGTGCTGCGATCCAAAGGCATCGCCGTGCTGCTGGTCGAGCAGTTCGTCGAGTCGGCGCTCGAGGTCGCCGACCGCGCGTACATCTTCGAGCACGGCACCGCCGGCCACGAGGCACCCGCTGCGGAGCTGCGGGCCGACCGGAAGCTGATCTCGGGTTCGTACCTGGGCTCAGCGGTCGACGAGCCCGCCGCGATTCCCTCCGAAGCGAATGGAAACGGGCATCGCGTCGACGTTGAGCTGATGGAGGTCCTGTCCTTGAAGGTGCCGCCTTCGGTGAAGCGGGCAATCGAAGAGCGCGCCACGCGTGAGGGCCGTTCGGCGGGCGCGATCGCGCTCGAGCTGCTGGAAGGGGTCAAGCATTGAGACGCGCAGCCACGCTGGCCGTCGCGTTCCTCGCCGTGATCGCCTGCGTGCTCGGGGTGCCGATTCTGGTGGCTGCAGACGTGCCCGGCGCATACACGAGCTACGGATACGGGACCGGCGTCCACACCATCACCGGTTCGAGCGCATTTCCCAATTTCCAGAACGGAGCCGTGAACAATCACTACCCGCTCGCGCAGGTCCAGCAGGATGCATCCCCGTCGTCGGTCGGCAAGGCCACGTTCTCGGACAGCGGACCGCTCTCCGCGACCGCCGGGTCGCAGTACAACCAGAGCTGCAGCGCCGGCAACCCGCCGCCGCCGCCGAGCGCGTGCCAGAACCCGAACAACCAGGTGCCGTACGCGACGTCGACCTATCCCGGCGGGCCTTCCACCGCGCACGTTGACAGCTGCTCGTCCAGCCCCGCGTCCGCACAACAGCAGAACCCCTGCCCCGGTGGGCAGGCGGCCTCCCGCGGCGACAGCGACGCGAGCCAGCTCTACTCCGATGCGTGGGGCTACTACGCCGGAGGAGGCTCGCAGCCGTTCAGCGGCGCGACCGGCGCGAGCCATACGGTGGTCAGGTCGAACGGCGTCCTCACCGTGACGACTCACTCGGAGGTGCAGAACTTTGCGATGGGCACCGTGCACGTCGGCAAGGTGGTCGTCGACACGATCGTCACCAGCACCACGAGCAGCGGCACCGCGGACGCCCATGTGGTCGTCGGGGAGGTCACCGTCAACGGCCAGCCGGTCACGGTCACCGACCAGGGATTGACGGTGCAGCAGAGCCACCCCGCGCCGTGCCCCGCGCCCGCGCCATCTCCGAAACCGCCCGCTCCCGCGCCATCCGCTCCTGTGCCACCTCTGCCCAGCCCAAGCGGGCTGCCCGGGATTCCTCAGGACCGCGCGGGTTATGTCACCCCCAACGATTCCTCCTCCAGCTGCGTGCCCGGCGCCGACGTCACCTACATCAAGATCTTCACCGCGCAGCCGACCAAGACCGTGAACGGCAGCCACGCCACCGCATGGGCGACCGGGCTGCACATCCTGGTCACCCACCCCACGCCCGGGCCTGGCGTGCCGCAGCAAAACACGGAGTACGTCCTCGGTGAGGGCTACGGGGATGCCAACGCGGCCGCGGGTGGAGGCTTTGGCTTCGGCGGCTTTGGTGGGTTTGGAGGCTTTGGCGGATTCGGTGGCTTCGGCGACCAGGGGTTCGGCGCCGGCGCCACGGCGGCCGGGGCGACCAACAATGCGGCTGGCGCGGTGACCACGCTGCTCGCCAATCGCCAGCCGCTCGCGCTGATGTTCTTCACCCTAGAGGCTCTCGTCATGGCGTCCGCCGCGGCCTGGGTGTGGGCGCGTAGCGCACCCAAAGAGGATGCGACCGAAGAGGTGCTCGCGCCTTGATCTCGTCGCTGCGCCTGCCGCGAATCCAAAGGCAGCCGTCTCGCTACTTCTGCGAGCTCGACCGCTGGAGCTTCAATTCGCGGTACACGAACGGCCGCTGTCCCATCTGTGGGTGGGCGCCGGCCGGAGCTCCGACCGCGCCTGGGTGGATGATGGCCAGCCGGCGGATGGACTGGCAGATCTTCGGGCTCTTTGCCCTGGCGATCCTGTTGCTGCTGGTGGGGCTCATCGTGGCCCAGTCCGTGGGCTTCACTCTGCCCGCGGCCCCGAATCATCTGCCGAGCAGCATCGCCTCAGGTGCGCGAACGGCTTCGTCCTCGCGCTGAGCGTCGGGGGACTCGCGACAATCTAATTCGCACCCTTTGACTGAGCGTGTCCTGTCCCAACGCGAGCTGAACCGCGCGCTCCTGGCGCGCCAACTACTGCTCGAACGATCGTCGATGCCCTTGACACGCGCGCTCGAAGCGGTCGGCGGCCTGCAGACCCAGTACGCACCCAGCGGCTATGTGGGGCTCTGGTCGCGCCTGCGCAACTTCCGCCGGGCAAATCTCACCGAGGCTCTCATCAAGCGTCGGGCCATCCAGGGCACATTGATCCGAAGCACGATTCACACCGTTTCGCGGGCGGACTATCCCGTGCTTCAGGCAGGGGTCAGGTCTGCGCGCCGCGAGTGGTGGCTCCGCGTGGTCCGGCATCAGGCGCACGGACTGGACATGGACGAGGTGGCCGGCGTCGTGCGGGCGCGGCTCGAGCGCGGCCCGGCACGGACCACCGAGCTCAAGGCGTTGCTGTCCGAATCTGGCTTCCCGGCCATCGCCTGGTCGGGGCTGGGGCTGTGGCTAGACATGGTCCGCGTCCCGCCGTCGGGAACGTGGGAACGAAGGCTGGCCGACCTCTACGGCCTGGCCGACGATTGGGTCGGCGCGGCCAATGCCACGGAGGCGGCGGGCCTGGAGCTGATCGTGCGCCGGTATCTCGGCGGATTCGGACCGGCGGCGGTGGCCGACATCGCCAGCTGGGCCGGCTTGCCGCCGGCAAAGGTGATGCCGGTGGTCGAGCGCATGCGCCTTGCGCGCTTCCGTGATGAAGCCGGTCGCATCCTCTTCGACCTGCCGAAGGCGCCGATTCCCGATGGCGGCTCGCGCGCGCCGGTGCGGTTCCTGCAGACCTTCGAGGCGCTCACGATGATCCACGCACGCCGAACCAAGGTCATGCCCGAGGCGTACCGCCCGATCATCTTCGGCACGAAGACGCCGCACTCGATGCCGGTGTTCCTGGTCGATGGTGCCGTGGCGGGCACGTGGCGGTACGAGGACGGCCGGGTTCGCGTCGATCCGTTCGAGCCGATGCCGCGGTCCGTGAGAGGCGAGCTCGACGACGAGGCCCGTGCCCTCGCGGCGTTCCACAACGAGTAACAGCTGAACGTATCCACTCCGTATGAGGTTCGTGTTCGCGATGCTTGCCATGGCGATGCTGGTCGCATGCGGCCCCCAGCCCGCGAGCGGAGCGACGCTGAAGACGGGCGTCTCACGCCAGCCGGTGGCCGCTCCTGTCGTGCGCCCAGCAGGACCGTCGATCCCATCCTTCCTGCCGGTCGGCTTTTCGCATCTTCCGCCCGGGACTTACCAGGTCCACCTGCACGCCATCTGCAATGGCCGCCAGGCCTACCACCTCACATACCTACCCGACCTCGTGGTGGGGGCTGCGCACACGGGAAGAGTTCTGGTCTCGACCGCTGACTTCGGCCGCGGCTGGTGCGTGATCGTGTATGCGGATCCGGCCCTCAACGTCGTATTAGTGACCCAGCACATCTGAACCGGAAGGTCAGGTTCTCCTGACGCGGACCTCGAAACCATCCTGGGTGGGACGCACCTCGACGTCACCGGCGCGGAGCTTCATCCCGCCGTCCTGGCGGGTGGCGACGATCGAGCCATCGAAGACGAGCTCAGCAAAACGCCACTCCCGGCCTTGCTTGCGCATGCGCACCAGCACGCCGGCCTGGCTGCGCCACAAGCCCTCGCCGGCCGCCTTGAAGCCGTTGGTGTAGAGCTCGCCGATCCGATCGGGCACGGCCGGCGCCTGGGGAGGCAGCACGCGCACGATCGGCTTGCTCGAAGATGGCGCCGCTTTGCCGGCGGGGCGCCGGGCGCGAGCCTGCTCGAGCGAGAGCTGAAGCAGCTGCGATCCCTCTTCCTGGGCGAAGAACGCACCCGAGATGCGGCTGGGGTCCATAGACCTGCGCTTGCAGTTGGTGCAGTCGGCATCCTGCTCGACCGCGACGTAGGAGGCCGCCGCCAATGTCTGCCCGCATAGAGTGGTGACCGGACCGCTCCGCGGGACTTTGGGCGTGAGGTGGATCCGGCCTCCGCTCTTTCGCCGCACCGACTCCAGTCGCAGGTTGAAGACGCTCACGCCCGCATCGCCATTCCCATGAGGTTAGTGCCCTGCGGACTTAAGCTGGGCGAATGGTCGCCGTCGGCCGACGGCCACTGGGCGCGTCAGGCATTCACGTCTCCGAGCTTGCCCTTGGCTCATGGCGGACATACGAGCGAATTCCGCGCGACGCGGGCATCGCTGTGATGCGAAAGGCACGAGAGCTCGGGATCAACTTCCTCGACGACGCCCGTTACAACGACGAGACGGGGACCGCGCCGATGAAGAGCGGCTACTCGGAGGTCGTTTTCGGCGAGCTCTTCCGGGCTTCGGGTTGGAAGCGCGAGGAGGTCGTGCTCGCCAACAAGCTCTGGTGGGAGTTCTGGCCGGAGCAGCCTGCGGCTGCGGAGCTCGAGGCTTCCCTGGAACGGATGCGCATGGACTACATCGACCTCGCATATGCAGAAAAACCGCCGGCGGGCTTGGGCATGAAGGAGATCGTCCACGACATCGGTCGCCTCATCGCCGCGGGCAAGCTGCGCGCGTGGGG
>VBHB01000034.1 GCA_005880315.1 Chloroflexota bacterium | reverse complement strand
TCTTGAGGCCGTGGCCGGTGACGTAGGCGACCACGACCTCGTCACCCTTCCAGCGGCCGGCGCGAGCCAGCTTCGCGAGGACCCCGATGGTCACTCCGCCGGCGGTCTCGGTGAAGATGCCCTCGGTGCGGGCGAGCAGCCTCATGGCGGCGACGATCTCTTCTTCAGTCACGGCCTCGACGACGCCGCCGGTCTCGATCGCGACGCGGTTGACGTAGATGCCGTCGGAAGGATTGCCGATCGCGATCGAGCGGGCGATGGTGTTGGGCTTGACCGGCATCACACGCTCCGGGTCGTCGGATTTGAACGCGTTGTAAACAGGCGCACAGCCGAGCGCCTGGGCGCCCGTCATCGCCGGGACACGATCGTCGCGCACGAGCCCGTACTCCATCACCTCGCGAATCGCCTGGCGATGGCGCCCGAACTGGCAGCCGCTGGCGATCGGGATGATGATCTCGTCCGGAAGCCTCCACCCCAGCTGCTCGATAGTCTCGAAGGTCAGGGTCTTGGAGCCCTCGGCGTAGAACGGGCGGATGTTGATGTTGCAGAAGGCCCATGGCGTGGACTCGAGCAGCTGGCTGCAGAGCCGGTTGACCTCGTCATAGTTGCCCCGCACTGCGACCACGTTGGGGTCGAAGACGCTGATGCTCACGACCTTCGCCGGCTCGAGATCCACCGGAATGAAGACGAAGCACTCGAGGCCCGCGCGCGCCGCGTACGCGGCGACCGCGTTGGCGAGGTTGCCGGTGGAAGCGCACGCGATCGTCTCGAACCCGTTGGCCCGAGCCCAGCTGATCGCGACCGACACGACCCTGTCCTTGAAGGAGTTGGTCGGGTTCATGCTGTCGTTCTTCAAGTAGAGGTTGCGAAGACCGAGCTCGGCACCAAGGCGCTCTGCCTTGACCAGGGGAGTGAACCCTTCGCCCAGGCTGACGACAGGCGTCTCGTCTTCGATCGGAAGCAGGTCGCGATAGCGCCACATCGATGCCGGCCCCCGCTCGATGCGGTCGCGGCTGACCACCTTCTTTAGCGCCGCCTGGTCATACACGACGTCGAGCGGCCCGAAACACATCTCGCAGACATGAGTCGCCTGGAGCTCGTACTCCGTGCCGCACTCGCGGCAGCGCAAACCAAGGAGCTTGGCCATCGTGTCAGTTTAGTTTGGCGACCAATCCGGCCCTCGAACCAGCCGATGCGATTCGGGCACAGATGGTCGTATCCCGAGCACACGAGACAGCGAATCATGCACAGATGTGAGCTCTAACGGACGTTCCTGACCTCCAACCACCAGTTCAACCGCTCACCGGGCGCCAGAAGTGGCGGAGGTGCAGCGAGGTGAGGTCGATCAGCCCCGCCCGTGGCCGGCTCGATCGCGATCTGCCGATAGCCACCCAGGTCGCCATCACAGACCCACACCCCAACGTAGGGCGTCACCCGCGCATCCCAAGCGAGCTCGATCGCGGTTCCCGACTTCCACCTGAGAAGCGCATGGTCAATGGACCCACGCCTCAAGAACACCTTGCGACTCTTCCCCGTCTCCGGCCGCGGCACGTCACCCCCCACCTCGACGTGCATATCCGGCTCGTACCGGAACAGGGGATGCGCACACCAATACGCATGCAACGGGGCGTCGCCGGCATTGATGTAGACGTAGTCGAACCGAACCGCGGAATCGCTGAACGCAATCGTTCGCCGAAGCTTCCACGGCAGCACCCGTCCCACGCACTCCATCGAAAGGTCATCGACAACGGACCACGGCAGCCGCCACGCCTCCCCGTGATCGGGAAGCGAGATGCCGGCATAAGGGCCCGAACCTGGATACAGCGCGGCATCGACGTTGGGCACCATCTCGTCCCAGCCGAAGGCGCCCCCTGCAACGAACCCCTCCGTTGAGGGATCATCGATGCCGATGCCCTGGTCGAGCAGCTCCTCGCCCGCGAGGCGCAGCGAGGAGATGCGCCCTCCGCGCTCGGGCCGGATCTCGATCTCCCATGGTCCGCCCCGCAATCGCATGGCGCCTCGGATCGTAGTGCCAAAGCGCATCCGAGCAATCGCAAGCGCCGCGATCGCGCTCTGCCTGCTTGCGGCCTGCGGGCAAACCCCTGTCGCCCATCTTCCCAGTCCCAAACCCACGAGCCAAGCCACCCCAGCGCCGCATTCGACTCCGACCCCGAACGCACAACGAACAACCCAGCACGTCTTCGTGATCGTGATGGAGAACCGCAGCTACGACCAGGCCATCAAGGGCGGCTACACGGCACAGCTCGCACAGAAGTACGCCGTCGCAACCAACTATCACGGCGTCTCACATCCAAGCCTGCCGAACTACCTCGCTCTCACCTCAGGCAGCACATGGGGCATCGCCGACGACGGCTGGCACTCACTACCCGTTGGAGGTCTCGGCGCCCAGCTGACCGATGCGGGCATCTCCTGGCGGGCGTACATGGAAGGGATGTCGAGCAGCTGCACCCGCAGCGGCTATCCGTACGCCCTCAAGCACAACCCCTTCCCATACTTCGGCGGCTCCTGCCCGAGCCAGGTCGTCCCCTTCTCCCAGTTCAGCGCCGATATGGCGGGGACCGTTCCCCATTTCGTCTGGATCACGCCGGATCTATGCCACGACGGGCACGACTGCTCCACGGCAACCGCGGACAAGTGGCTGGCGCAAACGGTGCCCACGATCCTCGCCACGTCGGCGTGGAAGGAAGGCGGGCTGTTGCTGATCACGTGGGACGAGGGTGAGGACAGCGCCAACCACGTGTTGACGCTGGTGATTCATCCGGGAACGATCATCAAGAACAGCGACCTCTCCTACGACCACTACTCGCTGCTCGCATCGATCGAAGACCGTTTCGGCCTGCCCAGGCTCGGCCAAGCTGCGCATGCGAGCGCAATGACCGACCTGCTGATGGCGATGCCGCGGATAGGGCAGCTCGGCGGCTAGTCGGCGACTCGGACCGGTCTTCCCTCGCGCCTCTGCACCATCTGTTGGCTGGTGGTGATCTCCCTCAGGTAGTCCACATCGACCTTCACGCCGAGGCCCAGACCGTCCGGCACCTTCAAGCGGCCGTCGACCAGCACGAAAGGCTCGGTGATGTCGCGGTGGTAGTAGCGGTCTGACGCCGAGGTATCGCCAGGGAGCTTGAAGTTGGGCATGGCCGCCATCGCGACGTTGCCCGCCCGGCCGAGGCCGGTCTCCAGCATCCCTCCCATCCACACCGGCACGCGGTGCTTGGCGCAAAGGTCGTGTATGAGGCGCGCCTCGAGGTAGCCGCCCACGCGCCCAGGCTTGATGTTGATGATCTTGCAGGCTCCGAGCTGGATGGCATCGGCAGCCGCCTGGGCCGAGGTGATCGACTCGTCGAGGCAGATCGGCGTGCGCACCACTTTGGCCAGCTCCGCATGGGCTAGGACCTGGTCCTCGGGCAGCGGCTGCTCGATGAGGAGAAGGTCGAAGGGGTCCAGCTGGGCGAGATGCTCCGCGTCGGCCAGCGAGTACGCGGTGTTCGCGTCCACCTGCAGGGGCACGTCGCCGAAGCGCTCGCGCACCGCACGCACGGGGCCGAGGTCCCAACCGGGCTTGATCTTGAGCTTGATGCGCCGGTAGCCCTGGTCGAGATAGCCGCCGACGGTGCGGAGAAGGTCCGGGATCGAGCGGTGGATGCCGACCGACACGCCGCAGTCCACCGCCGTGTGCACCGCGCCGAAGAATTGAGCGAAGGATTCGCGTTTGGAGCGCAGCTCGGCGTCGAGCACCGCCATCTCGATCGCCGCCTTCGCCATGCGGTGTCCGTGGATCCTGCGCAGCGCGCCCGCCACGTCATGCGCGGCCGTACTGTCGCGCTCGAGAAGGGGAGGCAGCAGGTGGTGGACGAGCACATGCTGCGCCGCCTCGACATATTCGGACGAGTAATCGGGCTCCTCGCCCGCGACGCACTCCCCCCAGCCCTCGCCTTCGTCGGTGATGGCCTTGACCAGAAGGATGTCGCGCTCTTGCTGCGTGCCGAACGACGTCTCGAACGGGGCCACGAGCGACATGCGAATCCGCCGCAGCTCGACCGCCTCCAGCTTCATGCCGTTAGCGTAAGCCGACCCAGGCGAGCGTCCTCGTCGTCGCTCAGCTCCACGTCGGCTGCGGCGACGTTCTGCTCGAGCTGGTGGACCGACGATGCGCCCGGAATCACGACCACGTTCGGCTTTCTGAGCAGCCACGACAGTGCGACCTGTGCGCTGGTCGCCTGATGGCGCGAGGCGATCTCCGACATTGCCGCGAGCAGCGGCTCGAGCTTGGCCCTGGACGAAGCTCGGAACTCCGATCGAAAGCGCCGAAAGTTGCGCGGGGGCGCTTCCTGGTACCGGCCCGAGAGCAGCCCCTGCGCCAGCGGGCTGTAAGCGATGATGATGCGGCCGTTGCGCTGCGCCCACGGCACCAGCTCACGCTCCGGCCCTCGGGCAAGCAGGCTGAACCTCACCTGGTTCGACAGCACCGGCCCGCCGAAAGCCTTCTCCGCCGCCTGCCACTGCGCCAGCGAGAAGTTGCTGACGCCGGCGTGGCCGACAAGGCCCGACTCGACCAGCTTCCTCATGCGGGGCATGGTGGCGCCGGCCGGAAACATCGGGCTCGGCCCGTGCTGCTGATAAAGGTCGATGCGATCTACTCCGAGCCGCCTCGCGCTCGCGCGCGCTTTGGATGCAACCTGCATCGGGAGGCCGACCGGGAACAGCTTTGTGGCCAGGAACACCTTGTCGCGCTGCCCACGGATCGCTTCCCCCACGATGCGCTCGGATCTCCCGAATCCGTAGAGCTCGGCGGTGTCGATCAACGTGACGCCCAGTTCCAAGGCTCGGTGCACGATCTTGGCCGCCTCTTCACGGGCGTACGTCGACCCGTATCCCCATTCCATCGATCCGAACTGCCACGTGCCCAGCCCGACGGCGGACATGCGCGCGCCGCCGGCCTCGACGTATTTCACGAGCCGCCCTTCAGCAAGCGGTCGTACACCATCTGGGACCACGACTCCATTCCGAGGTAGTAGATCCGCATCTCTTCCAGCGTCAGCAGCTCGCCCGCGAGCTTGGTGGTCTCACGGATCGCGATGTCGGGCGAGTCGCCATCGACCAGGAACACCACGCCAAGGTGCACCTTCGAGACCGGCGACGACTCGTCGTTGAGCAGGCCGAGCAGCTTCGCCTCGAAGCTTCCCTGGTAGATGACCTCCTCCTCCCACTCGCGCTTGAGACCGTCCTGGATGGGATCGCCGCCCTCGAGGTCGCCGGGATTGATGTGGCCGCCGACGCCGAGGGAGTACTGCTTGCGCAGGCGGCGCTCCGATGAAGCGCGGAGGCGATGCGTGAGCAGATATCGATCGCGATGGCGGAAGACGACGTACGGAATGATCTGCTGGAAGCCCGGGTCGTCCTCAACTGCCGCACGAGGCATGAACAGGTGACGCTCGCGGATCACCGACTGGTAGCGATCCAGCTGCTCGCTGATGAAGCCGTGCCACGCCCCGTCGGGAAAGATGTCCTCTCGCCGCACGCACAGGACCTGCTCCGCCGCGGCAGCCCTCATGCCGGGGCTGCGGCCATGCGCACCAGGCCGCGGCCGAACACGGCGATCAGCTCCGCGGTGCGATCGACCTCTTCTTCGGTGACCGGCAGAAAATAGATCCAGGCGGCGCGCTCGGTGTCGGTCGTGATCATCGTGCGGGCCGAGTCGGCGCTCGGGTTTCCGCATGGACCGTCGGCATCCGCCACGCATATGCGTCCCGCGACGTTGACGCGTTCCTTTCGGATGCCCGTATAGCTCTCGCCGTCGGCGCCGAGCCTAACCACGAGCTCGTCGCCCTTGGCCTTGTCCAGGTCGTAAAGCCCGATCGGCACCTGCAGCTGCACCGACACCGCGTTGGCCACGTCGACCAGTGAGTTCACTCTCGGCAGCGGCTCGCCCTTCTTCAATCGCCGGAACAGTGCCTCCGACGACGGCCGCACCCGCGTCGGGTCGATGCCGAACCGCCGGTACAGTGCCCGCGCGCGTCCCATGTCGCCGACCTCCCCGGAGCGCGCGGTGGACACCGTGCGTGCGACCTCGAGCTCGAAGTCGTCTCGAGGCTCGGTGACCTCGAGCTCGTACAGCTCGAGCGCGAGCACCTCGATGTCCAGCTCGCACCGGATCGTCAGCAAAGCGACTCCAGCTGGTCGAAGAAACCCGGGTAGGAGATGTCGACGGACTCGGCGTCGTCGATCTCGGTGGTGCCATCGGCGAGGAGCCCGGCGATGGCGAGCGCCATCGCGATGCGATGGTCACGATGCGATCGCACACGCGCGCCCTCGAGGTGTCGCGGCCCCGTGATCACCCATCCATCATCGAGCGCGGTGATGTCGGCGCCCATCGCCGCCAGGCCTTCCGCCATCGCGGCAACGCGGTCGGACTCCTTGACTCGAAGCTCGGCGGCCCCTGTGATGCGGCTCGTCCCCGGCAGCTGCGTCGCCGCCACGGCGAGGACGGGCAGCTCGTCGATCATCTCGGCCGCCATGGCGCCGTCGATCGTGACGGGGCGCAGCCCGGCTGCAGCCCCGACTAGAAGGTCGGCGACGGGTTCGCCGCCCGCCTTATGCGCGCCCTCGACCTCGATGCCGATACCGGCATCACGCAGGAGCTCGATGAATTTCATGCGGCTCGGGTTGGTGCCTGCGTTCTGGATGCGCACGCGAGCATTCGATATCAGACCGGACGCCACGAGCCAGAAGCTGGCCGCGCTGAGGTCGCCGGGGATGTCGATGTCCAGAGACGCCAGCCGTTCGGCGGGTGACACCTGGACGCGGCGGCCGTCGACCAGCACCATTGCACCCATCGCCTCCAGCATCAGCTCGGTGTGATTTCGCGTGGCCACAGGCTCGACGATGGTGGTGCGGCCGTCCGCGAACAGCCCCGCCAGCAGGACCGCCGACTTGACCTGCGCGCTGGCGACGGGCATCACGTAGTCGATTCCGTGCAATGGGCCTCGGCCCCCGACTGCGAGAGGTGGCCAACTCGCGGCGGCGCCCATCTCCCGCAGCGGCGTCACCACGCGATCCATCGGCCGCGCGGTCAGCGAGTCGTCCCCCCGGAGCTCGGTGGTGAACGGCTGCGCCGCAAGGAGGCCGGCGAGCAGTCTCATGGTGGTCCCCGAGTTCCCGCAGTCGAGGGCGCCGGCCGGCGCGCGCAGGCCGTGCATGCCGGCGCCACGGACTCGAGACTCCGTCACCTCAACGCCCAGGGCGCGCATGCAGCCGGCCGTCGACCTCACGTCGGCGCCGGCAGAAAGGCCGCGAAAGCGGCTCTCGCCGCTCGCGATGGCGCCAAGGATCAGCGCGCGGTGCGAGATCGACTTGTCACCCGGCAGCCTGACCTCGCCTTCGAGGCGGCGAGCCTTTCTAACAGTCGCGATCATTGGCCCTTGGCCCACCGCTCCCGCACCGCCCGCGCTTCCTCGAACAGCTCCACCAGCCGGCCGTCGTCCGCTTCGAGGTGGCGGCGCAGCCGCGCGATCGAGTGGCTGACTTCGTCCAGCAGCTCGAGGAGGTTGTCGCGGTTGGTTTGCGCGATGCCGGCCGACAGCTCGGCGTCGCCGGCGGCGAGCCGGCTCATGTCACGAAAGCCGCTCGCGGCCACCTTGGCCGCATCCGGCCAATCGGCGCGGCCGGACAGTGCGAGCACATATCCCACCGATAGCAGCAGCGCGGCGTGGCTGACGCCCGCAACGAGCCGGTCGTGCGTGGCGGCGTCCATCACCAACGGATGTGAACCCACCGCCTCGACGAGCTCCCGTACAGTCCGATCGTCGTGCGTAAGGATCCACGGCGCGCCCTTGAACATCTCCGGGTCGGCACCGTCGATGCCCGCCGCCTCGCGCCCGCACATCGGGTGCCCGCCCACCAGGTCGATGCCCGCGGCCCCGGCCCACTCCATCACCGTGGCCTTGGTGCTCGCCATGTCGGTTACCACTTTGCCCTCCACGTGCGGGCGCAAGCCCATGAAGACTTCGCGCATCGCAAGGATCGGGACCGCGACGACGACCACGTCTGCCATATCGATCACCGCGAGATTCGTATCGGCCGCGCTGGCGATGCCTCTGTCCATCGCCTTGCGCGCGGCCGAAGGATCGCGGTCGAAGCCCACGATCGTCGTCTCGGGTCGCGCTTTCTTCAACGCCATCGCGAACGAGGCGCCCATCAAGCCGAGTCCGACCACGCCGACCGTCGGCATTAGCGATGCGGCCGGATCAGGCGAGCTGCTTGGCCAGCGCGCCCAGCAGCCTGCGCAGGTCCCGCATCAGGCGGTCGAAGGCCTCGAAGTCCAGCGATTGAGCCCCATCGGAGAGCGCCTGGTTCGGCGTCGGGTGCACCTCGATGATGAGGCCGTGCGCGCCCGCCGCCACCGCGGCCAGGGCCATCGGCCGGACGAGCGGCCACCGGCCGGTGGCCTGGGATGGGTCGACGATGATGGGCAGGTGTGACAGCTCTCGCGCGAGCGGCACGGCGTTGAGGTCGAGGGTGAACCGGGTCGCCGTCTCGAAGGTGCGAATCCCCCGCTCGCACAGGATCACGTTGCGGTTGCCCTGCGACAGCACGTACTCCGCCGCCAAAAGCCACTCTTCGATCGTCGAAGACATGCCGCGCTTGAGCAGCACCGGCTTCCCGGACTTTCCCGCCTCCTGCAGCAGCGCGTAGTTCTGCATGTTGCGGGTGCCGAGCTGGAGGATGTCTGCATAGCGCGCCACCAGCTCGACGTCACCAGGCGACACCACCTCGGTGACCACCTTGAGGCCCGTCTCATCGCGCGCGGTGGCCATCATCTTCAGCGCCGATTCGCCGAGGCCCTGGAACGAATAAGGAGATGTGCGGGGCTTGAACGCGCCACCGCGGAGCACCTTCGCGCCCTGCGCGGCCACATGGCGCGCGGTCTCCAGCAGCATCTCCTCGCCTTCGACTGAGCATGGGCCGGCCATCATCACGACCTCGTCCGACCCGATGCGCACCCCACCGACGTCGACCACCGTGTCGACCGGGCGGAACTCCCGGCTCGCCAACTTGAACGGCTTGGTGATCGGGATGATCTCGTGGATCCCGCCCAGGTGCGAGAAGGCTTCTTTGTACGCATATGCGTTGCCGCCGATGACCCCGACGAGGGTCCGCTCCTCGCCGCGTGAGATTTCGGTTTTCAGGCCGATCTCGTGCACGCGGTCGACCACCGCATCGATCTCGCCCTTGGTCGCCTGGTGCGACATGACGATGATCACGGGATCATCGTTCCCCGTAGAGACTCGAGGTCGGCTTTGATCGCGTCCGCGCCGCGCATGTATGCGAAGTGCATGGAGGACTGCGGTCGCGGCGTGTTGTACAGCAGCAGCACGCGAATGCACATTCGGATCCCGCGCGGGTTGGGAAGCTTCACGTCCATGTCGTGGCCGCAGAGAAGCGGCACGTCGAGCCATCCGAGACGTCGCGCCGCGTATGCCGGATATTCCGCGGTGAGGTCGTGCGTGGTCGTGAAGTAGGCGAAGCAGATCTCGGCCGGATCCAGGTCGTTGAGCTGCACCAGCTCACGGAGCAGCTCCTCAGTCGCCTCGGTGATGGCCCCCTCTGAATTTGCGCTCGCGGTGATGGCGCCGCGAATCCCTCTCACCGGCATGCTTTCAACAGGCCTTTGACAAGCGGGACGGGGTCGTTGCCCTTGTCGATCTCGGCGACGATGGCGCTGCCGACCACCGCGGCATCGGCGCTTCCGCGAAGCGCCTTCATGTGCTCGGGGCGCGAGATGCCGAAACCGGCCGCAACCGGAAGCTTGGTGTGCTTCTTCACCTCGCCCAGCAGCTCCTTCATCCCGCCCGGCAGGTCGCTGCGGGCGCCGGTGATGCCAGTCACCGTGACGCAGTAGACGAACCCGCTCGAGTGCTCGCAGATGGATTCCATCCGGTTGGGCGACGTGGTGGGCGCGACCATGAAGATGGTGTCCAGGGACGCGGCCCTGAGCCAGCCGGCCACGGGCTCCGACTCTTCGACCGGGAGATCGGGGACGATTATGCCCGCGACGCCGGCCTGGGCAGCCTCCGCGGCAAAGCGCCGGGGGTCGTGCGCAAGGATCGGGTTGATGTATGTCATCAGGACGATCGGGATGCCTTCCTCGGCAACCGCGGCCGCCAGCTCGAAGCAGGCGCCGACCGTCATCCCGTGCTCGAGGGCGGTCTGGCCCGCATGCTGGATCACCGGTCCGTCCGCGAGCGGATCGGAGAAGGGGATGCCGATCTCGAGCGCTGCGACTCCCGAGGTCGCCAGCTTCTTCCCCACCTCGAGCGAGCGCTTCTTGTTCGGGTGGCCGGCCATCATGTAGGCGACCAGCTTCAGGTCTCCATCGGCCCGAAGGACCCTGTCGAGCTTCGAAGCTTCAGACACCTTCAACAGAATCCATGTCCTTGTCGCCGCGCCCCGAGAGGCAGACGAGAATGCGGCCACCGGGACCGAGCTCTCGGGCGATGACCCCGGCCTGGTGGAGGGCGTGCGCCGGCTCGAGCGCCGGCATGATGCCCTCGAGCTTCGTGCAGAGCTTGAACGCGGCGACGGCATCCTTGTCACCGACGGCGATGTAGTCGACCCGCTCGGCGTCACGCAGAAATGAGTGCTCGGGACCCACGCCGGGATAATCCAGCCCGGCCGAGATCGAATGTGTCGGCAGCACCTGGCCCTCACCGTCCTGAAGCAGGTAGGAGAAGGCGCCATGCAGCACGCCGGGGCGGCCGCCGACCAGCGACGCCGCATGCTTCCCGGTCCGGATGCCCGAGCCCGCCGCCTCGACACCGACGAGCAATACGTCCTTGTCGTCGAGGAACGCGGTGAAGATGCCGATCGCGTTGGAGCCTCCGCCGACACATGCCACCACGACGTCGGGCAGCTTGCCATCGACCGAGAGGTACTGCTCGCGTGCTTCATCGCCGATCACGCGCTGCAGGTCACGGACCATCTCTGGATAAGGGTGCGGCCCGACCACCGAACCGATGATGTAGTGAGTGGTGCGCACGTTGGTCACCCAGTCGCGGATGGCTTCGGAGGTCGCGTCCTTTAGCGTTTTGGTCCCGCTCGCAACCTCTTTGACCTCCGCCTCAAGGAGCTTCATGCGTCGCACGTTCATCGACTGCCGGCGCATGTCCTCCGTGCCCATGTACACGGTGCATTCGAGACCGAAGCGGGCGGCCACGGTCGCGACTGCGACGCCGTGCTGGCCGGCTCCGGTCTCGGCGATGACCCGCTTCTTGCCCATCCGCAGCGCCAGCAGCGCCTGCCCGACGGCGTTGTTGAGCTTGTGCGCGCCGGTGTGGCAGAGGTCTTCGCGCTTGAGGTGGATGTGAGCGCCGCCGAAGTGCGCTGACAGCCGCGAGGCGGCATACAGCGGCGTCGGCCGGCCGATGAATGCATGGCGGTGGCCCGCAAGCTCGAGCTGAAACTGTGCGTCCGCCTTGGCTTCATGCCACACGCCCTCGAGCTCCTCGAGCGCCCCCATGAGGGTCTCAGGGACGTACTGGCCTCCATAAAGCCCGAACCGGCCGCGGACGGGATGCTTGATCAAGAAGATTCACCTCCCCACCGCGTGGGGAGGTCGGCTTCGCGAAGCGAAGCCGGGTGGGGCGATTCACCAGTCACGAGAGAATCTCAGCAAGCCTGACGGCATGGACGAAGGCCCGCACCTTGTCGGGGTCTTTGATCCTCACCGACGACTCGACGCCGCTGGAAACGTCGACTCCATAGGGCTTGAAGCGGCTCACGACCTTGCCCACGTTACCCGGTTCGAGGCCGCCGGCGATGAACACCTTCCGTGTCTCGACCAGCTCGCGTGCGAGGTCCCAATCCCACGTCCGGCCCGTGCCGCCACGCTGGTCGATGGACCAGGAATCGAGCATGATCGGGTCCGGCCACGCTGACGCATCGGGGACCGAATCATCCTTGATCTTCAGCACCTTCATGACCGGGACGCCGGCGTCGAAGCCCGGAGGCTCTGAGCCGTGCAGCTGCAGCATGTCCAGCCCGACGAGCTCCGCGATCTGCCTGACCTCGGCGGGATCCTGGTCGATGAAGACACCGACCACTGTCGGGCGCACGGACAGGCCTTCGACGATCGTTCTTGCCTCTTCGGGGCTCACGCGCCTTTCCGACGAGCAGAAATGAAACCCCAGCAGGTCGGCGCCCGCCTCGACCGCCGCCTGCGCGCCGGCGCTGTCGCAGATTCCGCAGATCTTCACCTTGACCATTGCCGCCTAGGAGACTACAGGGAGGCCAGCTCGCGGAGGCAGGCGGCCACATCGACGGCCCGCATGAGCATCTCGCCCACCAGGATCGCATCGGCGCCTGCTTCGCGCAGCCGCCGGGCGTCGGCGACCGAGTGGATTCCACTCTCGGCCACGAGGGCGACCTCGTTCGGGATCAATGGACGTAAACGTTCGGTGAGCCCGAGGTCGACCTCGAAGGTGCGCAGGTCGCGATGGTTGACGCCGACGGCCTGCGCGCCGGCCTCGACGGCGACTCTCGCCTCACTTTCGTCGTGCACCTCGACGAGCGCCGCCATGCCCCTGCTGCGGGCGACCGCCAGCAGGCGTGCCAGCTCTCCGCCCTCCAGCGCCGCGACGATGAGCAGAACGGCATCGGCGCCCGCGCCGCGCGCCTCGCCGATCTCGTAGGGGTCGGTGATGAAGTCCTTGCGCAGGATTGGACGGTCGGTCGCCAGGCGCGCGGCCACCACGTGCTCGGTCCGGCCGCCAAACCCCGCCATGTGGGTCAGCACCGAGATGGCGGACGCGCCGCCCTCGGTGTAGGCGCGTGCGAGATCGAGGGGCCGGTAGTCGTCCGACAGCACGCCCATGCTCGGGGTGCGCTGCTTCATCTCCGCGATCACGGCCAGGTGCGGACCGCGGAGCGATCCGATGAAGTCCTTCGGCGTGTAGTCGTGGATGGCGCGCTCGAGCGCGTCTGGCGTCGTCAGCGCTCGGCGCCGCTCCATGTCCAGCCTGGCCTCGGCGACCAGGCGGGTCAGGATGTCGCTCACTGCTGGGAAATCGCGGCCCAGCGTTCGAGCACGCCGGCGGCGCGGCCCGAGTCGATCGCCTCCGCCGCCACGGCGACGCCCTCTCGCCAGTCCTTGGCGACTCCACTGGCCCGGAGCGCGGCGGCGGCGTTGAGAAGGACGACGTCGCGCCGCGGTCCTGCGGCGCCGCCCAGGACCTCGCGGGCGATGCGCGCGTTCTCCTCCGGCCCCCCTCCCCGCACCGCTTGCGGATCGGAGGGCTTCAAGCCGATCTCGGCGGGGTCGAGCTGATATTCCTTGCGGCCGCCGTCCACCTCGATCACCAGCGAAGGGCCACTGACAGACAGCTCGTCCATGCCGTCGCCCGCGTGGAACACGATGGCGCGCTCGACGCCGAGCCGCGCGAGGACATCGGCCATCTTGCCGGCCAGGTTTGCATCGGCGACACCTAGCGCCTGGTACTTCGCGCCTGCCGGATTGCACAAGGGACCGAGGATGTTGAAGAACGAGCGGATGCCGAGCTCGCGGCGAGGGACGCCGGCGAAGCGAAACGACGGGTGGAAGACCGGTGCGAAAAGAAACCCGATGCCGGCTTGACCTATGCAGCGCGCCACGCCCTCCGGTGCGAGGTCGATCTTCACGCCAAGCTGCTCGAGCACGTCCGCGGAACCGCACAGCGAGGAAGCCGCGCGGTTGCCATGCTTGGCCACCCGCGCGCCGGATGCGGCCGCCACGATTCCGGCCAGCGTCGAGATGTTGAAGGTCGACAGGCCGTCGCCACCGGTTCCACATGTGTCGAGGAGCGCGCCATCGACCTGGATGGGGGTGGCGAGCGCTCGAGCGGTGCGCGCGAAGCCGGTGATCTCGTCGACGGTCTCGCCTTTCATCCGAAGCGCGACCATGAAGCCCGCGATCTGGACGGGTGTGGCGTCCCCGTGCATGATCGTCTCGAAAGCGGCCGACGCTTCGGCTTCGCTCAGCGATTCGCGCCTGACGAGCTTGGCGATCGCATCGATCATGAGGACACCCTCGCCGCGCGCCTGATGAAGTTGCTCAGGATCTTCTTGCCTTCTTTGGTGAGCACCGACTCGGGGTGGAACTGCACGCCATAGGTCGGATACCGCGCGTGCCGCAGGCCCATCACGGTGCCGTCGTTCGTCCAGGCCGTCACGACGAGATCGCCGGGCAGCGACGAGCGCTCCACGATCAATGAGTGATAGCGCGTCGCCTCGAACGGATCGGCCACGCCGGCCATCACGCCAGAGTTGTCGTGTCGAATCCATGAGGTCTTGCCGTGCGCCGGCTCGTTGCGCACGACCTTCCCGCCCAGCGCCTGCCCGAGGCACTGATGGCCGAGGCACACGCCGAGGATCGCGACCTTGCCGTTCAGCTGCGTGATCGCCTCGCTGGAGATCCCGGCATCTTCCGGCGTGCCGGGGCCGGGCGAGATGACCACACCGTCGTAGTCGGCCAGCTCCCCGACGCTTACTTCGTCGTTGCGAAACACAGCCGGCTCGACCCCGAGCTCTCCGAAGTACTGGACGAGGTTGTACGTGAACGAGTCGTAGTTGTCGATGATCGCGAGCCTGGCGGTCGGCGCGTTCATCACAAGCCCTCCGCCATCTCGATCGCCTTGAACATCGCGCCCGCCTTTTCCAGCGTTTCCTCGAACTCGCGCTCGGGGCGCGAGTCCGCGACGACGCCGGCCCCCGCCTGCACGTAGGCGACGCCCTCGGCGACGACGATGGTTCGGAGCGTGATCGCCATGTCGAGGTTGCCGCCGAAGCTCACGTAACCCGCGGAGCCCGCGTACACGCCGCGCTGGTCCGGCTCGAGGTCCGCGATGATCTCCATGGCGCGGATCTTGGGCGCGCCCGAGACGGTGCCGGCGGGAAACGCGGCACGAAGCGCGTCGAGGGATGTGCAGCCCTCCTTCAGCTCCCCACTCACCGTCGATGAGATGTGCATGACGTGCGAATAGCGCTCCACCTCCATCAACCGCTCGACGCTGACAGTGCCCGGCCTCGCGACCCGGCCGACGTCGTTGCGGCCGAGGTCGACCAGCATCACGTGCTCGGCGCGCTCCTTCAGGTCGCTGAGCAGCTCTCGCTCGAGCCGCGCGTCTTCGGCAGGGTCGGCGCCGCGCCGGCGCGTGCCGGCCAGCGGCCTGGTCTCGACACGCCTGCCTTCGACCTGTACGAGCTTCTCGGGCGAGGTGCCCACCACGTGGCGGTCGCCTCCGAGCGCCAGAAAGAACATGTACGGCGACGGGTTGATCGCCCGCAGGCAGCGGTAGACGTCGAACGGGCTCGCGGCGAGGTGTTTGCGAAACCGCTGGGAGACCACGACCTGGAACGCATCGCCGGCCAGGATGTGCTCACGCGCCGCGTCGACCATCGCGTGGAACTGCCCGCGGGTCATGTTGGGCTCCCACTGCGTGCCGTCGGCGCCCGGCTTCGCACCAAGAGCAGCGTCTGCCGCCAACCTCGTCTCCATCTCGTCGATTCTCGCGACCGCTTGGTCGTAGTCCTCCCGGTCCGGCCGGTGGATCGTGAGCAGGCGAAGGCGGCGAGTGACGTGATCGAAGATCGCGAGGTCCTCGGCGCGCAGGAATGCCGACTCCGGCATCGGAGGCGGAGCCCCCGAGGCGAGAGGGAGCCGCTCGAAGTGCCTCGCCGTCTCGTAGCCGAGATAGCCCACGGCGCCGCCGTGGAATCGAGGAATCCCCGGCACGGTCGATTCGGCCGCGACCGCCCGGAGCGCCGGAAGGGGATCGCCCTCGCCGAGGTCGAGCTGGGCGGGCTGGTAGCCGATGAACGAGTAGCGGGCGAGTCGCTCGCCACCCTCGACGCTTTCGAGAAGAAAGCCCGGGGTGTTGGGAGGACAGAGGAGCGAGTAGGCGCGAACCGGGGTCAGCATGTCGGCCAGCACCTCCCGGTACACCGGGATCAATGCGTGGTTCGCGGCCAGCGCCCGGGATTCCTCCCGGGTGGGGGTGCAGTCTGATCTCATCTCATCTCCAGCTCGACTCGGCTATCTAGGCGCCCGGATCCCTCGCCCGGGCCGGAACGTGAACACTATCAGAGAAAGTACGCCTACTTAGAAGCCTTCATCTCCCGCTTGACCTCGCGCGCATGGGCCATCGACTCTTCGGAATCGACGTCGGCGACCGTGTGCCAATTCGCGGCGTATTTCTCCCAGCCCTGCGGCTTGACGTCGAACTTCTTGGCCAGGACCGCGATGAGGATCTTCACCTTCATGTC
>VBHB01000033.1 GCA_005880315.1 Chloroflexota bacterium | reverse complement strand
AGCGCGTGACGAGGTCCTGATCCATCGGTGCCAGCTGCTGGCCGGCGATGTCCTCGGAGGCGGTGATGCCTTCATGGGACGCCGCGTGCGCAAGCAGGAATCCGCCAACTACGTCGCCGATGGCGTGGATCGAATCGACCGACGTCCGCATCCATTCGTCCACCTTGATGAAGCCGTTCGGCTGCGTCGTCACCCCTACCTGCTCGAGACCGATGTCCTTCGAACGCGGGGCGCGGCCGACCGCGACCATCAGCTGCCGCGCCCACACCTCACCCTGCTCGGTGTCGACGCTGACTCCGTCGCGTGCCTTCTTGGCCCCTTTGACGCGCACCCCGACGCGGCAATCGATGCCGGCCTTCTTGAACGCGCCGAGCATCTCTTTGGAGACCTCCTCATCCTCGAGCGGGACCAGGCGGTCGAGGGCTTCGAGCAAGGTGACCTTGACTCCGAGCTGGTTGTAAAGCGTCGCGAACTCGACACCGACCGCGCCCGCGCCGATGATGCAGATCGACTCCGGGACCTTGCTGGCAAGGGTTGCGTGGTCGGACGAGATGATGTACTCGCCATCGAACTCGATGCCGGGGAGCGCCTTCACCGTGGATCCGGTCGCGACGATGACATGCGGCGCTTTGACCTGCGTGTTACCGACGGCGACAGTGTTCTTGTCGCGCAGGCGGCCGCTTCCGGCGATCACCTCGATCTTGTTCTTCTTCATCAGGAACTGCACGCCCTTGTAGAGCTGGTTCACCACGGCGTCGCGCCTCGTGGCGATGCGCGAGTAGTCGAACGTGACCTTGTCGGCGTTGACGCCGAACTCGGAGCCGCGTGCGGACACCCGGTGGTAGAGCTCAGACGACTCGAGCAGCGCCTTGGTGGGGATGCAGCCGATGTGTAAACACGTGCCTCCGAGCTTGTCTGCCTCGACCAGGGCGACCCTCAGCCCAAGCTGGGAAGCCCGGATCGCGGCTGGATAACCGCCCATCCCTCCTCCCAGGATCACAACGTCGAAGTCGCCAGCCGCCATCGTGAATTTAAGTGTAGAAGTCGCCGCTATGCGGCCATCCTGATCAGGCGCAGCCCGGCTTCAGGAGATTGGCGAGGGCGCGGTGGTAGTCGGCGTCGCGCATTTGGGCAGTTCCGGCCGCGGGATCGCCATAGCGGTCCACGGCGCGGTAGTAGTCAGGAGGGCTGTCCACCTGGGGCATGACCAGCTGGTCGACGGCGCCGTGGGGATCGACGCACGAGTTGGCCCTGGCCGCAGCCAAGGCTTGCAGGTCGGCGGTCTCGCGCTGCATCTGGACCGTCTTGGCCGCCGAGTAGGCGAAAAGGAGCACGCCGCTGTTGAAGCTGGCTAGAAAGACGCAGGCGATCAGGGCGGGGCGCCAGGTCCCGCGCCAGGGCAGCTCGCGTGCCGGGTCGGCGAGCAGGAGCAGCCAGAAGACGGCGCCTTCGTAGACGTACCGGCCCGACCCCGACTGCTGGTAGCCAAGCTGCGCGCGGTTGACCCCGGTGACGATGTAGAAGGTGAGCAAGCCCGCCGCGATCCCGATCGCGTATGCGTCGGGCGGGCGCCGGCGCCATGTGAAGGCGAGGGCCAGGATCGCAAGGACGAGAAGTGCGATCCCGATCCAGCCTCCCTCGCCGACCAGCCCGGCGGCGGCAGCCCCCAGACCCCAAAACACGTAGAACGGAAGCGCCGCCATATTGCCAACCAACGAGACCGGCCTCGGCGGCGCTCCGGAATGGCCGTAGGCCAGGTACCAGCCTCCAAACACGATGGCAACCGGCGCCAGCCAGGCGAGGTCTCGGCGGCGGGTGGGGGTAAGCAGGAGCCATACGGCGGCCGCGACCCAGAAGAAGAGGCCGATCCCCGAGAACATGAGCGAGCCGAACAGCAAGATCAAGACCAGCCACATGCGGCGGCCGGTGTCGATGACCAGCAGCGCGCCGAGTCCGCAGGCGACCGACCCGACGAACGTGATCTGAAACGCCCAAAGCAGGTTTTCCCAGGCCGCGCCCATCACCAGCAGGAGCACGGCCGCCGCGATCGCAACCGCCTCCCCGGCTCGCCGGCAAACCAGCTCGAACAGCAACATGACGCTTGCCGCGTGGAGGGCGAGAAGGACGACCATGTAAGGGACATAGCTGCGCATGCCAACGGTGTTGAGAAGCACCGAGTAGATCAGCCGCGGAATCATCACGGGATGTTCGTTGTGCGGCTGCAGGAATTGCGCCCAGCCCGTATCGGTCGGCAGGATCAGTGTCCATTCGTCGAAGTAGAAAGTGAAACCGCGCGCCAGCCAGAGGATCGCTGCGCACCCGATCACGGCCGCTGAAGCGACGTACAGGCGCGCGTGCGGGACGCGGACTCTGCCCGACTTCACGCTCTGGCCGCGAGTGCCGGTTTGGATTCGTGCCTTGGGATCGCGACCATCGCGAACCACACCGCCACCGCGAGCAGGATGGGCAGCGGTCCCAGCGGCCACGCGAGCTCGGCTGTTATCGCCACGACCGCCAGCCAAGCCCGCTGCCAGTTCGGCGGCTGGTCGCGGAGGAACAGCCATGCCGCGCCGGCTAGGATCGCGAAATCCTGAAGGTGCCAGTAGGTGGCGGACATCATCGAGGTGAGCAGGCCCAGCGCAACGATGCGAGCGAGGCCGGCCCCGCGGTTGAGATAGGCGGCCACGACTCCGAGCACGATCACGACCACCTCGACTGCATAGCTCGCCGGCCCGGGTCCGACCACGTATGCCCACGTGAAGAAGCGGTTGTTGACCACGCCCTGGGCTTCGCTGAGCAGGCTTCGATAGTCGTTCACCCCTTGCATCCCGACCACGGCCAGCGACGCAACCCCGAGCAGCCCCATCGTCACCACCCACGCCGCTGTGATGCGCCATCGCCCCGCAGCCAGAAGAACGAGCGGCACCGCGAGTGCGACCTGTGGTTTCAAAACGGACAACCCGAGCACCGCGCCTGCTACGTACGGCTTGCCCGACTCCGCGAGGCGCCAGCAAGCGATCACGCCCAGCATCACCAGCACCACGGGCTGTCCGAGGCTGAGGCTATAGAGGATCGGGTACCAGGCGAATGCGCCCAGCAGCCACAGGTAACGGGCCAAACCTGTACCGGGAGCCGCGAGCCACCAGGCCGAGACCAGCGCGGCGACCAGCAGCGCGAGCCAGACAAAGAAGGCTGCCTGTGGGCCGGCCGGCGTCAGCGGAACCAGCAACCACGCCGCCGGTGGTGGCGACAGGAAACGCTCACCGTCGCCGAATGGCACGCCCGGGCGCAGCTGAGCGAAGACCTGGTGCTGGAGGTCGAGTGAGTAGATGTGCGCCCAGCCGTGGTCCAGGCCGATGCGCGTGCCGATGTAGACGAGGGTCAGGTCGTTGTCGAGGGCATCCTGGCGGATGGGCGCGAACACCCACCAGGCGGTGATCGCGCCGGCGATCAGCAGAAACCAGGCGAGAGCTGCGAGCCCGAGGTTGCGGAGAACGCTGTTGTCGATCGGCCGCAGTATGAGTCGCTCGAGCCGCGGTCGGAGATCCTCGCCGGATCTTGGGCGCCCATGCGGCCCATCTGCGTTGTTGCCGCCTGCGCTCCTCACTACACGTATGTCAAATACGCTGCGTTCCGGTGCTCGGGGACACTCCCATGCCTGCGGCATGGGGGCCCCAAAAGATCCACCTGGTCACCGAATCTCTCGACGAGGCCTCCGACCGCGGCTCAGCCCCTCTCGGCGAGCGGCACCGGTTTTCGAGGTTCGGGCCCGATGTACTCCGACTGTGGGCGGATGAGCCGGTTGTTGGCGACCTGCTCGAGCACGTGGGCGGTCCAGCCCGCCGCGCGTGAAACGGCGAAGGTGGGCGGGAAGAATGCCTTGGGGAGGCCGATTGCCTGCAGCACGCCGGCCGAGTAGAACTCGACATTGGTCGCCTGCGGCCGCTCCGGGTGCTCCTCGTGAAGGATTGCGAGCGCGGTCTCTTCGACCTTCGATGCGAGCGCGTAGAAAGTCGGATTCAAGCGCTCGCACATCGCCTTGAGGATTTTCGCGCGAGGATCGTACGTGCGGTAGACGCGGTGGCCGAAGCCCATGAACCGCACCTTGCGCTTGCGGGCCTCACGCATCCAGTGCTCGGCATTTTCGGGACTGCCGATCTGCTCGAGCTGGTCCATGACCTGGGAGGGCGCACCCCCGTGCGCAGGTCCCTTGAGCGCGCCGATCGCGCCGACCAGGCACGACGCCAGGTCCGAATCGGTTGAGGCGATGACGCGAGCAGTGAAGGTCGATGCATTCATGCCGTGGTCGGCCAGCAGCACCAGATAGGTGTTGAGGGCGCGCACCAGCTCGGGCGAAGACTCCTTGCCGCTCAGCATGTAGAGGTAGTTGGCGGCGTGGGCGAGGTCCGCGCGAGGCTTGACCGGCGGCAGGCCGAGTTGCCGGCGATGAAACGAGGCGAGGATGGTGGGGAACGACGCAGTCGCGTGAATCGCGAGCGGGATGGTCGGCTTCTCGAGACGGTGCTCGATTCCCTGCACCGAAACGACGCTGCGAAGAACGTCCATCGGATCGGTGTCCTGGGGCAGCGCCTCGAGGGTCGTCATCGCCGCCGGGGTCAGCGCACGCGAACCCGCCAGCTCGAGCGTCAGGGCGTCGAGCTCGGCGCGGACGGGCAGGCGTCCGTACCAGAGCAGGTGAGCGACCTCTTCGAACGACATCTCCTCGGCCAGGTCCGCGATGACGTATCCGCGGTACACGAGGCGGCCGTTGGCGCCGTCCACGAGAGATATCGCGGTCTGCGCCGCGACTATGCCTTCGAGACCGGGGACGTACTGGCTCATCTACTGGCGATGGGAAGCGGCTTGTTGCCAGGCTGCGGGCCTTTCCAGACAGAGGCCGGTCGGATAAGCCGAAGGTCGGCCAGCGACTCGAGCACATGCGCCGTCCAGCCCGCAACGCGCGACGTCGCAAAAAGACACGTGAACAGCTCTTTCGGTATGCCGACGCCCGTAAGGACGACGGAGGCCCAGAAGTCCACGTTGGTGGCGTTCGGGCGGTCGGGATGCGCTTCGTGGAGGATCTGCAGCGCGACCTCCTCGGTGTGTGCGGCCGTCTTGTAAAGCTCCGGCGCTGCTTCTTTGGCCATCTCCCTCAGGATCTTGGCGCGGGGGTCATACGTCCGGTAGACGCGATGGCCAAAGCCGGGGAATCGCGCGTGCTGTGCGTGCTGTTCTCGCAGCCACTTCTCCGCGTTTTCGGCCGATCCGATCTTGTCCAGCATGCTGCGTGCCGCATAGGTGGCGCCGCCGTGGGCGGGCCCCTTGAGCGCGGCGATGGCGCCCACGACGCACGATGCGAGGTCGCTGCCGGTCGACGCGATCACGCGAGCGGTGAAGGTCGAAGCATTGAGGCCGTGGTCGGCCAGCAGGACGAGGTAGGTGTCGAGCCAGTGGACGCGCTCGGGCGACGCCTCGCGACCTTCCATCATCCACAGCAGGTTGGCCGCGTGGCCGAGGTCTTCGCGAGGCTCTAGCGGCTCCGTTCCCTGACGGCGCCTGAAACTGGCGGCGACGATGGTGGGGAAGACGGCGGTAAGCGCGATCGCCTCGTCGAGCGTCGGTTTGGTGATGGCTTTGGCCGCGCCCTGGGCGGAGACGATCGTCCGGAGGACGTCCATGGGATCGGTGTCCGCCTCCAAACATTTCAGAGCGTCTCGGGCGCTGTCCTTGAGGCGCCGGGCGGCGGCCATCTGGTGGCGCAGCGTCTCGAGCTCACGCTTGTCGGGAAGCGCTCCATTCCAAAGCAGGTATGAGGTCTCCTCGAAGCTCGCTACCTTCGCTAGATCTTCGATGAGGTATCCGCCGCGGTAGATGAGCCTCCCGTTGGCGCCGTCGACCTCGCTGACGGCGGTCTCGGCCGCGACCACTCCCTCCAGTCCTGGGCTGAACTCAGGCACTTTCATTAAGTGTAAGGAGCCGTAAAGTGCCACTGGTGCCGACGCCATCCGCTGCGCCGGAAAGCAGGGTGCTGCGGGTCGCGGTGAGCACATCCGGCGGTTGGCTTTCCTGGACTCGGATGATCAACCAGTACTCGAAGTCCGTAATGCAAGCGATGACGAACGCGACCCATGTCAGCGCGAGTAGCCGGCGACGAATGCAACTGGCTACCACTACGAATGCGTGGACGGCCGGCTGCACATGCACTCGGGCTTTTGCAACAGCGGTGGCTCGAGCGTCGATGCGCAGGGAAACCTGAGCACGACGGCGTGTTAGGCGATTCAGACCGCCTATGTCGCTGGCGTAACAACAGCCGGAAACCTCGACGCTGAGGGCAAAGGCCTCGATGGCCGCCAGCTAAGCGGCAACGACAATCCGACGATAAAGGCAGGCAACTATTGATAGCTAGTAGCAGGAAATCGCAACCTGCCGCGTTAGGCTCTTCATACCAACGCGGAGGCAACAATGTCATCTCTACGTCCTGCAACGGTCATCGCAACGCTGTACCAGCTGCTCGGTGGGTCCCTGAGCTCGCCGGCAGAACCGGACGGGCCAGGCTGCTCGTGCGAAAAGTGCGAGCAAGCCTGGAACCGGCAACAGGCTCTGCATCGGGTCTCGCGTCGTGCCGAGGTGGTGAGCTTGAGGCGAGTCGGCCCCGGCTAGCAGTCGTCTAGATAACCGATTCTCCGACTGCGTCGTTAACCTTGCACGACGATGCGCGCGGGGTGGCTTCGAATTGCTGCTGTCGCCGGGCTGCTAGCGATCTCCTGCGGCCCGACCCACGACCTGGGGCGCGCCACCACGTCGCCGTCGGATTCGGGGTCGCCTGGTCGGGATCGGACCCCCATGGCGACGGCCACGCCCTCTTTCACTGGTCCACCGACTCCGGCATCGAGCGCCCGTACAGATAACTGCTCAGCGGTGCAGCCGGCGCCCTTGTTTCCGCCGTCCGGCGCCTCGACTCGAAAGCTCGCGCTGGTCAGCTTGAGCGGAAGCACGGATTTTGTTGTTCGTGACATCACAGACATCAATCACCCGTTCACGGTCTCGTCCTTGGGTGGCCAGGTCAACTACGGGGCGAAATTCGTCAACGATGCCGAGCTGTCGACCGCCGACGGCAGTGTGGGACTCCTCCGAATGCCGCTGAGCGGGTCACCCAAAACAGTCGTCGCCGCTTGCGGCGCCTTGGCGTTTCCGTTTGCGTGGAGTCCGGACGGTACAGGAGTCGCGTATGCCCGCAGCACGCCGGATCCTCAGATTCAGAAGCTTCATCTGGTGTCCGGGGGACAGGACCGCGTAGTCGATTCCATGCCTGCCATCCCGGAGATAGGTTGCGAACAGCGCAGCTGCGGCGACAGCTGGGACTTCCGCCTTCTTTATTCGCCGAATGGAGCCTATATCTCGCTCGTCGAGCTCCCTGGGGCGGGGTTACGGATCTGAGACGACAAGGGCGTGGAGATGTGGCGCGGTGGCTCTCAGTCGTTACTGCTCGCCGGCGTGAGCTGGATACGCCCGAAGGCCTCGCCGGATGGTGGCCAGGTCGTCTATGAAACGCGAGACACAGGCTACACGACCCCTCGTATCTTTCTGCTCGACACCGGCACGGGGAAGACCCGCCAGATCGCACAGTCCCGAAGTGAACCGGCTTTTCTCACCTCCCGCTATCTCTGGTACATGGGCGAGCGGCCGTGCAAGGCATCCGATTCATGCCCGTTCGGTCCGACGATCGCCACCATTCCCTATATCTACGACCTGCAGACCGGAACTGAGTACCAGTCGATCATCTCGACCGTGTGGGACGTCTGGCCCCACGCCGGCTGATCGGATAAGAGCCGGTTGGGCTCAGACGTGCGGAATTTCCCTTACCGAGACGCACGGGTGACGCCAAACGGGCGGAATGAGCCGCCGGCCGGCTCCGGTTAGACCATCCCCAGCTCCCAGCGCGCTTCCTCTGACATGCGCTCTGGGGTCCAGACCGGCTCGTAGACGATGTCCACGCCGGCGTCCTTGACGCCGGGCAGGGTGAGCAGGTGGTCGCGAACGTCGGCCATGACGTCGGCGGCCATCGGGCAGCCGAGGGCGGTCAGCGTCATCTTCACGTCGACGCGCTCGGGCTTGATGGCGATGTCGTAGACGAGGCCGAGGTCGATGATGTTGACCGGGATCTCGGGGTCGAAGCACTGACGCAGGACCTCGATCACGTCCTCCGGCTTGACCGTAGAGTCGGGCGCGACCTGTGTCGTCGGAGCCGGTGCTAGCTCGCTCATGGCTTCTCCAGGGGAAGGCCGGCGTCCTTCCAGGCTTTCGTGCCGCCGCGGAAGCTCACCACGTCGTTGACGCCCAGCGCTACCGCCATCTCGGCCGCCACGGCCGAGCGCTCGCCGACGGCGCAGACGAAGATCGTGCGGTCGCGGAACTTCTGGGCACCGGGGTTCGACAGGATGGTGTTCAACACCACGTGCCGCGCGCCAGGCACGTGGCCTTTGTTCCACTCCCAGTCCTCGCGCACGTCGACAACTTCATAACCCTCGTCGATCAGCTTGCGGATGTCGTCGATCTTCAGGTCGCGAAACGGCGTCACCTGGTTGCTCATCTATTACTCCTCGTCCTCATCTTCATCAGCCAAACCGTACGCCCCCACCTTCAGCACCTTCAACGACAGCAGCGCGCACTTGATGCGCGCCGGCGAGATCTCGATGCCAAGCTCTCCCAGCACGTCGTTCTTGTCGATCTTCTTCGCGTCCTCGAGGGCCATGCCTTTGAGCCGCTCGGTGAGCAGGGAGGCAGAGGCCTGCGATATGGCGCAGCCGCGGCCGTGGAAGCGGACGTCCTCGATGACCCCGTCGGCGACCTTGAAGTCCATGCCCACAACGTCGCCGCACAAGGGGTTGTCCTCCTCGTGCGTGATGTCGGGCTTCTCCAGGCGGCCGAAGTTCCGCGGGTTCTTGTAGTGGTCGAGGATGTATTCGCGGTAAAACTGGTCGTCTGCTGCGGTGCCGGTGCTCATTTGAAGATTCTCTGGGCCTCTTTGATGGAACTCACCAGCCGGTCCACTTCATCCTTCTGCGTATAGACATAGAAGGAAGCGCGCGCGGTGGCGGCAACTCCCAACCGGGTCATCAGCGGCATTGCGCAGTGATGCCCGGCCCGCAGGCACACCTGGTCGCGGTCGGCGATGGTGGCGAGGTCGTGGGGGTGGATGCCGGCCAGCGAGAAGGAGATGACGCCCGCACGCCGTGACGGCGGCGGCCCATACAGCGTCAAGCCATCGATGTCGCTCAGCGCCTCGTACGCGTACTCGGTGATCTCGCGCTCGTGCTCGCGCACGGCTTCCATGCCCAGCCCGGCGAGATAGTCGACAGCGGCCCCCAGACCGATGACCTCGCCGATGGCCTGCGTGCCCGCCTCGAACTTCCAGGGCAGGTCGTGATAGGTCGTGCCTTCGACGCGGACGGTCTTGATCATGTCGCCGCCCGACTGGAAGGGATCCATGGCCTCCAGCAGCTCGCGGCGGCCGTAAAGGACGCCCGCGCCGGTGGGGCCGAGCATCTTGTGGCCGCTGAACGCGTAGAAGTCGCAGCCGAGCGCCCGCACGTCGACGCCCTGGTGCGGAGCGCCCTGGGCGCCGTCCACGAGCACCGTGGCTCCGGCGGCCTTGGCGGCGGCAACCATCTCCCGCGCGGGGTTGATCGTGCCCAGCGCGTTCGACACCTGGCTGAAGGCGACCAGCTTCGGCGAGTGCTCGAGGAGCTTGTGGAACTGGTCGAGTCGCAGCTCACCGCGCTCGTCGATGTCGACGTATTCGATGCGCGCGCCGTTGGCGGCGGCGAGTATCTGCCAGGGAACGATGTTCGAGTGGTGGTCGAGAATCGTGAGCACGATGAGGTCGTCCGCATGGACGTTCTTGCGGCCCCACGCGTACGCCACCAGGTTGATCGCCTCGGTGGTGCCGCGCGTGTAGATGATCTCCTTGGTCGACGCAGCGTTGATGAACGCCCGCACCTTTTCGCGCGTGCCCTCATAGCGCTCGGTCGCCACTTCGGCAATGTGGTACGCGGCGCGGTGGATATTCGAGTTGAAGTGCTCGAAGTAGTCCAACATCGCGCCGGTCACCTGGCGCGGCCGCTGCGACGTGTTGGCGGAGTCGAGGTAGGCGATGCCCGACTCGAGGATGGGAAAGTCTCTCCGGATCGCGGCCACATCGAGGTGGCCAGCTCCGTTGGTTGTCATTCCGGCACCTCGACGAACACGTCGGCACCTTCCACCGTCACCGGGTAGGTCTTGGCCGGGATGACCGCGGGCAGGCCGGTCACCTTGCCGGTGACGAGGTTGAAGCGCGAGCCGTGCTGCGGGCACTCCACATCCATGCCCCAGAGCTCGCCCTCGCACAGCGAGAACTCCTCATGCGTGCAGATGTCGTTCAGGGCGTAGAACTTGCCGTCCTCGGCATGGGCGAGGCACACAGGGGTGCGCCCGGCCTCGACCTTCTTGAGCGACTCCACCGGCATCTCGTCGACTGACGCGACGCGATACCTAGCCAAGGCGCGCCTCGAGCTCGGTCTCGATCAGCCGGCGCGCATGCTCGAACGGGATGCGCTCGAGGACGTCGCCGAAGAATCCCTGCACGATCATCCGCTTTGCGGTCGTCTCGGGGATGCCGCGTGAGCGGAGGTAGAAGAGATGCTGCGGATCGACTGGACCGACGGTGGCGCCGTGCGTGCAGCGCACGTCGTTGTTGTCGATCTCAAGCATGGGAATCGACGTCGCCTTGGCGTGGTCGGAAAGGACGAGGTTCCGGTTCGCCTGGTAAGCGTCGGACCGCGCGGCTCCCTTCTCGATGCGGATCAGGCCGGCATAAACCGTGCGTGCGACGTCCTGCAGCGCGCCCTTGAACAGCAGGTCTGAGCGGGTGTTGCCGACCTGATGATCCTGGAGCGTGTGAAAGTCGAAGAACTGCTCGCCCGACGCAAAATAGATCGCCTTCAGCTCCGCCTCAGCGCCCTGGCCCTGCAGCGACGCCTCGACGCGTGTCTTCGAGAAGCGAGCGCCGAGCGTGACGTTGAAGAGCCGCAGCGACGCGTCCTTGTCCAGGCGGGCGCGCTGGTCGGCGAGGTGCCACGCGTTGCGGCCCCACTTCTGAAGCGCGACGTAGCCGACGCTCGCCGCCTCGCCGAGGAACAGCTCGGCGGAGCCGCTCTTGTAGCCCGCGGCCTCGTCAGCGGGCGAGAGGTACTCGTCGAGATAGTTGAAGCGCGACCCACGGCCGGCGACGATCAGCGTGTGCGGCAGGACGGCGGTGCCGCCCTCGGCTGAGAAGACCTGGCCGACGATCGGCTTGTCGATTACCACGCCGTCCGGCACGTAAAGGAAGGTGCCGTCGGCGAAGAAGGCGGCGTGAAGGGCGGCGAACCGGTCGCGCTCCGCGCGCACCTGGGTGAAAAGCAGCGTCTCGAGCAATTCGGGATGGGTCTTGGCCGCGACGCTGATGGGCTCGAGGACGACGCCCGCGCCGGCCAGCTCGGGGTCGAGGCGCACCGCCTCGATCTCCGAGCCCCGCATGGTGACGGTCCCGGCCACGCCCTCGAGGGCCTCAGCCGGACCGGCGCCGTTTCGGTGCTCGAACTCCGAGAACTTCGCCATGTCGAGCCCGCTGACGTCGGTGCGGCGCCACTCCTCGTCGATGCGGCTGGGCATGGGCAGGCGCTCGAATACGTCGAACGCATTGCGCCGGCGCTCGAGCAGCCAGTCGGGTTCGCCGTGGAGCGAGGCGATCTCCTCCACGCCTTGAAGGGTGAATCCCACGGTCAGCCTACGGAGCCCTCCATCTCGAGCTGGATGAGGCGGTTCAGCTCCACCGCGTACTCGAGAGGAAGCTCCTTGGTAAACGGCTCGATGAAGCCGTTGACGATCATGGTCTCGGCCTCGCTGCGCGTGATTCCGCGGCTCATCAGGTAGAAGAGCTGCTCGTCCGACACCTTGCTCACCGTCGCCTCGTGGCCGAGGGTCACGTTCTCGGCATCGACGTCGTTGTACGGGTACGTGTCGGAGCGAGACTCATCGTCGAGCAGCAGCGCGTCGCACTTCACGAACGACTTGCTGTTCTTGGCGTCGGGATACATCTTGATGTGCCCGCGATACGAGGTCCGGCCGCCGGCCTTGGAGATCGATTTCGACGTGATGGTCGACGTCGTGTTCGGCGCGACGTGGATCATCTTGCCGCCCGCGTCCTGGTGCTGGCCCTTGCCGGCGAACGCAACCGAGAGCACGTCGCCCTTGGCCCCAGGCTCCATCAAATAGACGGAGGGGTACTTCATCGTAATCTGCGATCCGAGGTTGCCGTCGACCCACTCCATGGTCGCGTCGGCGTATGCCATCGCGCGCTTGGTGACCAGGTTGAAGACGTTGGTCGACCAGTTCTGGATCGTCGTGTACCGGCAGCGAGCGTCCTTCTTGACGATGATCTCGACCACCGCCGAGTGCAGCGAGTCGGTCGTGTAGATCGGCGCCGTGCAGCCTTCGATGTAGTGCACGAACGAGCCTTCGTCGCAGATGATCAGCGTCCGCTCGAACTGGCCCATGTTCTCCGCGTTGATGCGGAAGTAGGCCTGCAGGGGGATGTCCACCCGAACCCCCTTGGGCACGTAGATGAACGAGCCGCCGGACCACACCGCGGTGTTCAACGCGGCGAACTTGTTGTCCGCGGGCGGGATCACCGTTCCGAAGTACTCCTTGAACAGCTCAGGGTGGTCGCGCAGCGCCGAATCGGTGTCGGTGAAGATGACGCCCTTTGCGGTGAGCTCTTTCTGCAGGGAGTGGTAGACGACCTCCGACTCGTACTGCGCGGAGACGCCGGCCAGGAACTTGCGCTCGGCCTCGGGCACGCCCAGCCGGTCGTACGTGGCCTTGATGTCGGGCGGCAGCTCTTCCCACGTCTTCGACTGCTTGTCCGATGCCTTGAGGTAATAAAAGATGTTCTCGAAGTCGATCACGGAGAGGTCGGCGCCCCACGTGGGCATCGGCTTCTTGCGGAAGATCTCGAGCGAGCGGAGACGCATCTTCGTCATCCACTCGGGCTCCTGCTTCATCCACGAGATCTCTTTGACGATCTCCGGGTTCAGGCCCCGCTTGGCCTTGAAGACGTACTCCTCGGGGACGAAGAAGCCGTACTTCTCCTTGTAATCGGTGCCGACGTCGACTTTAGGTACCGTCGCCATCAAGCAACCTCCTCTGGCTTGAGGACGGCAGGCTCGTCTGCCTCCGCCCATTCCGAATAACCGGTCTTCTCCAGCCTGTCTGCGATCTCAGGTCCGCCCGACAAGACAAATTTCCCATCCACCAGCACGTGCACGAAGTCGGGCTTGATGAATTGAAGGATGCGGGTGTAGTGGGTGATGATCAGCACGCCGAGATCCGGACCGCGCATGCGGTTCACCGCGTCGGCGACGAACTTGATCGAGTCGATGTCGAGGCCGGAATCCGTCTCATCGAGGATCGCGATCTCCGGCTTGAGGATCGCCATTTGCAGGATCTCCGCGCGCTTCTTCTCGCCACCGGAGAAACCGTCGTTGATGTAACGCGGCAGGAACGAGTCGTCCATGTGCAGCACTTCGAGCTCGCTCTTCAGCAGCGAACGGAACTCCTTCGGCGTGACCTGCTTGGACTTGTCCTTGCCGTCGTAGCCACGCTTGGCGTTGAGCGCCGTGCGCAGGAAGTTGGTCATCGAGATGCCGGGCACGACCACCGGGTACTGGAGAGCAAGGAACATTCCAAGGCGCGCCCGCTCGTCGGGCTCCAGCGCGAGGACGTTCTGGCCCTTGAAGATCACCTCGCCGCCATCGACCGTGTAGCCCGGGTGGCCCATCAGGGTGTGCGACAGCGTCGACTTGCCCGAACCGTTGGGGCCCATCACCGCATGCACCTCGCCCTTGTTGATGGCGAGCGTGACGCCCTTGAGGATCTCCTTGCCTTCGACGCTGGCGCGCAGGTCTTTGATCTCGAAATCAGCCAACTCTCTACTTCCCTTCCTTGATTTCATATGTGCAGTCGTTCGCCGCCTCGCGCATCCATGTGGACCTGGTCACCGGCGAACCCAGCAGCCGCTCGTACATCTGCTGCTCGTTCACGCAGGGCAGCCCCGTGCGGGCGGCGACGTCCTGGATGGGGCAGTTGCAGTGGCGGATCGCGAGGCGGCCGTTCGGCAGGTCGACCACCTCGGCCATGTGGCCGTGCTCGGTGGCGAGCTTGGCCAGCTCGCGGACGCGACCTTCAAAGTCTAGTCCCGCCAGTCGTGGGGCATATTCGGCCTCGAGGCGCGCGGTGCGGCGCTCGAAGAAGCGCTTCAGCTGTTCCTCGGACAGGAACTCGACCAGGTCGCCGGCAAGCTCGCGGTGGGCATTTGGAAAATGCGCGTGCGCGGCAGGCGTGAGCTTGTAGACGTTCTCCGGCCGACCGCGGCGATGCTCCTCGGCGGGCGCTACAGTCGCCAGAGCGTCCGCCTCGAGCGCCTCCATGTGGCGAAGGGCGGCCTGCTTGGAGATCTCGAGATGAGCCGCAACCTCGCCCAGCGAGGCGTGGCCGCGAATCTTGAGGAAGGCGAGGATGGTCTCGCGCCTGGAGTCCACAAGGCGATTGTACGAGTTTTTCAACATGGTCGTTGAAAATACTCCCGCGGGCAGCGTACCCTCGCGGCGATGCTGTGGCTGATGGCGGCGATTGCGGCCGCGAACCTCGCTCTCACGCCCGCAGTTGCGGGCGCAGGGGCAGACCCGGCATGGCAGAGCTGGCAGACGGTGCCGGGCGTCTTCGACCTGGGGGGACCTCGCAGCGATGGCACGCTCGAGGTGGCCGGCTCCGCCAACCTGTACCTTGCGGACCCGGCCGGAACCTCGAGCCCGTTCGCGCGAGGAGTTGGCGGCTATCACGAGGACCCTGGCGCCGAGGCCTACCTGGCGGTGTCGCCCGGTGCGCGCGTCAGCGCGGCCGGTTGCGACTTCAATCGCGATGACACTTTCCTTCTGCGCTTGCACGTTCCGATTGGCATAGAGCGTGTAGATGCTCCGGGCCAGAACACCGGCAGCTTTGCCAACGTCATCGGTGTCACCTCACTCAACGGCATCGCATTCGACACCACCGGCGGATTCGACCACCGCCTGCTGGCGACCGGGCCGAGTGGAGGCAAGACCGTGGTGGTGGCGATCGACTGCAGCGGCAACGTCCAGGTGATCACCAAATCGGCACCCGTCCTGGAAGGTGGCCTGGCGGTCGCCCCGAGCAGCTTTGGCTCATTCGGTGGAGACCTGATCGCCCCAGACGAATTGAGCGGCCGTATCTACGCGATCGCCCCAGACGGCACCGTCAGCGTGGTCACGAGACCATCGCTGCCGACTGGCGGCGACATCGGCGTCGAGAGCGTGGGGTTCGTCCCCTCAGGTTTCATGACCAGCGGCGGTGCGGCGTACCTGGCCGACCGCAAGACGCCCGGCAACCCGCATCCAGGCACCGACGCGATTCTTCGCCTGTCGTCGACCGACCTCTCCGCCGCCGGCGTGCGCGACGGGGATCTGCTGGTCGCGACCGAGGGCGGTGCCACGATGGTCGCGGTGCGGTGCGCGGCGTCGTGCATCGTGATCCCGGTCGTCTCGGCTCCGACCACGGCCCATGGCGAGGGACACGTCGTCTTCACACACAACGCAACGCCGAGTTCGCCGAGCGTAATTCAGAAAGCGACTCCAGCCAGATCGGCAACGTCGGGCTCGGGGTCCAACGCGCTCATCGCAATTCTCGTGGTCGTCGTGCTGCTCGCTTTCGCAGGCGGCATCATCCTCGGTCGCCGCAGAACGTAGGCCGCTCGCCGGGTGGATCGTGTCCTGTTGCTTGCGGCGCGGGGGCTGCGCGCATTCGGGTTTGGATTCTCGGCGGTGCTCATCGGGCTGTTGCTCGAGCGCCGCGGCCTTTCGCCATTCCTGATCGGCCTGACTCTCGGCATCGGACTTGCGGCAGCCTCGCTATCGGGATTGGCCAGCGCCTGGGCGTCTGCCCGCTGGGGCCGTCGCGCCGTCCTGGCCGCGGCCGGAATCCTGATGGCGCTGACCGGCCTGGATGTGGCATTCGCGACGCAGCCGTTTTTGCTGGTTCTGGCAGGGCTGACTGGGATGCTGGGCGTTGCAAGCATCGACCTGGGCCCGTTCGCTTCGGTCGAGCAGGCGGTTCTCGCCGAAACCGCCCATCCATCTAAGCTCAACATCGCGTTCGGGCGATACTCGCTGACCGGGGGCTTGCTGAACGCGGCCGGCGGGCTGGCCGCGACCCTGGCGGCAAACCCTGCCGCCATCAGGTCCTTCTTCCTTATGTACGCGGCCATTGGCGTCGCCACCGCGGGATTGCCTCTACTGATGTCTCGCGGCGTCGAGCATGAGGCCGGCGCGCCCGCGTTCGGGAAGCTCAAGCCGCTCGTTGGGCTCGCGGCGCTGTTCGCGCTCGATTCGCTCGGCGGGGGATTCGTCGCCAACGCCGTCATCGCGTACTGGCTCCACGCGCGTTTCGGAGTCGGGGCTTCGCTGCTGGGGCCCGTCTTCGCGGCCGTGGCTGTGCTGCAGTCGCTGTCCTACGAAGTCTCCGGGCGACTCGCCAACCGCATCGGCCTGATCAACACGATGGTGTTCACGCACCTGCCCAGCAACATCCTTCTTCTCCTGGTTCCATTCAGCCCCACCCTTCCGTGGGCAGTCGGGCTGCTGCTAGCCCGCTTCACGCTGTCCCAGATGGACGTGCCGGCGCGCCAGGCCTACGTCGTCTCGATCGTCCCGCCGGCCGAGCGTGCGGGTGCGGTGGCGACGACAGGCGCGGTGCGCGGCGTCGCCCAATCGTTCGGGCCCGCCCTCGCCGGATCGGCGATCGGCGCCGCTGCGTTCGGGGTTCCGTTCTTCGCGGCGGGGGGATTGAAGATCGCGTACGACCTCGGCCTCTACTTCGGATTTCGCAACCGGCGCGCGAGCCACGAACGCGGGTAACGTTCGAGCCGTGGCCGACGACCTCGCCTCGATCGACTCCGCCGAGCTCGAACGCCGCGTCGCCGATGTGCGAGAACGAATGCGGCCGGTCGAGCAGCAGCTCATCGCTCTGCGAGGGGAGCGCGACGTCCTCTTGACCGAGCGCAGGCGCAGGGATCGTCTCTCGCATCGCGAGTCGAGGGCCGACCTGAAGTCTGCCATGCGCGAGGGCAGGTTCCCGACCGTCGCGGAGCTGGTCGCCGGCAGCACGTCTGGTTCGCTGGATAACTACGCGTTCAACTTGAAGACGGGGGGCGAGGTGCGCCTCGGGTACCCAGGAGCCCGCGCCCAGAGCCTCTCCTTCACCGACGGGGTGCGGGCCGCTCAGGCCGCCGACCTGTCGGTCGCGGCCCGCCTCTACGACGCGGGTTGGGAGCTGGGCAGTCCCGGCCGGCCGGGCGTCCGGGTGCACTTCCCCGGTACCCGCCAGGAGCGGCTGGTGGCGGCGGACGAGGTTTTCGCCCGGATTAGAGAGCCCGAGGCTCCGTAACCGCCGCTCCCCCAGCCGCGTTGGGGTAAAACGGGAAACCGTAGAATCTACGCGCTCCCCCTCATGGCTCGAAACGTACCTCGCAAGATCAAAACGAAGGGGGGCCATCGCCCTCGGGCGCGGGTCCACGCAGCCTGGTCTCCGATCGGGCAGCGGATTCGGCGCACCACCCTGCTGCGCGGGTTGGGTGTGTTCGTCGCCATCTTCCTTGTGGTCGGGTTCGCGGTCGATGCGTACGCGCAGACCTTCTTCGACAGCCTGCCCTCGATCCAGGGCCTGGACAGCTCGGCGTTCGCAGGAGACACGCTGGTCACCGATCGCAGCGGCACGATCCTCGCCGACGTCGGGAACCACGGCGATCACCGCCTGGCCGTCAAGCTCAAGGGCGTTGCGCCAGTCATGATCCAGGCGACGGTCGCCATCGAGGACAAGGGCTTTTATACGAACCCCGGCTTCGATATCCAGGGCATCATCCGCGCCATCTTCGACGACATCCGCGCCGGCCACATCGTTGCCGGTGGCAGCACGATCACGCAGCAGCTTGCCAAGCAGCAGTTCTTGACGCCGGACCAGACCTACTCGCGAAAGGTCAAAGAGGTGGCTCTGGCTTACGAGCTAAGCCAGGCCTACTCGAAGGACCAGATCATGGAGCTCTATCTGAACAAGAGCTTCTATGGATCGCAGTCCTACGGGATAGAGGCCGCTGCTCAAAGTTACTTCCACATCCCGGCATCCAAGCTAGACCTTGCGCAGGCGGCAGTCCTGGCCGGCCTGCCCCAGGCGCCCACCGAGTGGAACCCCGTGCTCCACCCGGAGGCTGCGACGCTGCGCCAGACGGAAGTCTTGCAGGCGATGGTCCGCCAGAACTACATCACGCAGGACCAGATGGACGCCGCGCTGGCTGAGAAGCTCGTTTACCAGGCGCCCATCAACCACTTCCTCGCGCCGCACTTCGTCGACTTCGTCCTCGAGGAGCTGCGACAGCTCGGGTTCAAGCCGGGCATCCAGCAGCTGAACGTCAAGACCACCTTGAACCTGGAGTGGCAGACGATCGGCGAGAACGTCGTCAGGGCCAACCTCGCCCACTGCCTCGCGCCTCCATCGTGCGACCCGAAGGGAAAGCTCTCCTCAGGCCTCATCGCGGAGAACCCGCAGAACGGCGAGATCATCGTGATGGTCGGATCTCCCGACTACAACGCCCAGGGTGGACAGTTCAACTGGACGACGACACCCCGCAACGTCGGCTCTTCGGTGAAGCCTTACACCTACGCCGCGGTGATCAACGCTCGCGCCGCGACTGTCGACACGCCGGTCTATGACGGCCCGAGCCCGCTCGTGTACAAGGACGCGTACAGCACGACCCAGTTCTACAACTACGACAAGAGATCCCATGGCGTGCTCCCGCTGAAGCAAGCGATGGGCAACTCACTCAACATCTGCGCGGTCAAGGTCGAGCTGTCGATCGGCGTACCCGCGGTGTTGTCCTTCATGCGCAACATCGGCGTGCAGCCCCGCTACATCAATGCGGACGGAAGCTACAACACGAATGCTGCGGCCGACACCTACGGACCCAGCGTGACGCTCGGTGGCTACCCGATCACTCTGCTCGAGCACGTTGGAGGCATGGCGACGCTCGCGGACATGGGTGTGTACCACACACCGGAAGCGATCCTTCAGGTGACCGATTCACACGGTCAGCTGCTGTACCAGACGCACGCCGACCAGCGCGCGCGCCAGGCCATCGACCCGGGCGTCGCCTTCATCATGGCCCAGATCATGTCTGACGATAACAACCGCGCGAAGATCTTCGGCTACAACAGCCCGCTGCACTTCAAAGACCGAATCGTGGCGGCGAAGACCGGCACCTCCGACGACTTCAAAGACGCTTCTACCGTCGGATTCACCCCCGACCTGGCGGCGGCGATCTGGATCGGCGACATCCTCGACATCCACCACACGATGGTCCAGGGCTCAGACGGTGTCTTCGTCGCGACGCCTGGTTTCCACTCGTTCCTCGCGACCGTGCTTGGCCCGATACCCGGCAACCGCTGGTACACGGCGCCCTCAGACGTGGTGGCCGGCCCCAACAACAGCTGGTATTTGAGCGACACCAGGAGCATCTCGCGGCTCCCCGGTGACAACCCGCCCAGCCCCAGCCCGACGCCGATCAACATCATCCCGCCGCCCGACCCTGGGACCGGTCCGGTACTGGCGAGCCCTTCACCTCTGCCCTCGCCAAGCCACTAGATCCCGGCCTGCCGGTGTGACCGCGGTCCGTAGA
>VBHB01000032.1 GCA_005880315.1 Chloroflexota bacterium | reverse complement strand
ACCCTCGCGCCCAGCTCGCGCGCGATCAGCTGCGAGCCGTCGCTGCTGCCGTTGTCGGCGACGATGATCTCGGCGGAGTACCCGCCCCTCTCGATCGCCTCCCGCGCCTTGGCGATGCACGCGGCCAGCGTCTCGACCTCGTTGAGGCAGGGCATGACAATCGACACCTCGACCGCCGCCCGTGCGTCATCGCGCCGCCTGGCTGGACGCTGCGCAACCTTCATGGCGCTAGAGCCTAACGCTGGGTGCCATGAGCGGATTGCGTTTTGGCCGGAAAAAGAAATGACCCCGACGGATCGCCTCTCGAGAGCTGGTACCGGTCTTGCGACCTGTTCCTGCCCTCTCGAACGTTTCCCTCGGGGCCGTTGCAAACAGTAAGGCTGACTCAAGATCGGCGCAAGCCCGAAAGTCAGTTCGCCGCCAAGCCACCTTGAGTAGCCTGGCCTCCCCACCATGTGGGGAGGTCGTCGCCGCCCGCCTGGCCTCCCCACCATGTGGGGAGGTCGTCGCTGCCCGCAGGGCACCGACGGGTGGGGCGATCCGGACTACCTAGACGTAGTCGACCATTCGACCGCCGTCGACGACGATGTCCTGGCCCGTGACACTGTCGTTCTCGACCAGCGCCATCACCGCCTGGGCCACGTGGTCCGGCGTGGCGACCGCCTTAAGCGGCGTGCGCTCCGCGGTCGAGGATTCCAGCGCCGCGGCTGCGTCCTCACCAAACCGCTTGCGAAACCACGGGCTCGAGACCAGCCCCGGTGACACCGAGTTGACGCGCACATCCGGAGCCAGCGCGAGCGCCAGCGCGCGCGTCAGCTGCAGAACCCCAGCCTTCGACACGCCATAGGCAATCGACGAGCCCGCGGCGCGATATCCGGCGACGGAAGCGACGCTGACGATCACGCCTTTGGTCTGCCGCAGGTGAGGCGCCGCCGCGCGGCAGCAGAAGAACGTGCCCTTCAAGTTCACGCTCAGGATCTCGTTCCAGACGTCGTCCGTGAGGGCGTCCAGGTTGGCATGCGGGATGAAATGGGTCGTGCCGGCGTTGTTGACGAGAACGTCGAGACGACCGAACCGGCTCATCGTTTCATCGATCATTGCGATGACCTGCGGCTCCGAGGCGACGTCGGCACGATGTGTGACCGCCTTGGGGCCGAGCGATTCGATGTCGCGAGCGGTCGCGTTGGCGCCGTCCTCCGAGCGCGAGTAGTTCACGACCACGGCCGCCGCGCCTGCGTGCGCGAGCCGGAGGCAGACGGCGCGGCCGATGCCCGTGCCCCCGCCTGTGACGATCGCAACCCGGTCTGTGAGCTCCATGCGAGACTAAGTGTCCTTCAAATGCCACTGGACCTCGCAGACGCCAACAAGGTCGTGGCCCGCGCCCAGGCCAAAGCGGGAGAGCTCGGTATCCGCGTCACGGTCGCTGTCGTCGACGAAGGCGGCTTGCTCATCACCCTCGCCCGCATGGACGGCGCGCCGCCGCTCGGTCCACAGATCGCTGAAGCCAAAGCAGTCGGAGCGGCAATGCTCCACCGCGACGGCGCGAGTCTCGCCGAGCTGGCCAAAGACCGCCCTGGATTCTTCGGTGTTGCCGACCGCCTCGTGCGCGTGCCGATGGTGCCAGGCCTGGGCTCGGTGTTGATCCGTCGCGATGGGAAAGTACAGGGCGCCGTGGGCGTCAGCGGCGGCCGGCCGGAGCAGGACCTCGAGTGCGCGCAGGCCGGCCTCGAGTCAATCGAGCTCAAGGACGCGTAGCGGCTCGTAGACGGCGCCCGCCCGGCCGAGCCGGCTCTGGTACAGCACGAGCTCGTTGACGCGCCAGGGTCCGGGCCGAGGCAGCCGGCCCAGTGGTGGGAGCGGCGCCCCTGCCCTGGCTCGCGCGCGGGCGAGGGTCAGGTGGGCCTGGAACGGACGCTTCTCGGTCGCAAAGCCGGCGGCGACGCATTCGGCGTCCACCCGGCGGGCGAGCGCGGTGACGTCCTCCGAGCCCAATACGAGACCTCGCCAGACCACCCTCACCAGACGCCCGCGCTTGAATGTGCCCAGCTCGCCGAGCTCGACGTCGAATGCCGGACTCGACGCCCGACCGAGGCGATCGGCGATGGCGTCGACGACGGCGACGTCGGCCTGGCCGATGAAACGGATGGTCAGGTGCAGGTTTGACCCCGGAGTCCAGCGAAAGCCGGGGGCAGACGCCGCGCACCCGCTCAGAAACTCGGCCATGGCCGCGCGCTGCGGTTCGGGCAGCGGCAGCCCGAAGAACGCCCTGACGCGGGTGCCTACTTCTTGTGTGTGGGCGCTTTCTTCCAATGCACCGGCACCCAGGTGCTGGGCGCGGTTGGACGCCAGCCAAATCGAGTGCTGACCGAGTCGATGCCTTCAGCAAGGTTGTTGACCTGGATCATGTTGATCTCATCAGGCGTGACGACGGGATCCTTGAACAGCGTCTCCATCACCGCGGCACCGGGAACCAGGAAACCCGCGGGCAGCTTCAGCTTCGGCTTGCGAATCCCGTAACCCTGGATGAACCAGTCGAACAGCTTCTCGTACGTCAAAACCTCCGGGCCGCCCAGCTCGACGATCTTTCCCAACAGCTCGGGCTTGCTGATCGCCTCGACAACACAGCGCGCCGCATCCTCTCGAAGAATCGGTTGCAGCTGGGTCTGGCCGTCGCCAGGGATGATGAGGAACGGGCCGAAGTTGGCGGCACGCTGGAAATCGTCGAGGATTCCGCCATCCTCGGCGATCACGAAGGAGAAGCGGAGGATGGTACCGGCTACGCCGGTCTTGGCCAGTTCCTGCTCGCCCATCCATCGCGACGTGAAGTACTTGAATTTGGGGTCGAGGCGGGCGCCGATCGCACTCACGAGGACTACCGATCGCGCCCCCGCGGCCTTGGCCGCCTCGGCCATGATCCGCGGGCCGTCGACGTTGACCTCGAGGAATGATTGCGGCCGGTTTCGCCTGACCGCGACCAGGCTGATGATGTGCTCGGTGCCCTGCGCAGCCTGTGTCATTGCCGCGGGGTTGAGGGCGTCCCCGACCATCAGCTGAGCACCCCTCGCCTTGAAGGCCGCCGCCTTCATCGGGTCGCGGACGAGCACCCGGACCTGATGCCCGGCGTCGATCAGCTTGTGGGCGACAGCTCGTCCGAAAAAACCGGTCGAGCCGAGCAGTAGAACCCTGGCCATCGGGTGCACATGCTAACGGAGGGCATACTGGACTCCGGTGAGCGGGCAGGCAGCCGGCGGGATCGCGCTCGGACTTTTCGCCATGGTCCTGGGTGCCGGCGGGATCGTGGCCGCGATTCGCCGGCGGCAACGGCGGGCCGAGATCGCGCACACGTATGGCGCCACCGGCGGAGTCGTCTACACCGTGGTGCAGATCGGATGCTCGGGGATACTGCTGCTGGGAGGCCTGGGGCTCGTGGTCGTCGCGCTCCTTCTAAAGCGCTAGATGACGTTTCTTTCCTTGACCAACGAGCCCCGCGCGAAACGTTCGAACGCGAATGAGGAGATGTCGACCTCGGACGTGTGATCGAGCAGCATCTGGGCGAGGAACAGCGCCGCCGCCGGAGCTTGCATGAAGCCGTGGCCGCTGAAGCCGGCCGCACACCAAAATCCCTCAACCTCAGGGATCGGCCCCAGGATCGCCTGGTGGTCGGGCGTCACCTCGTACAGTCCGGCCCAGGCCGTCTTGACCCCGGCGGCGGAGAGGGCGGGAGCCCGGCGAGCGGCCTGGGCGAACATCTTCTCGAGGAATTCCCAATTGACGTCGGTGACGAATCCCGGCGGCTCCTCGCGATCGCTCATGCCGATGAGGACGCCGTCTCCCTCGGGATGGAAATACAGCGAGGTCTGGAAATCAACGGTCATCGGGTTGTCGCGAGGCACGGCTGGGAACGATCCGGTGACGGCGATGTGCCGCCGGTACGGCAGGATCGGAATCTCGAGGCCCGCCATGCGACCAATGGACGCCGACCACGCCCCGGCGCAGCTGAACACCAGCCGCGTCGCGATGTCGCCGGCCGTCGTCCGAACGCCTTGCACGCGACCTGACGCGACGTCGATCCCCGTCGCCGCCACGCCTTCCTTCAACCTCGCTCCGTGTCGCCGGGCGGCCGCCGCGTAACCGGAAGTCACGTCTGCGGGGCTGGCGATGCCGTCGCTTGGACAGAAGGTGCAACCCAGAACGTCTTCGACGTTGAGAATCGGCACCATCCGCGCAGCCTCGGCCGCATCGACCCAGCGCGCCTCGGCCAGGCCGACGCGGTGCCACACCTCCATGTTGTGGCGGAAGTCCTCCACCTGCTGCGGCTGGGTGAGGAGGAACAAGTAGCCGATCTGCCGGAAGTCGGCGGGATGGCCGGTCTCCTCCTCGAAGTGCTCGAGCATCGCCACCGATCTCTGCTGAAGGCGCACGTTCCCCTCGGACGAGAACTGCTGGCGCACACCACCAGCACACTTGCCCGTCGACTGTGAGCCCAGCATCTCTCGCTCGAGCAGGAGCACATCCACGTTCCGTTTGCTGAGCTGGTACGCGAGCGCGCAGCCCATGATGCCGCCGCCGACGATGACTACGTCAGCGCTTTCCATGCCAGAAGAGTCCCCAGAACTCAAAGATCATCTTGAGGGCCGCAAGCGTCGTGATGTCCCCGTGATCGAACGGTGGCGAAACCTCCACCATGTCGATGCCGACCAGCTTCGAGCCCGCCGTGGCGATGCGAAGGAAATCCAGGGCCTGCCGTGTCGACAGGCCGCCCCCGGACGGGATCTCGGTCCCAGGCGCGAAGGCGGGGTCGAGGACATCGATGTCGAATGAGACGTGCAGGCTCTTTCCCTCCAGAGCGTCCGCGACCATGCGCGCCGAGCCGCTGTCTCCGGCCAGCTCCGATGCCGACACGAGCAGCATGCCCCGCGCGCGGATGAATTCGAGCTCTTCGGGGTCGTAGTCACGCCCGCCTGCGATCACAACGCGAGCCGGGCCGATGCTGGAGATCTCAAGCGCCCTGCGCATCGCACAGCCACACGTCCACTTTCCACCCCGAGAGAATTCGCAGAGGTCCGGGTGTGCGTCCACCCACAGCACGGCGAGGTCCGGATGGCGCCGAGCCTGGGCGGCCAGCGTGGCGATGGCGGTGCAGTGGTCGCCGCCCAAGACGGTCAGGAGCGCGGAGGATGGAACGGCAGCGAGGCTTTCGGCCACCTTCGACCATCCCGACTCTATCTCCGCACCCGCGTCCAGGTCGCCCAGGTCGTGCACCTTGAGCCCGTCGAGCGGGCGTCCATCCTCGGTCACCGGTGGCATCACAGCGGAGAGATCACGGATGCGCATCGGCGCCAAAGCCGCGCCTTTTCGGTACACGGCGGAGCCGTCGTATGGGATGCCGGCGATGACGATGTCGGCGGCGTTCAAAGGATTGCCGGCAAGGCCACCCCAGGGCCGGAGTCCAGCGAGATTCATCTCCGTCATGTTTTGCGCATCTCCGGCACTTTCAGGATGAGGAGGCCGCCCACCAGCAGCCAGATGAAGAACACCGTGAAGATCACCGGGTACCCGCCCGGAAGGCCGAGCAGGTGGGGGCCGTTGTTGAATTCGAGCAGAAATCCACCCACGAATCGCGCGATGACGCCCGAGCCCGCCGTCGCGATGTTGCTGAAGCCCATGAAAAGGCCGGCTTCATCGGCGGGAATGATGTCCTGGATGAACGCCCAGTCCACTGAGAAGAAGAGCCCGTAGCCGATCCCGATCAAGACCCCAACAAGCGTTGCTTGCGCTGCCAGGCGTGGCACGTGGAGGGCGTGGGCAATCGGGTGTAGGACCGAGGCCGGCAGCAGCTCGTAGTGGCTGAAAACGAGCAAGAGCACGCCCGCAGCCCCAAGCAAGCCGCCGACGAGGATGAGCGGCCGGCGGCCGAAACGATCCGAGCTTCTCGCCGCAGGCAGGGCGATGATGAGCGCGGACACGATGACCAGTCCCTGAAGCGTGTATGCGGCTCGGACCGCCGCGTCGACGCGGCCGTGAAAGAAGACGTCACTGAAGTAATAGAGGATGAAGCTCTGCAACCCGACTAGGCCCATGAGTATCAGCAGGCGCGACGCCATCAACCAAAGGAAGTTCGGGTAGCGGAGCGGGCGCGAAAACGTGGTGGTCACCACCTGCCAGACATTTTTGAATGGGCTGCTTGTCGTCTCGGCGCGGTCCGGGATGAGCAAGACGGTAGGCAGCATCGTGGCCAACAGCAAAAGACAGATGCTGAGGAGGGCGGTGGTGCGGCCGAAGTGAGAAAGGATGTAACCCGCACCCACCGTGCCGGCGAGAAGGCCGATGACGTTGGAGAGGCCGTAGTAGCCCGACGCGGTCCCACGTTGTTCTTCCGGCACGACGTCCGGCAGCAGCCCCTGGTACGGGCCCTGGGCAGTGTTCGAGGCCGTCTGCAAGAGGAAGTAAAAGATCAGCACCAGCCAGTAGGTGCCTGACAGCGCGATCCCGATCAAGAAGATGACGTCGCCGACCGTGCCCGCGAAGATGAAGGGCCGGCGCCGCCCGAAGCGCGTGTGGGTCCGGTCCGAGTAAGCGCCCGCGAGCGGCTGCCAGAAGACGGCCATCAGCGACCCCACTCCCTCGAGCACGCCGAGCGCCACGCCCTTGTGGGCGTTGCCCACCAGGTTCGCTACGAGGTCCGGCAGGATCAGGCCTCCGAGGCTCGTCCACAGATAGCCGATCGCGACCCAGTAAACAGACAGAAGGGCGAAGTCGAGATGGTTCAGTCGGGACGCCGACCTGCGAACGGCCACCGCCATCAATCGGGTTCGTAAGGCGGGAGCGACTTCTTGACGGGTCGATCTTCACGATAGCCGAGCGCGTACTCGCCTTGCAGCACCGTGTGGATCTCGCGCGTGCCCTCATAGATGATCGGCGCGCGGGCATTGCGTAGAAAGCGCTCGACTGGATACTCGGCCGAATATCCGTATGCGCCGTGCACCTCGATGGCGTCATGGGCGGCATTGAAGGCAGCGTCGGTCGCGTACTGCTTGGCCATCGACACGTCGCGCGTGTGCCGCAGGCCCTTGTTCTTCATCCAGCCCACCTTGAAGTAGAGCAGCCGGCAGATCTCGTAGTCGCGCGCCATGCGGGCGATCATCTGCTGCACGAGCTGGTACCGGCCGATCTCCTGGCCGAAAGTCTTGCGTTCCCGGGCGTACTTGACCGAGGCGTCGAGGCAGGCACGAACGGTGCCCGTCGCTCCGGCCGCGACGGTGAATCTCCCGTTGTCAAGACAGCTCATCGCGATTTTGAAACCGTCGCCCTCATCGCCGATGCGATCGCTTTCAGGCACCTCCACGTCCGTCATGAAGATCGAGCCGACATCGCCGGCTCGGATGCCCAACCGATCCGTGATCGGTTCGGTGCGCAGCGCCTTGCCGGCCCTGGCGCGGTCGAGCATGAAGGCGGTGACGCCGCTTGACCCGGCTTTCGGATCCGTCTTGGCGAACACGAGAAAGAAATCGGCGGTGTCGGCATCGGAGACCCATACCTTCTGACCGTTGAGCAGGTAACCGTCGCCCGACCGGCGCGCGGTCGACTGCATCGAGGCCACGTCGGAGCCTGCGTTCGGTTCGGTCAGCCCATAGCACGCAAGCTTCTGGCCTGAAGCCATCGGCACGAGCCAGCGCTGCTTCTGGTCCTCGTCGGCCCAGGTGTACAGGCCCATGCCGACCAGGCCGACATGCACTGAGAGGACCGTTCGGTAGACGGTGTCGACGTATTCGAGCTCTTCACAGACCAGTCCCAGGGACAGGTAATCGAGGCCGTGGCCGCCGTAACGCTGCGGAAAGCAAACTCCGGGCAGCCCGATCGAAGCGAGCTTGGCGAAGATCTTGGGATCGTGATGACCTTCGCGGTCGTTCGCCGCGATCGTGGGCGCGAACTCGCGCGCGCAAAAATCGCGCACCGTGTCCACGAGCTGCTGCTGGTCGGATGTCAGCGCGAGGTCGACCATATGGGTGCCGGCGCTAATGCTTCGTCGGGCTTGGCGAGGGACTCGGCTTCGGCGTCGGGGAGGGCGACACCTTCGGAAGCGGCTTCAGGTCGCTCGGCCCGACGTGGCCGATGACCGGAATATGGGAGCCGATCGAAAGGATGATCGGTACGACCCTCGAGCTGTGCAGCTGGGGCTGCAGGAAGTCGACGTAGATCTGCTGCAGCTGATGGATGCCCGCCACCGAATCGATGCTCGCGCCCGATGATTTGTTGGCGGCATTCTTGAGCGCCTGAAGGTCCTGCTTGGAAACCATCGCCGATGTGATTGGGTTGGACAGGATCCAGTTCTCGAGCTGGTTGACCTGAGACAGCGTCAGGTTCGCGCTCTTCAGGGTGGGCTCGAACGCGTTGTCGAGCGTGACCAGGGCGGAAATGGCGAGGTAGATCACGACCACCGTCACGACGACGTGTACGAAGACGCCGAGCAGGCCGTCGATGCCGCGAATCGCCTCGAGGCGATGGAAGGCGCCGCCGATGGCGCCGCCGACCGCCCCCAGGATCACCGCCAGGATCAAAGCTACGAACACGCTGAAGACGGGGCTGAGGTGCAGGAGCTTCTGCATCTCGTTCGTGTATTGATCGTGGAATCGAAAGATCACGAGGAGAGTGCCGAAGAAAAAGATCTCCGCCATGAGCGGTTGGATGACACCGCGCTGATATCCGAGGAACAGAGCGATCACAAGGACCAGCACGATGACGATGTCGATGATCATGCGGTCCTCGGTTTAGATGCGGCGAGCTCGCGGCGTGCCTCGATGACGAGGTAACCGGTGAACATGGCCGCGATGCCAACGGCCTCGCTGAGCGGCTGGATGACGTACACGCCCTTTGTTCGTGCCAGCGTGTGACCGCCCGCAACAACGAAGGCGCCGGCGGCCAGGATCGCCAGGCCGACGACCCGGTTGCCAGGCGCTCCGCCGCGGAAGGACTTCCACGCCGACCAGGCCGCCCCACCCACCAGGAGGAGTGAACCGCTCGTGTTGATGACGGCTGGGATTACACCCGGGACGTCGATCGCACCCGCCGGGGGCACCTGCGCCTTGAGCAGGGTCGAATTGGTATGCGAGGCAAGCACGGCCACGATAGATATCAACGAGATGACGACCATCACGATTACGGCCACCCTGCCGATACGGGGGGTCACCAGGATGGCTAGCGAGCCGATTCCGAGCCAGCCCACGTTGAGCAGCCCGCCGAAGAGGTAGTAGCCCTTATAGGTAGCCTCGGACCAGCCGGCCAGCTGGCCGATGGTTTCGAAAGCAGCCGCGGCCCCGAACATCGCCAACGCCAGCGCCCATATCGCCTGATAAGGCTTGCGCCTCACGAGGTATTGCCGGCCAACGACCACGGCAAAGCTCACCCCGACCACTGCAGCGATCAGCGGGATCACGTACACCGCGGCCAATGATAGTGGTGCGGCCTTCCAAGGCCGCCCCATCTGGGCGATCTCGCCCGGCTTCGGTTAGACTCGGGGCACTCTTGGCCCGAACGATCGCAGTCGCGATGCAGAAAGGTGGTGTTGGCAAGACCACCACCGCCGTCAACCTAGGCGCTGCGTTGGCGGAGATCGGGCAGCGGGTGCTCCTGATCGACCTCGACGCCCAGGGCCACCTGACCCTCTACATGAAGCCTCCGGGTGAGCTCGAGAAGACGATCTACCACCTCCTGGTCGACCCCGACACCACCGTCACCGACGTCGTGCAGGAAGCGGCGCAGATGGGCGTCCATTACATCCCCGCAGATGTCGAGCTCGCGGGCGCCGAGAACCAGCTCATCAACGAGATCGGGCGCGAGAGCATCCTGCGCGACAAGCTCGAGCCCGCGCAGAAGCGATACGACTTCATCATCATCGACTGCCCGCCCTCTCTCGATCTCATCGTGATCAACGCGCTGGTGGCGGCTGATGAGGTGCTCGTCCCGCTGCAGGCTGAGTTCCTGGCGCTCAAGGGAATGCAGGAGCTGCTCATCACCATGGAGCGGGTCAAACGAAGGCTGAACCCGCGCCTCGAGCTGATCGGAATCCTGCCGACCCTGTACAAGTCGCGCGCGCTGCATTCGCAAGAGGTGCTTGCGGCAGTGAAGGAAAAGTACGGCGACAAGGTGTACGACTTTGGTGTCACCGACTCCATCCGCTTCGCGGAGACACCGTTGGCGGGTATGTCGATCCTTCAGTACGCGAAGGAATCGGATGGAGCGAAGGCGTATCGTGCTCTGGCAGCTCGGGTCATGGAGAATCACAGACTGTAATGCCCACTTTCAAGCGTGTATCACTCGCCGGTTCTGAGGAGCTTTTCCGGCCCACGCGGCCGCAGGTCGTTAGTGACACCGACGACGTGATACGCGAGGCCGTCGACCGTCACGAGAAGGTGAAGGAGATCGTCCTTCGCACATTGCACTTCACCCCGGAGGAGATCGACCTGCTGCTCGAGGCGGTCCAGACCGCCAAATATCCGGACCGGGTCCGGGCCAAGCCGGCGCTGGACAAGTTCGACTCGCTGGACGCGCTGCGAGTCAAGATCCAGGGCGAGATCGCCGACTAAGCAGCTGATCGCCGGCTAGGGCCTCTTCGCGCGCTTGCGGATGTAGCCGTAGGTCCAGAAAAGGCAGATCGCCAGCAGGACGATAGCGAAGCCGATAACCGCAGCGCGCTCCATTCCGGTAAATACTGATGTGTGGCGAAGCTCGGCATCGTCAAAGTCAGGCTGGATCGTGACGTCAATGGCTATGTGCTTACGTGCGCCGCGACCAAGGAGTCGGTGGTTATCGACCCTGGGCTCCCGCCCGACAAGATCGCGGAGCAGCTGAACGGCCTCACGGTGAAGTACATCGTCGCCACCCACTGCCACCCCGGGCACGTGGCCGGGAAGGACGAGCTCAAGGAGCTGACCGGTGGCCAGACCGCGATCCACACCGCTGATGCCAAGCAATTCCTTCGCTCCGCGGACCGCTACCTGCTCGACGGCGATGAGCTCGAGTTCGGCGAGTTCAAGCTGTCGGTGCTGCACACGCCAGGCCACACGCCAGGAAGCATCTGCCTCGTCGTCGCAAATCACGCCTTCGTGGGCGACACCATCCTTGCCGGTGGCATCGGCAAACAGGCTCCTGAGACAGACCTTCGCCGGCAGATGATGAGCATCGGCACCAAGCTGATGCGCCTGCCCCTCGCGACCGCGCTATATCCGGGCCACGGGCCCGCCACGAGTCTTCAGGGAGAGCTGGCGCAGAACCCGATCTTTCGCGGAGCCCCGACCCGAGCCTAACCCGGCCGGGGAACGACTGTCCCCGCCGCGACTTCTATCCGGGCACGCCGAGCGCGAGGGCGATGTGGGTCACGTTCGACTCGGATTCCACCGTGAGGATCCCCGCATCCTTCTGGTTGCTCTTGCGGCTTATGATCGCTGAGAAGGTGCCGCTCCCCGAGCCGTTGTAAGTGAGCATCCAGTCACCGTCGCTCAGCTTGTTCACATAGAAGTTCTGCACCTGGTCCACGCCGTCCAGCGTCTCCCACACCACGCCCCATGTCGTCTGCCCGTTGGCCAGCACCTGTCTGGCGGCGGTTAGGCGGGACCCCGGGTACACGGGAAAGTCGGATGGGAAGCCGTTCGGCATGGTGACGGCCCCGTCGAGCTTCCCAGCGGGAGTCACGCTAGCCGGCGAGGATCGCGCGGAGGAGGCCTTCGAAGTGGCGTTGCCCGTGTTCCCGCCGCCGCACGCTGCAGCGGTCGCGAGAACCAGTACCAAGGCTGGCGCGGCAACATGGCGCGCCCGGAACTTCATCGAGGCCTCGGGAGTGGATGCACCTACCGTTCTGAGCCAAGTTTGACCCGCGCGGTAAGTCGGGTCAACGCCTGAACGGCCTGAGGATCCTCCCCGACGGTCGTCCGACGCGGTGGCCTTCGCCCGACACGAGTGAGCCCCGCAGGTAGGTCGCGCGCACGGCAAACCCGAACTCCATTCCGTCCAGCGCGCCGTGGCGCTGACGCGAACGCATGGCGTCCGGGCGCACACGGGTGGCGCGGTTGGGGTCGACGATGACGACGTCCGCATCGAAGCCAGGCGCGATGGTCCCTTTGCTCTCTTGCAAGCCGGCCAGCGCTGCCGGCGCCTCCGAGACCCAGCGCGGTGCGCGCCACACGTCGCCCTGACGTTTCGCAAGCTCGAGGCAGCTGATGTAGAGCGTCTGGACGCCTGGGCTGCCGGACGGCGCCTCCGCAAACGGTGCGGCCTTCTCTTCGTCGGTGTGGGGCGCGTGGTCGGTAGCAACCATGCCGATCACCCCTTTGGCCAGGCCTTCCAGCAGCGCGTTGCGGTCTGCCGCCGAGCGGATGGGCGGGAACACCTTCATCGCGGTGCCCAGCCTGGCGAAGTCCTCGTCACACAGCCACAGGTAGTGCGGGCAGGTCTCCAGGCTGAGCGGAGCGCCGGCGCGGATCGCCTCCTGGGCCGCAGCCAGCCCGGCCGCGCTCGAGAGATGCGCGACGTGGAGTCGCACCCCAGAGGCGCCTGCGATCTCGGCGGCGGCAGCAACCGCCACCGCCTCCGCCTCGGCCGGCCTTGCGGCCAGCAGGTCCGCATAGGTTTCGAGCGGGCGTCGAAAAGCGGCCAGGATTCCGGGATCTTCGGCATGGACGACCAGAGGTAGCCCGAGCTCAGCGATGACAGGCGCTAGCCTCGCCAGCGTCCCGTAGTCCGGAGGTGCCTCGAGGTCGAAGTCGTCGAGGTTGGGCGAGTAGTGGACCTGCTTGTGCGTGAGGCTGAACGCGTATCCGAGATAAGCCTTGAATCCGATCGCACCTGCTGCCGCGAGGCCCTCCAGGTCCTCCGATGTCGAGCCCGAGCGAACCAGTCCCCACAGGCCGACGTCGACCCGCGCCTGCCTGCGCGCCAGCGCGGCTTTCGACTCGAGGACGCCCGCGGCATCGACCGCGGGCACCGTGTTGGGCATGTCAATGACCGTGGTCACGCCACCCGCGGCCGCGGCGGCGGTCAGCGTCCCGAAGTCTTCCTTTTGCGGAAAGCCGGGGTCGCGGCTGTGCACGTGAACGTCGATCGCGCCGGGCAGGATGTACATTCCTCGCGCATCGACTGTTCGTGCACCTGGCGGTGCCGTCTCGTTGCCGACGGCGGTGATGACGCCGCCGGCAATATGCACGTCCACCTCGCGCGGTCCTTCGGGCGTGTGCACGGTGCCGCCCGCGATGACAATCGACGTCCGCGATGCGCGCTCAGTCAAGCTCGAGATCTGCGATGCGAAAAAGTGGCGTGTAAGGGATGTCCGCTGCGCGGATGTTCTCCTCGCCGCCCTCGCCGCGATCGAGGACGACCACGAGGTGAATCACGGCGACGCCGGCGTCGCGCAGCACTTGCGCCGAGCGAAGCGAGTCGCCGCCGGTGGTGACGACGTCTTCGACGACCGTGATCCGCTCGCCGGGTTCGAAGCGGCCCTCGATCTGTTTCGAGGTGCCGTAACCCTTCGGTTCCTTCCGCACCAGGACCAGGGGGAGGCCAGTTTCCATGGAGACTGCGCCACCCAAGAGCACGGCGCCGAGCTCAGGCGCCGCGAGACGCTGCGTCTGCGGCGGGATCAGCTGGGCGAGATGCCGGCCGAGCCGCCTGAGAAGCGCGGGATCGGTTTCGAAGAGGAACTTGTCGAAGTAGCGGTTGGAGCGTTTGCCCGAGCGCAGAACGAAGTCGCCCTTGAGATACGAGGCGGCGACCAGGTCGCGTCCGAGCTCGCGCAGCTCGGATGCCGTGGTCTCCACGCTCTTAATCTAGCCGAAGGATGTCATCGCCCCTTGCAGTCGGTTTGCTTAGGGTCGTTCTCCATATACCTGACAGTGGTTCCCTGAAGAGCAAACGCCACGTGGTCAGCGGGCTGCTCAAACGCGTCCGCTCTGAATTCCAGGTGGCCGCTGCGGAGGTGGGCGAGCGCGATCGCTGGCAGCTGGCAGAGATCGCCGTTGCCTGCGTCAGCGCCGACGGCCGCCATGCCGACGAAGTCCTGGCCGCGGCGCTCTCGTACATCGAGTCGCACTGCGACGGCGCGCGGATCACCAATGTGTCGACCGAGCTGGTACGGCTGTGAACGCCGTCGAAACCCTCGCCGAAGATTTTGAGGCCACCCTTCCCTTCAAGCTCGATCCGTTCCAGCGCGAGGCGATCGACAAGCTGGACGCCGGCACCGGCGGCGTCCTCGTCAGCGCGCCGACCTCCAGCGGCAAGACGGTGGTGGCCGAGTACGCGATCTTTCGGGCCCTGCGCGAAGGCACCAAGGTCATCTACACGACGCCGCTCAAGGCGCTGAGCAACCAGAAGTTCCACGACTTCGTCCGAGAGTATGGCGAGCGGGCGGTTGGGCTGGTCACAGGTGAGAACACCATCAACGACGACGCGCCGGTGGTCGTGATGACGACCGAGATCCTGCGCAACCTCATCTACGAGGACCCCAAGAGACTGGACCTCGTCAACTACGTGGTTCTCGACGAGGTCCACTACATCGACGACTTTCCGCGAGGCTCGGTCTGGGAGGAGATCGTCATCCAGGCGCCGAGAACCATCAAGCTGGTCGGCCTCTCGGCGACCATCGGCAACTATCGCGAGATCGCGGAGTGGATGGCCGAGAACCGCGGCGGCATGGAGACCGTCTTCCACAACGTCCGGCCGGTCGAGCTGAAGATGTGGCTGGCCATCCAGAACCGTTTCAATCCCCTGTTCAAGGAGGACGGCGGCATCGACCAGCGCACGTGGACCAAGGCCGCCGAAGAAGAGGAGGCCTCCTATCGCATCGGTCGGTTCACGAGGCTGCCCGCCAACGACCTTCTCAAGGTCATCGAGGAGCTGCGGCGCCTCGACATTCTGCCCTCGATCTATTTCATCTTCTCGCGGCGTGGCTGTCGCGAAGCGCTGCAGCGGTGCTCGTACCACGACCTCGACCTCACGACCGCCGCCGAGAAGGAGGCGATCGACCGGGTCGCCGCCGAGAGGCTGCTCGGGCTCAAGGATCGCGACGAAGAATCCTTGTTTCGCCGCATGGTCGACTCGAGGCTGCTGCGCCGCGGCCTCGCCGAGCATCACGCGGGATTGCTGCCATACCACAAGGAGATGGTCGAGGAGCTCTTCCAGCGCGGCTTGATCAAGGTGGTCTTTGCGACCGAGACGCTGTCGCTTGGCATCAATATGCCGGCGCGCGGAGTGGTCGTCTCGTCATTCACGAAATTCGACGGCGTGAGCTTCTCGAACCTCACCACCGGCGAGCTGACGCAACTGATGGGACGGGCCGGCCGGCGAGGCATCGATGTGATCGGCCACGGCGTGATCCTCAAGGAGTCCGACATCGAGATCGGCACCATCTACGAGGTCGCGATGGGCCCGACGCTCGTCGTCGAGTCGAAGTTCCTGCCCAGCTACAACATGGCCCTCAACCTGCTCAGGGTCTACACGCCGGAGGAGGCAGAAGGCCTGATGGAGCGGTCGTTCGGGCAGTTTCAAAAGCGCCTCGCAGCCGACCGTACGCAGGAGCGGCTCGAGAATGTCCGCGCGAGGCTCGACGACATACGCCGCATGTGGGACGACTCCGAAGTTTCGATCCAGGAGGTCGCCCAGTACTACAAGCTCGAGGATCGGCGGCGAGCGATCCGCATCGAGCTGAAGCGGCTCCGGCGCGACGCGGGTGCCGAGAGGCGCTCACGGCGCGGGCGCCACACCAGGGCCCAGGGCCACTCCAACAAGCTCGTCCAGAAGCTCGAGATCGAAGCGAAGGGTCTCCTCGAGCGACAGCGCAAGCTCAAGGTCGTGCGCTCGCCGCGCTTTGGCGAGCACCTGCGACGATACGGCGAGCTGCGCGCTCTGGAGAGGGAGCTCGACGCCGGCGAGCGCGAGGCGACCGGCCAGATGGACGAATACGCCCGCAAGCTGCGCCGCCTGAGCCGGATCCTCGCCGACACCGGATTCCTCTCGGCGAACCGGCCGACTGACAAGGGCCTCTTCGCCGCGCGGGTTTACGGCGAGAACACGATCCTGGTCGCCGAGGCCGTGTGGGCGGGCTGGCTGGAGGGCCTGACGCCGGAGGAGCTCTCGGCGGTGCTCGTGATGCTTGCGGCCGAAGACCGGGAACGCGGTCGGGGACGCGGCGGCCCTCCCCCTGGCCCTCGGCGCTATCCGACGCCGGCCATCGCGCAAACGGCACGGCTGGTGCGTTCGCTTTATTTCCGATTCGCCGACTTGGAGAAGGATCTCGACGAACCCAACCTGCGCCAGCCTTCGCACGACTACATCGACTTCGCGTATCGATGGTCTTCCGGCGAGCCGCTCGACCAGATCCCGATGCCGGCCAACGTCGACATCGGCGATGCGATCAAGGCGATGAAGAGCCTCTACTCTCTCTTGCGGCAGCTCGAGTTCGCGCTGCGCCAGGCGAAATCACCCCTGCTCGACGTCGTCACGCGCGCCGTCGCGCAGATGGAGCGCGACGTCATCAAAAGGACCTAAGGCAGAACTTATGAGAGGGAACCTGTCGGTTCCCTCTCATCGCGCGGCGCTTCGCGCGGCGCTGCTCTCTTTCCCGCTGTAGGGATTTACGAAATGTCTCTCCTCGCGAAGCATGGTGGGGAAAGGAGGCTGGGTAGACGGCCCGGCGTAGCCGGGCCTACGCGCCACGCTGGATAGACTGGTCTTAATGGCCAACAAGAAGCGCCGAATCCTCGTCACCGGCGTCGCACGATGGTGGGGCGCGCTGGTGGTTCAGCGCCTCGTGGAGGATCCCGACGTCGCCGAGGTGATCGGCATCGACATCCGCGAACCGCGCTACGACCTGGGGCGGGCCGACTACCTGAAGCTCGACATCCGGCATTCACTGATAGGAAAGCTCGTGCGCGCTGTGGGGATCGATACCGTCGTCCACACGCTCACGCGGGTCGACTCGTTCGACATGGACCCGCGACGCGCGCACGAGATGAACGTCATCGGCACGCTCAACCTGCTGGCCGGGTGCGCCGGCAAGGACAGTCCCGTCAAACGATTCATCCTGAAGTCCTCCGGCCATGTGTACGGCTCGCGCTTCGACCTGCCCCCCGGCCTGCGCGAGGACCACAGGCTCGACTCCAACTCGAGGCATCAATTCGTACGAGACATCGTCGAGGTCGAGTCCTACGTGTCGGACTTTGCCGTCCGCAATCCCGGCATCGACATCCTCGCCCTGCGTTTCAGCAACAGCCTGAACCCCGACGAGCCGCAACCGCTCGCGCGATATCTCGACCTCGAGCTGGTGCCGACCGTGGCCGGCTACGACCCGACCCTGCAGCTCATCCACCGCGATGACTCGGTTGAGGCGCTTTACCTGGCCACCAAGCGTGGCCCTGCCGGCGCGTACAACATCGCCGCCCCTGGCGGCACTCCGCTGGCGAAATTGCTCGACGCCGCGGGCAAGCTGCACGCGCCCCTCCTGCCGCCCTTCGGCCTCGAGCTCACGGCTTACGCCCTGCGGCGCAGCGGCCTCGCATCACTGTCTCCCCAGCTCGTGGATCTACTGCGCTGGGGCCGCACGCTCTCGACCGCAAAGGCGGCCCGCGAGCTCCGTTTCCGCGCCGCGCGTGACACGCAGGCGGCGTTCGAAGACTTCATCTCGCAGCGTCGCGTGCTCCGCTACGAGCCGGACCGCCACGCGTATCAATACGAAAAGGAGCTCGAGGACTTCATCCATAGCCGCCAGCTGGCCTCAGAGAACGGAGAGACGGAAACCGCGGCCCTCCCGGCTAAGGCTCCCCACCGCCCCCGTCGATGACGAGCACTTCCCCATTCACATAGCTCGCTGCGTCTGATACCAGGAAGACGACTGCCCCGGCGATCTCGTCCGGGACCCCGATCCGCCCCAGCGGGTTCGAGCTGACAATGCGGTCGAGGATCGCCTCGTTTCCCCACAGCGCTTGTGCGAAGCGCGTCTTGACCAGACCGGGAGCGACGGCGTTGACGCGCACCTTGGGGCCGAGCTCGCGGGCCAGCTGGCGGGTGAGCATGATCACGCCGGCCTTGGTGACGTTGTAGATGCCAAGCCCGAGCCCGGGCCGCAGGCCGCCGACGCTGGACACGTTGACGATGGCGCCTCCGTGCTCCTCCATCGACGCTTCGTACACGAGCTGGGTGAGGATGAAGATTCCGCGCAGGTTGACCTCGAAGGTCTTGTCCCAGGCCGCCAGCTCGGCGCCGATGACGGGACCGAAATAGGGGTTGGTCGCCGCGTTGTTGACGAGGATGTCGATCCGCGAAAAGCGGCCCATCACCTGTTCGACCAGCCGCTTGAGGTCCTCAGGCCTGCCCGCGTGGGCGGCGATGCCGACGGCTTGCTCGGGGAACCTGGTGTTGATGCGCGCCGCCTCGTCGTCGAGGTCAGCTTGCTTCCGGCTCGACAAGACCACCTGAGCGCCCTGCTCAGCCAGCGCCTCTGAGATGGCGCTGCCGATGCCGCGACTGGCTCCGGTCACAAGCGCTACGCGCCCCTTCAGGTCGAATCTGGAACTGGATTGCACGACTGATACCATAGCCCGCGCATTGGCGATCTCGGGGAAGGCGGCTGAAGACATTCTCGAGCGCATCTTTAAGCCCACCACCAAACCGAGCGCGATGGACCAGGCCGAGGAGACGCTGCGGCACCCGAAGCGCCTGGTTTACGTCGCCATGTCGAACAAAGCCTTCTACTGGCGCGCGCACATCCAGAAATTCGTCCTTGACTCGGGAATGGTGCCTGTGAGCCCGTTCATGCTCTTCGACTACTACCTCATGCACACGGTCTCCAAGGACATCGTGCGCGAGGCGATGAACAACCTTCTCGCCCGCTGCGACGAGGTGTGGGTATTCGGCCGCCTGTCACTTGGCGTGAAGGTGCAGGTAGGCATCGCCAAGCGCATGAACAAACCGGTGCGCTACTTCGACATCTCCGATCTCCCAGTCGCGGTCATGCCGATCAGCGAGGAAACCGCCCAGGAGGAGCTTCGGGACTAGGTTCGTCGGGCGCCGACCGGGGCGACTCGTCGGTACCACGATTCAGGATTCGGCAGCTCCTCGAGCCGCGGCATCGAATCCGGACCTTGCCACGCAAGGTTCAAGACACCCATCCCGTACGCGTCATAGACCGCCCTGGCGAAGGCCTCGCCCTTTCGATACTGTTGCAGCTTCAGGTCGAGTCCTGACAGCTTCCAGATCAGGACATCGAGGACGCTCTTGCCCGAGCTGCGGGCACGGTACGCCGCTTCCAGCCGGTCAAAACCCGGGAGCAACCTGGAGCCGAGCTCGTTCATGACCAGGTTGCTGTACCCCTCGATCAGCGACATCGTTCCTTGCATGTGCCGCATCAGCTTCCATTGGGCTGGGAGGATTCCGACGAAGGCGGCGATTCGGGCCGCGGGCGACGCCTTCCTGGTCGTAGATTCGAGGAGCGTGGTGATCGAGCGTTCCATGTCGGCCCTCAGCCACGGATGTGCGGCGAACTGCCACGCGTGCGTCATCTCGTGGAGGATGAGCCAACGCCGGAGATCCTCTCCAGGCAGCTCCGCCTTCTGGGCCCACTCCTCGACGTTGGTCTCGACCAGGTAGAGGCCCTCGCCCGCGACCGGTTCCGCGCCGAGCAGCTGTGGGTCGTACTGGCCGAGGACTCTGCGACCGAGGAAACCCAGCATCAAACCGACGTAGCGGTCGACGCCGGCGCGGCCAACCTCGACGATCAGGGAATTCGGGACGCGCCCAGCCTCGAGAACCGGGTCGATCACCCTGCGCAGGATGTTGAGGTTCAGATCCAGCCACCCTTCGCGGTCCACGGCCTCGAAGCGCGGGAGATCGACTCCGGTCGGCAGCCCACCCACGAACTCGAGCAGCGGCTCTTCGAGCTTCGACGCCATCGCCCGGTAGCCCTTCTGCGCTGCAGCGAGCGAAGTCGTTGAGATCTCGGATTGTTCGAGGCGGGAGTGCGCCGCGCTACGAACTTCCTCCCAGTCGACCAGCACCGACGTGCCACCGCGAGGACGCACGGCTTCCGCAACCGCAGCGGTAGCCAGGCCCGCAAGCAGGCCGAACACGGCCGCCCGTTGGACCCGCCTCATGACATCAGGGTACGAGACGCGAACGATGCCACTCCGGCAGCGCCGCTACCTAATAGATATAGGGCCAGCTTCGGTTGCGCTTGAAGACCACCTTGCACCCATCGCACCGGAACACGATCTGGAGCTGACGCCTCCCGATCGCGGCGGCATCGCGGCCACACACGGGGCACGATGCCGTCTCGTCCATGAATGGCCGAGGCAGGGGATCCACTTTTATCTCTAACCGCCGTCGTTTTTTTGACATTTGCTCAAACCGTTCTCAAATTCATTGCCGGCAACCAACCCGGAGCGCCGGGTCGCAACTCAGACGTCCAGTAGCGTCACATCCAGATCCTTTAACCCCTCCGGTGGCTCAACTCCTGCGGTCTGCAGGCGCTTCAGCAGCGCCAGGATGAAACGGACGCCGGCGAGATTGACCCTGTGCTCGCGCGTCAGGGTCTGGATCGCCTGCAACTTCATCACGTCGCGGCGGGAGTAGCGCCGACGATTCGTGACGGTCCGTTTGGGATGAATCATGTCGAGGTGCTCGTACATCATCAGAGTGCGTGGGTGTGTCTCTAGGATCTCGGACGCCACACTCAGCGTGAATATGGGTTTGTCGAGGTCGATGCCCGCGTCGCGGGAGGACGTTGAGGGCGCGATGGAAAGTCGCTGTCTGGCCTTCATGTGCTTCTTGGTCGCGCGGATTATATGGTTTGAGCGATTGACGTCCTAACTTTGGGTTACAGGGACGGGTACAGCTTTCCGCGCAATTCTGCACGGACTGTATGGCAGCGGCAATGTGTTGTTGTTAAGTAATGAACACAAAGCATCTGAGCTGAAGCCCCTCCAGCCGGCTCCATATAGTTACCAGCCATATGTCGGGGCTCGTGGGGCTTCTGCTGGTCAGTGTCTCCGTCGGGCTCAGTAACTTCGCCGGCGCGATCGGCATCGGCCTCACCGGGATCGACGGCCGCACGAGACTCAGGGTGGGCATCGTCTTCGGCATCTTCGAGGCGCTGATGCCGATCGCCGGCCTCCTCCTCGGCCAGGCCGTGGCCGGCTACTTCGGCCACATCGCCAAGTACGTCGGCAGCGCCATCCTGATCATCACCGGTGCCTACACGATCTGGCAGGGCCGGCGGGTGCCCGACAAGGGTCCAGGGGGACCTCCCGAGTCGCGCCGCCTGCTCGTGACGGCACTCGCGCTGAGCATCGACAACCTGGCTGTGGGCTTTGCCCTTGCCGTCTACCGGATCCCGATCGTGCTCGCGGCGCTGACGATGGGGGTGATCAGCGTGGCCCTCTCGTTGGTCGGCCTCGAGCTGGGCAGCCGGCTGGGTACGCGGGTCGAGGCCTGGAGCGAGGAGCTCGGAGGCGCCGTTCTGATCCTGGTCGGCCTGGCGCTCGCCATTGGCCTCCTTGGCTAGAAGGGACCGCAGCCTACGATTGTCCGCAGCCTTGAGGATGCCCGAGCTCGAAAATGTGCAGCTCGCGACTGCAAACCACGTCGCGACGATCACGCTCAACCGTCCTGAGCAGCGCAACCCGCTTTCGGCGGGCATGTTGCGCGACCTCATCGCCGCCTTCACCTGGTGCCGGAGCGATGATGCGGTCAGAGTCGTCATCCTCACGGGCGCGGGCGATCGCGCCTTCAGCTCCGGCGCCGACCTGGGCAGCTTCGAAGCCGGCGTCGCCGAGGAGGTGCGCCACCAAGAAAGACACGCCTTCATCGAGCTGTTCCTGCTGATGAACGCCCTGGGCAAGCCGATCGTCGGCCGTATCAACGGGCACGCGCTCGCGGGCGGCTTGGGACTCGCCGGCTCCTGCGACCTCCTGGTCGCCGTCGACACCGCGACCTTCGCCACCCCGGAGATCAACGTCGGTGTGTGGCCGATGATGATCCAGGCTGTCCTGGCGCGCAACCTACCGCGGAAAGTCCTGCTGGAGATGGCGATGCTCGGCGATAGGTGGACGGCGACTCAGATGCAGTCGGTCGGATTCGTTAACAAAGTCGTCGCCCGCGAGCTCCTGGATTCGACTGTCGACGAGGTGGCCGGCAAGCTGGCCGGCAAATCGTCCGTCGTGATGCGGCTGGGCAAGGATTCCTTTTACCGGCAGCAGGACATGGAATTCGACAAGGCGCTCGAGTACCTGTACGGCGAGCTGCTGAAGGTGGTGTCGACCGAAGACGCCAAAGAAGGCGTGCTCGCGTTCTTCGAGAAGCGTGAGCCAAAATTCCGATGAGCGACCGGCACAGAAAGCTGCGCGAATCCGCCCTCAAGGGCGGCACCCGCTACCTGCCGAAGCTGCGTGAACAGAACAAGCTGACCGCGCGCGAGCGACTCGACCTTCTCCTGGACAACGGCTCGTTCGTCGAGGATGGCCTCTTCGCCAACGTCCTCGCCGACGATCTGCCTGCCGACGGCGTCATCACCGGTCTGGGCGCCATCGACGGGCGCCAGGTGGCCGTCATGGCCAACGATCCCACGGTCAAAGCCGGCAGCTGGGGCGCCCGCACGGTGGAGAAGATCGTTCGCATCCAGGAGACGGCGCAGAGGATCCGCATTCCACTCTTCTACCTGGTCGATTCGGCGGGCGCCCGCATCACCGACCAGATCGACATGTTCCCCGGGCGCCGCCATGCGGGACGCATCTTCTTCAACGAGGTGCAGCTCTCGGGCCAGGTACCGCAGATCTGCCTGCTTCTCGGCCCGTCGGCCGCGGGGGGTGCGTACATTCCCGCCTTCTGTGACGTCGTGGTGATGGTCGAGGGCAACGCCTCGATGTACCTCGGGTCGCCACGGATGGTGGAGGTGGTCGTGGGCGAGAAGGTGACGCTGGAGGAGCTCGGCGGCGCGCGCATGCACTGCACCGAGAGCGGCTGTGGCGACGCGTTGGTACAGGACGACAAGGAGGCCATCGAGTTCGCCCGCGCCTACTTCTCTTACATGCCGCAGCGCTCCGGCGAGCGACCGGCGCCTTGCACAGCCAAGGGGCCGCGCGCGGGTTCGAAACCGATTGCGGAGCTCATCCCCGAGGAACCCAACAAGGGCTACGACATGCGCAAGGTCATCGAGTCGTTGATCGACGAAGGCAGCTGGCTGGAGATCAAAAAGCTCTTCGCCAAAGAGCTGCTCACCGGTTTTGCGCGGCTGGATGGCCAGGCCATCGGCATCGTCGCCAACCAGCCGATGCAAAAGGGCGGCGTGCTCTTCAACGACTCGGCCGACAAGGCCGCACGCTTCATCTGGCTCTGCGATGCGTTCGACATCCCGCTCCTTTTCCTCGCCGATGTGCCCGGCTTCATGATCGGCACCGATGTCGAGCGCCGCGGCATCATCCGGCACGGCGCCAAGATGATCAGCGCGGTCTCCGAGACCACTGTCCCCAAGATCTCTGTGATCGTGCGCAAGGCATACGGTGCGGGCCTCTATGCGATGTCAGGTCCGGCGTTCGACTCCGACTGCGTCATCGCGCTGCCATCGGCACAGATCGCGGTCATGGGCCCGGAGCCGGCGGTCAACGCCGTGTTCTTCAACAAGCTGGCCGATCTGCCCGAGGCGGAGCGAGCCGCCCGTCGGAAGCAGCTCGAGGACGAGTACCGGGAAGACATCGATCTCTACAAGCTGGCGGGCAACCTCATCGTCGACGACGTCGTCGAGCCGGACGAGCTTCGCGCGAACCTCATCGCCCGGTTTCGTGCGTACGCGACCCGGAAGTCAGCGCGGCCGGACCGCAAGCACGGAGTGCCGCCGGTCTAGAGTTCGCGGTCAACCGCGGTGATATGGCACCGCGTAGTAGACGACGATCGCGAAGAAGGTGACGCTGGCCGTGATGACGGCGAGATGAAAGAGCTCGTGATAGCCGAACACACGCGGCCACAGCCGCGGCAGCCGCGGTGAGCGGGACGAGGGCGACGACCGATAGCCATCCCATCGCGAGATACAGGCTCGCGAGCGCTCCCCGCGGGATGCGCAGGAACGGAGCGGCGCCGATGACGCCGGCCAGCGCGCAGATCCAGATCGTGACCAGGACGGCGACCCGCCACCAGCCCCCGAGAATGTTGAAGACCAGCGGGGTGTAGGTGGCGGCGATGAAAACGAAGATCGTCGCGTGGTCCGCGCGGCGCAGCCAGTCCTTGATGCGCGGAGGCCAGTTGAAAATGTGGTACGTCGCGCTCACCCCGAACAGCAGCACCAGCCCCATGCCGTAGACCACCATGGAGATCAGCTTGGCCGGGTCGTGTCGGGTGATGACGATGAGGCTGATTAGCCCCGCGATTGAAACCAAGGCGGCGGCGGCGTGTGACCAGCCTCGAAGCATTGGCTTTGGCAGCACGACGGTGGGAAGGTTCATGACACGCTGCATCATACGGTCGCTCAGATCACCCGAGAGGCGAACAGACCCAGGGCCAGCGCGACCACGCCCCATGAGAACGCGCGCAGGGCCTGCTCGAGCGGCCGGAGCAGCTTCGCTTCGTCGAGGGGCACGCGCGACCCATCCTTCATCGTGACCGTGCCCGTGACCGAGAGGGTCTTGCGTCGCAGCGTGCGTGCCGGCGTGCTCAACGCTCGCTGGCCGAAGGACAACGCGAACGCGCCGCCGGCCGCGGCCACGGCGCCGATCGAGATGGTGCCGGCCTGCGCGAGGTATGCGGTCAGCAGCGGGAAAGCGCCCCACGATAGAGCGAACCAGAAATCACCGTGCATCCGACCGCCGAGCAGCTCGAGGTTGTAGGCGAACACGAAGAGCACGCCCAGCGCGATGAACGGCAGAAGGCCGATGCCCACGATCGGCAGGCCTGCAAGGCCGAAGCCAACCGCCCCGGCCAGCCCGACCAGGGCGGCGCCCTTCAAGATCCAAGCCGGAATCGCGGTGCGAAGCGGCCGCCCGTTCAGCTCGTCGAGCGCGTGGGCCGCGATGCCAACCGCGAGAAAGAAGGCGATCAGCGTAGCCAGCAGTCGATAGCCGCTCACCTTCGGCGCGAGGCTCGCTCCGATCACGACATAGGAGAGATGCCACGCGGTGTACGGAGGGTGGAGGATCGCCCAGGCGTCTCGGCGCCAGCCTCGCCCCAGCGCCGTGTAATAGGCGGGTGCGAGCGTTTCAGGCACGTTTGATGCCCCACATGACGATGCCGCCCCCAACGCTCATGACGCGATACTCGACGTTCGTCATCCCGGCGGCATGCCATGCGTCGAGCAGGCGTGTGGGCGGCCAGCGGCGATAGTGGGCGGAAATGTTGGGGCCGAGGAATCGGCCCACGTCCCACCAGGCTTTACCACCAAGCGCCAGGCCGGCGACCGGGAGCACGAAGCGCGTGTAGAGCCACCAGGCCGCATGCCAGAAAGGGTTTGACGGCTCGAAGAAGTCGAGGCCCGCCATGACACCGCCGGGACGCAGCACACGCGAGAGCTCCGCGATCGTGGCGGCCAGGTCGCCGACATAGCGAAGGACGTAGGTGAAGCTGACCGTATCGAAAGAGGCGTTGCCAAATGGCAGCTCCTCGGCGCGGGCCAGTTGCAGGTCGATGCGAGATTGCAGGCCGGCCGCGTCGACTCTGCGACGCCCGATCTCGAGCATCTCCTCGCTGACGTCGATTCCGGTTATATGTGCGTCGGTGCTGCCCGCCATTGCGATCGCGACGCCGGCCGTGCCGGTGGCGACGTCGAGGACCCGCATTGGATTGCCGGCGCCGGCGTGCCGGAGCAGCTCGCCGCGCCAGCGCCAGCTCTGCCCGAAGGAGAGGACCTCAGCCAGCAGGTCATAGCGCGCCGGGAGGCGCCGAAACAGCTTCACCGCGAACTCGGTCTCGGCGCTGCTCACTGGCATTTGATGGCCCACACTACGGTTACTGTGATCCGATACAGGCGGCCGCGGTGACGAGTGCCGCTGCTGCGGACGCCGAGAGGTTCGCCGTCTGGCAGCGCGATACGCTGGAGGCCAGGGCCGCCGACTCCGAATTGCTCAACATCGGCCCGTTTCGCGTCGTCGTGTCCAAGGACAAGGCAGCGCCGAGCGCAACCTGGGTGATGATTATCGAAGGCCCGGTCAGCGAAGCCGACACCATGAAGGCTGTGCCCAAATTGAAGGCGGCGCTGAAGAAGCACAAGTCGCCGCTGGAGATCGAGTTCAACGACTCGGCGTTTCCAAACGTGGGCGGTTGGCTCGAGGCCGCGGGCTTGAAGCTGGCCGAGAGGAATCCCTTGATGGCGTGCCGGCCCGAGATGTTCAAGCCTTCGATCGCGTCCGAGGTACACCTGACCCAGCTGAGGGCAACCGCCACCGCGGCCGAGCTCGAAGCGTTCCAGCAGATCCGATGGACGAATGGCGGGGATACCAAGGGGAACGTTCCGCCGGTAGAAACGCTGCGGGTGGCGCTTGGGGCTCCGAGCAGCGTTTTCCTGCTCGCGTGGCTGGATTGGCAGCCGGCCGGCACGGGCGTTTCGCACGCGCTGAATGGGGCGGCTGAGATCGTTGGCATCGTCACCGACAAGCAACATCGGCGCCGAGGAGTCGCGTCCACTGTTACATCGGAGCTGGTCCGCCGTCATTTCGAGGACGGCGGTGACTTCGTATTCCTGGATGCCTCGGGCGGCGAGGCCGCCGCGGTGTACGAGAAACTGGGGTTCTCGCGTTTCGGCGCCAACCTCGTTTATCAGTGAACGGAGAGCAGCGTGGCGGCGCGCCCGACGACATGCCTCCGATCATCCTCAAAGAGGTATACGAGCTCCGCTTCGACGAGGCGGACCAGGCGCGCAAAGAAGCCATCTGGCGTGAGCTCGGCCGTTTCCTGCAGCGGTATGTTCCCCCCGGCGGGCGCGTGGTCGACATCGCATGCGACCTCGGCTACTTCATACGGAACGTCCAGGCCGCCGAACGGTGGGCGACCGACATCCGTGACGTTGCGGCGACGCTGCCGCCGGACGTCCATTTCGTTCGAGCCAGCGGCCTCGAGCTCGCGGACGTGCTGCCTGCGGGCAGCTTCGACCTGGCCTTCTTCAGCAACTACCTCGAGCATCTCGCCTCAACAGAAGCCGTCCTTCAGCAGCTGCGCGTGGCCTTTGCGCTGCTCAAGCCCGGAGGCCATGTGCTCATCCTGCAGCCGAACATTCGCCTCATCGGCGGCTCGTACTGGGACTTCATCGACCACCAGACGGCGTTGACCGAAAAGAGCCTCGCGGAGGCGGCGACCATGGCCGGCTTTTCGACCAAGGAGATCATCGCTCGCTTTCTTCCATATACGACCAAGAGCCGGATGCCTCAGCACCCTCTGCTGGTGCGCGCATACCTGGCTTTTCCGCCGGCCTGGCTGTTGCTCGGCAAGCAGACCTTGTACCTCGGCGAGAAACCGGCGCGATGAGCAAGAGGTACGTGGTCACGTACGAGTCCGCGGAGGACGTGCGCGAGACGGCGCCCATTCATTTCGCCGAGCATCAAGCGCGGTGGAGGCAGTTCAGCGATCGCGGGGAGCTCCTCATGATCGGGACCTTCTCCGACCTCTCCGGCTCGATGGCCGTCTTTACGACTCGCGAGGGTGCGGAGGAGTTTGTGAAAGGCGATCCATTCGTGCTCTACGGCGTCGTGCGCCGCTTTGAGATCAAGGAGTGGAACGAAGCCCTCGGTGGGCCCTAGTCAAACCGCCGACATCTAATGCGGGCCGCGAGACTCCGCTTCTCGCGACTTCCGCCAGCGCTCCTCAGCCTCTGCCCGGTCGCCTCGCAGCTCGGACACCTTGGCCAGTGCTCGCCAGGTCCAACCCGGCAGCTGGCGATCTCCGAGCTCGTCGGCGATGCGGATCGCGTGTTTCAGGTCCTCCTCCGCCTCGTCAAGCCGGCCGAGCTCCCGTTTCGCGATGCCGCGGGCGGCTCTGGCGTCGGCGAGCTCCCAGCGAGCGCCCAGCTCGGTGAAGATGGCCACTCCGCGATCGAACCAGGGCAGCCCTTCCTCCGGGCGGCCGAGCTCGTCGAAGACCCGACCCTTCTGCACTGAGGTGTTGGCCACGCTGAACTGATCGGCCGACTGTTCCGCCACCGCGCCTGCCTCGTCGATGAGCTTCAGCGCCCCTTCCGGGTCGTGCATCTCGCTCTGGTTGATCGAGAGCGCGGTGAGCGCTCTCACCCGCGCCCAGTGGTCCTTGGCGTCGACCATGGAGAGGGCTCGCCTCCAGATCGCCTCCGCCTCGTCGTATCGCTCTCTCGTCCACGGGACCCACCCGGCGAACAGGAGCGTGCGCACGACCGCCCACGGCTCGCCGAGCTGCTCGGCGGCTTCCAGTGATCGTGCCAGGAGCTTCTCCGCTTTGTCGACGTCTGCTTCGTAGTTGATGGCGATGTCGCCGAGGAAACGGAGGGCGAGCGCCAGCGCAAACAGGTCGCTCTTTTCCTCTGCCAGGGAGACCGCCCGGTTGAGGGCATCGATCGCGCCGGGATACTCAGCCAGCCAGTAGCGCGACTCGCCGATCCCGGCGAGGATGCGGGCTTCGCGGACGCCCCAGTTCGCCTCGGGGCCGGACATCACGAGGGCGCGGGCATAACGATCGACGGCCGACCTGCTCTCCATGCGCCTGCGGGCGCGATCGCCGGCGACAAGCAGCGCATCGGCCGCGCGCTCAGGCGCGGCACGATCGTTGGGGTCGAGGTCGAGCGACGCCATCGCGGCAAGCTCGAGATGATCAGCGGCCACCGAGCGATGGCCGCTGTCCAGCAGGTGCTCCGCGACCAGCTGATGGAGGCGCAGCCGCTCGCGCTTCGGGAGGCTGGCATATGCGACCTCTTTGAGCGTGGCATGGCGCATGCGCCACGTCGGGTTGGCGGAGGCGGGCTGATCGCGGACGATCACCTCCGCATCCTCGAGCTGCTGGAGCTCGCTCGCGTTGGCGGCGCCGTCGACCACCTGCAGCTCATCCAGGTCGAAGCCGAACATGAACACCGCGGCGCGGCGGGCAAGCTCGCGGAGCCGTGCCGGCAGGGCGTCGAGACGCGCGCTGATCACCGCCTGGACGGTTGGTGGCAGGGCAATGCGTGAACCGGCGGCGGCGCCGTCGCCATTCGACATGAGCATTCCGGTGGTCTCGATGATGAAGAAGGGGTTGCCCCCGGCCCGCTCGGCGATCGCGTTCGCCTGCGTGTCCGCGATCCGGCCGGCGCCGGCGTGCCGGACGAGGTGGATGGACTCCTCACTCGTCAACGGTTCCAGGCGGAGCAGCACCGCGTTGCCGCTCTCCTGCCCCCAGTTCGGGCGTAGCTCGAGGAGGTCATCGCGCGCGAGCGCCAGGATCAGCGCCCGGCGTGGTCCGCGCCTGCCCGGCACGGCCAGGCGTTCGATCAGGTCCAGCATCGCCGGCTTCAGGCTGTGAACGTCCTCGAAGACCATCAGCACCGGGTGATCTCGGGCCAGGCCGTCTATGACCGCGATGAATCCGGCCTGGACGTCCTGGACGAAAGCGACCTCCTCTCGCTGCTCGGTCAGGCCGAACAGCAAGCCGAGGCGCTGGACCGTGAGGTCGGCCTCGGCCGGCTCGCAGCAGCGGTCGACCAGCTCGCGCAGGCGCCGACGGATTTTCTCCGGAGGATCGCCGGCGTCGATAGCGGCGAGGTCGCCGATGATCGCGGCCACCGGAGAGAACGTCGCGGTATCCGTGTACGAGCGCGGCTGGCCGTGCAGGACGACGACGGCGGCGCCGACCCCGGCCGCGAGCTCGTCGGCCAGGCGGGACTTGCCGATGCCAGGCTCACCAACCACCGTGACGAGCACCGGCCGGCCGCCCGAGCTGGTCAAGCCAAGGCTTTGATCGAGCACCGCCTGTTCGCTCGTACGGCCTACGAACGGGATGGTGCGGCGGGCTGATCGCATGCTCAGCCCTTCGACTGGGAAGGCTTCGAGTGGCGAATCGAAGCCCTTGGCGCGCACCCGCCGGCGCCGGCCGAACGAGACGTTCGTGCGGGTCAGGGCTCGTGTCGTGGGTCCGGCGAGCAGCTGCCCCGGCTGGGCCGCCGACTGCAGGCGCGCCGCCGTATTCACGACCGGTCCGGTGACCAGCATCTGGCCGCTTGGATTTCGGCCGGCGGCGCCTTCACCCGACTCGATCCCGATCCGGACCTCCAGCGGCTCCGGGAGTCCCGCCGCCTCGCCCAGCCGGCGGGTGCGCGCCCGGATCGCCAGCCCGGCCCGAACTGCCCGGAGGGCATCGTCCTCGTGCACGTGGGGCAAGCCGAACACCGCCATCACCGCGTCGCCGATGAACTTTTCCGGCCTGCCGCGGAGCGCAAGGAGCTCCTCTGCGGCGGCTTTGAAGAACTGGCCGAGCACCTCGCGAGAGCGCTCCGCATCGAGCCGGCTGCCGAGACGGGTCGATTCGACGATGTCGGCGAAGAGGACGGTGACCATCTTCCGTTCCTCCGTACCGGCGAGAGGACCCACCGAGGCCCCGCAGTTCGGGCAAAACCGCGCCCCGTCCGGGAGTGGACGGCCGCAAACCGAGCATGCCGCAACCACCCCAGCAGAATATGCTGCAGCGGATGAGCGATCCGAAAACGCGGGCTTTGAGCCAGGTTCCACTCTTCTCACAACTGTCCGCAGCCGAGCTTGAGTTCATCGCCAGCAGGTGCGATGAGGTCGACGTTCACGCGGGCAGGCAGCTCACGACCCAGGGCAAGCCAGGCGACTCGTTCTACTTGCTGCTCGACGGCGAGACCAACGTCGAGGTCGACGGCAAGCCCAGGCGCACGATGAAGACGGGAGACTTCTTCGGTGAGATCAGCATGCTGGACCGAGGCCTGGCGACGGCAACCGTCACGACCACCAAGGACTCGCAGCTGCTGGTGATGAGCCACGCCCAGTTCCGCGATGCGATCAAAGCGAACGAATCGCTGCTGGTCAAGGTGTTGGCTGCGATGGGCGAACGCTTGCGCGCCGACCTGGCCGCCGCCCACGAGCACGAGTAGAGGGCGGCGAACCTAGATCCGACCGTCTTTCAGCATGGCGATTGCCTTGGCGATTCCTCGCTCGCGTGTCGCGGCCGCCTTGCCTGCCTCAATCGGCGACACCAGGCGCTTCTTCTTGCTGTTGGACAAGCCGTCGAAACGGGATTTGGCTTTCGGGTCCCGCGCCAGCGCGGCGGCAAAGTCAGGTGGGATTGAGACTTCGCGCGGCTCGGTGTCCAGCTCAAGGTCGATATCGACAACGTCGCCGCCCGCCACGCTTGCGGCCTCGCGGACTTCCGCCGAGACACCCAACATGAACTTGCCGCCCATCACCGCCACGCTGCTGCGGTAGGTGTAACCGTTGATGGTGGCGCGAACGAGCGGCACCTTGCTCGACCCGAGAGCGGCCACCACCTTGGCTGGAACCTCGATCCCGGTTGCCGTCTTGCCGGCTTGCAGAACCTTGGCTCGAAATCTCATGTCCGGGCGTTCTCGCTACCCATGCTCGATTGTGGGGTCGGCGGCTACGAGACCAGGCTTGTCCATCACTTCCGCCGGCTGAACGATTCTGATGTTGTCGCCGAACTGGTCCCGGATGCCCACGCCCCGGACCCGGCCAGAAAGTCATCCACCACGCCCCAGTGTGCCAGACGCGGTTTACTCGCGGAGCCGGTTGGGCGCCACTCGGCGGTAGGCGCGCTCGACGATGATGCCGACCTCCTCCCAATCGACCTCGACGTCGAGGTAGACGCCAACCCAGCCGCGGTGGCCGACGTAAGGCGGCCGGAAAAAACGATCTGGCGCGGCTTTGACCAGCATCTCTTGAGCGCCCTCGGGTGCGGCGCACCACGCGCTGAGGCGATCGTCGTGGTGATGGTCGGCGGTGGTGACGAACTGCTTGCCGCCCACGAACCACGAAGGCTCGCCATGGCTCATTTTCTCGGTCACCTCAGGGAGCGCAAGGCAGATCCGTCGAAGCCGCTCGACCGTGACCGGATCGCTGGGTCTCTCCACGATGCCGACGAGGTTACGCTGGCCTCGAGAATCGATGGCATCGTGGGCTGAGTTCGAAAGGGCCGAGCCGGAATTCGCATCTCGCGTCCGCAGGCTGATGACCTCGCGCAAGCACCTCACCATGGGGACGCTGCGCCGCGACGGCTCGCCGCGGATCAGCGGCACCGAGGTCGAGTTTGCCGATGGTGAGCTGCGCATCGGTTCGATGCCACGGGCAGTAAAAGCGATGGACCTACGCAGGGATCCCCGTGTCGCCATTCATGGGCCGACTAACGACCCACCCGCTAAAAATCCCGCGGGCTGGAAGGGCGAGGCCAAGGTCGCCGGCACCGCCAGAGAGGTCGATTCAGGCAGCGATGCCCATCGATTCCTTATCGACATCACCGAGGTCGTCATCACGCGACTGAACGACGCGGGCAACCGTCTGGTGGTCGAATCGTGGAATCCGGGCCGGGGCTATCGCGCAATGGAACGCGAGTGACATAGGCACAGGATTGGCTGCCTCGCCAGTACGGCAGGGGACGATTCGTACCCGAACGGCTGCATCCCCGAGCACTGGGTTGGGGCACGGTGGACTCGAAAGTGCGCCTGGCAGGAATCGAACCTGCTGCCTTTCGGTCCGGAGCCGAACGCTCTGTCCGGTGAGCTACAGGCGCGCGAGCGGTTCAGTTTAGACTGCGGGGTTCGTGGTCAGACTCACAGCCCTGGCCGTCGCGGTTGTCATGGCCGGCGTCTGCCAGAGCACTCCGCAGCCGGTTGCAAGCCCCACTCCAAGCCCATCGCCACACACCGCCGTGGCCGATGCGGTGTTGCAGCAGGGCGACGTCCCGAGTGGGCTCAACCTGTGCGCGGGATCGGGACCGTTCGACACCTACATCACAAACCTGCAGCCGTTCCAGCCCGAGCTGGCCGGCCGCCTCAACGACCAGTGGCTGTCGCTGCGCACGCAAGGCGCCACGGGTGCAGCCATCTCGCTCTTCACCTCTGACAATTCCGCATGCACCGCGGAACTTGCGGCCGTATCAAAGGCAAAGAGCGCGGCCGCCTTCGTGGCCGTGTTTGCCGATGAGGGCCAGGCCGACCGGGCATGGCAGACTGGAGTGCTTGGTTTCGCGCCTCCCGCGCCTGGCGAGCTGCCGCCGGGATTGAGCCGCGGCACCCCTACCGGGCTAGGCCTCAGCGCCTGGACGTACGATCGCTCGCCGGTACGCCTGGCGTGCTGGCACAAGTCGGTGTTCGTGGCCCTTGTCGTGCTGACGAACCTGGACATCAACGCCTTCAAGGCCGCGACGGCCGCCGTCAATGCTCGCCTAAACTGAACCCCTCGCGCGCCTGTAGCTCACCGGATAGAGCGCTTGCCTGCGGAGCAAGAGGCAGCAAGTTCGATTCTTGCCAGGCG
>VBHB01000136.1 GCA_005880315.1 Chloroflexota bacterium | reverse complement strand
GGCGAAGATCTTGATCTTCACGTCGTCTGACTTCTGGTCGATGTCGATGGTCAAATCCCGCAGCTGGTCGATGATCTCGTTGATGTTCTCGGGCTTGATCTGGCTCAGGTCGAAGTTGATGCCCTGCTCGCGAAGGGCCTTGTTCACCTGCGCCTGCGCGGGCCCCGGGATGAGGCTCGCGAGCCGCACGCCGGCGCGGAGCAGCATCAGCGGCACGCGGACGTTGATGTGCACCGGACCGTCGTCCTTCTCGTTGGCGTCGACGATCACGCGCAGATATTTCGGCGCGGCCTGAGCGGGCGTCGCCGCAGTGGCACCTGACTCACCACCCTGCAGCGCGCCGATCAGGCGGTCCGCCTCGTCCGCGCTGATCCTGCCGGCGGCGAGCATCTCGAGAACCTGGCGGCGCGCCTCGGTCACTTCAATCCCTCCAGCTCCTCGACGGCCGCATCGGCGTCGATCTCTCCGCGCCTCAGCCTTTCGAGAATCTCCACGCGCGACGGCTGCGGATTGGTGTCGACGAACTCGAGGCTCGAGCCGATGCGGTTCAGCCGCGACTTGATGGTCGGGTAGCTCACGCCGAAGATCCGCTCCATCTCCTTGATGGAGCCGTGGGAGCGGACGAAGGCGGTGACGAAGATCTGATCCTCCGCGCTGAGCCGGGCGAGCTGAGGGAGATCCCAGGAGCCTTCGATGGCGGCCCCGCCATCCGCCAGCCGCACCCTCTCCACGGCCAGCGAACGGCCCTGGGTGAGCCTCGTGAGCTCCTGCCACTCCTGAGGTTTATTGACTATCACATTGAGATTATTGAGCTTTGCACGCCTCCAAGTCAAGTTTCTTCATTTCTACGGCCCAGTTGGCAGGAATGGCAAACGCGCTTTAGGGTTGAGTTGTGGCGACCATCCCCATCAGCGGCATGGTGCAGCCCGTCCTGGCGGTCTACTTCGTGCCTGGCTCCCACGGCCCGCCAGACCTCGACGCGGCGGCCAGAGACCTCGACGACTGGGCAACCGCCCACGTCCCGTCTCCCCTGCGTGAGGCGGTCGCGGCTTTCCGGAAGGCCGGCCTCCTGACCGTCAGCGTGCGGCCTGCCGACCAGCTGCCTCCCCTGCCCATCGAGCTCCTTCAATTCATGGGGCTGGGCGAGCTCGAAGAACGGATTGCCAGATCGTCGACGCACGTGGTCCTGGTGCTGGCCAAGGACCTCAACATGCCGCCGCGCGCGGGACTGTGGGCTGCCCTGGCGGCCGCACTCAGCATCCGGGACCGAGTGGACGGCGTGATCTTCGACCCCGAAGCGCTGCGGATCGTGAAACCCGAAGACGCCATCGATTGGTTCTCACCGAGCGGCGAGGTCAGGGTCGCGCAGCACATCATCGTCCCCTTCTCCATCGGCGAGCGAGGGCTGGGCTGGATGACCACGCGCGGACTGGCCAAGTTCGGCGTCCCCGACCTCGAGCTGCGCGACCTGCCGCCCAACCTGGACAAGCTCAGCATCTTCATGAACGGCGTGGCTCAGCACCTGGTCGAGGCGACATTCCGCGAGGTCGCTGCGCGCAAGGCGCAGGTCGACAGTCTCGAGCTGCCGGCGGAGATCACGATCGACCGCGCCCAGGTCGCGAGGGCCTTGCGCCGGGAACCCGACAATGCGCCGACGGATGACATCGGCGTGACCGCGGCGATTCGGTTCGATCCAGACCAGAGCCAGTCGGCCCCGCCGATGATTCGCATCGAGCGTCCACCGAGCTTTGCCGGCGATACCGGCGTGTGGCTGAACCATGTTGCCGGGGAGCTCCTCGGCAAGACGCACAAGACTCTCATGGCGAAAACGGAAGGAGACTCCATGCAGCGCGCCCACGAACGCGCACTGAGCGAGCTCCCGCAAATCAAAGAGAGGTTCCTCGCCGGCTTGAAGCCGGGCGAGGTCCTGTTCATCAAGCACGGGTTCCCGACGACGACCGGATCGCGCGAGTACTTATGGGCGGCCGTCAACCGATGGAAGGGCACGAGGCTGACCGTGCAGGTCGCCAACGATCCGCACGAGGTCGAGGGCCTGCGGATGGGCATGACGGTGCTGCTCGAGGAAGCCGACATCTTCGACTGGATGCTGCAGCTGCCGGGCGACCGCACCGAGGGCGGTTACACGTCAAAGGTTGCTCTCGAAGAAGGGTACGAAGGCTCGCCTGAATAGCAATCCAGGCCCTTAACGCGCCGTTTATCTGACGGTGGCACAATGGGGGCGTCCCCAGTTGCCGCCCCAGAGGAAGGGTCTGGTTGCCGGGGTGCTTTGACCAAGCGTCTACTCGGGTTTTTCCAAGGAGGATGTGCATGGCAGAAGCCAAGACTGCTGTAGCGAACAAACCGATCTGGGTCGATCTTTCGAGCCAGGACGCGGCCGGTTCGCGCGACTTCTACTCGAAGCTTTTCGGCTGGAAGGTCGATGTCAATCCCGACCCGCAGTACGGTGGCTACGCGATGGCCAAGATCGGCGGCAAGGACGTAGCGGGCATCGGCCCGCACCAGATGCCCGAGGCTCCGTCCGCATGGACGGTCTACATAGGCACCCCGGATGCCGCGGACACCGCCAAGAAGGCGAAGGCCGCCGGCGGCAACGTGATCGTTGAGCCGATGCAAGTCGGCCCCCAGGGCGTCATGGCCATCATCCAGGACCCCAGCGGGGCCATGATCGGCGTCTGGCAGCCGAAGCAAATGGCGGGGTCGCAGGTGATGGGCGAGGCCAACTCGTACGGCTGGGCTGAACTCAACTCACGCGGCGTCGACAAGGCCAAGCCCTTCTACAAGAAGCTCTTCGGATGGGGCGAGAAGAAGAGCGAGATGGCCGAAGGCGCCGAGCTACTGGCTCGCTTACTTCATCGTGCCCGACGTCGAGAAGGCGCACGAGAAGGCAACCCAGCTCGGCGCGAAGTCGATCCTGGAGCCGCAGGACTTCCCGGGCGGGAGATTTTCAATCGTCGGTGACCCGCAGGGAGCTGCCTTCGGTCTCATGAAGATGAGCAGCTAACCGGAAGACACTTGTTCGCGGGCCGGCACCTCGCCGGCCCGCCCCTTTTTCGAGGCGAGCAGCACGGCGATCGCGGTCGCGAGGACGACCATCGCCAGTACCACCAGCACGACGAAGTCCGCGTGCAGCCCCGCTTCGAGCTGCGCACCTCCCTGCAATGGAGCCTGTGCCGAAGCGACGTACCGCTCCAGCAGCACGCCCATCAGCGACACGCCGACCGCGCCGCCGATGGTGCGCGAGAACTGGTTCAGCGCCGTGGCCGCGCCACGCCTGCCCCAGTCGACGTTGGACTGGACGACGATCAGCAGCGGCGCGGTGAACGTGCCCATGCCGGCCCCGATGATGAGCGTCGCCGCGCCGGTCCACAGCCAACCGAGGCTCGGCGGTCCCAGCGCGAGCATCAGGCTGCCCGCGAGCAAAGCCAGCGAGCCCGCGACGACCAGGCGCTGATAGCCGACGCGGACCATGAGGAACCCGGAGATGGCCGACATCACCGGCCAGCCGATCGACATCGCCCCCACCGCGACTCCCGCGTGATACGCGGAGCCACCCTGCACCGCCTGCACCCACAGCGGGACGTAGGCGGTGACGCCGAACATCAGCGTCCCGGCCACCGCGGCAACGGCGATCGCGGGACCGATGACTCGATGGCGCAGCAGGTGGAGCGGCACCGTGGGATCAGAACTCCGCCACTCCATCCGCACGAACATGCCCAGCAGCACGGCCGCGACAACGACCAGCAGCCAGTTGGGAGTTGCGGTCTGGCTGCCGGTACCAAACCCGATCAGCAGCAGCGTCACGCCGATGGTGAGCAGGACGGTCCCGCGCGCATCGAACCTGCGCTTCTCCGCGCGCTCAGGCAGGTGCTCGGCGTATCCCCATACGAGGGCGGCGGCAATGAGGCCTATGGGGACGTTGATGGTGAAGATCCAGCGCCAGCCGATGGTGGACACGAAGAGCGCGCCCAGCGCGGGGCCGATGATCGCCGCCACCGCCCACATGCTGCTGAAGAAGCCCTGCAGGCGAGCGCGCTGCTGGAAGGGAAAGATGTCGCCGACGACCGTGAACACGAGCGGCTGGATGCAGCCGGCACCGATCCCCTGCAGCGTGCGAAAGGCGATCAGCCAGCCCATGCCGGGGCTCGCCGCGCAAAGCGCCGAGGCGACGATGAAGATGAGGAGGCCCGCGAGCAGGACGGGGCGGCGGCCGCGGATGTCGGCGAGCCGGCCCCAGATGGGCACGGTGGTGGTGGCGGTGATGAGGTAGCCGGCGACGATCCAGGCATAGAGCTGGAAGCTGCCGAGCTCCTTGGCGATCGTAGGCAGCGCGGTGCCGACAACGGTGGCGTCCATGGCCGCGACGAACAGCGAGAGCATCAGCCCCGCCATCACCCGCACCAGCTGCGGCGTCCAGGGCACGCGAGTGGCGGGCGCGCTCACAGATTCAGGCTAACTTGGCGTCGGCGACGGCGAGGGTGACGGCGACGGACGCGGGCTCGGCGATGGCGAGGGTGAAGGCGATGGCGAAGGTGAATTAGTCCGCGTCGGTGACGCGGCCGGCGTCTGCGCGGGCGCCGGTTGCGGAGCCAGCGGCTCGCCTGGCGCCACCGGTGGCGCAGCGACCGACGCGATGATGACGAGCAGCAGGACCACGAGGCCGGCCACGGCAGACACGGCCAGCAATCCACGCTCACCTTGATAGGGACGGACGCCGGTGTTCTGCGGCGAGTACTTGTAGGCGCGGCGCAGTGGCGTGAGCTT
>VBHB01000154.1 GCA_005880315.1 Chloroflexota bacterium | reverse complement strand
GCAGGCCCGAGCTCAACCCCGCCGAATACCTCGTCTGGATCTACTTCTGGGCCGGCACGGTGATCCTGTCCGGGCTCGTCGGCAATCTCTGGTACCTGCTCAACCCGTTCGCGGCAATCTACGACGCCGTCATGAGGCTCGCCTCCCCACGAAGTGGGGAGGTCGGCTTCGCGGAGCGAAGCCGGGTGGGGGTGTTCAAGCTGCCTGAAGTCCTGGGAATCTGGCCCGCCGTCCTCGCCTACTTCTGCTTCGCCTGCCTGGAGCTCACCACAGGCATGGCCAACCGACCCTATATCGCCGCGACCGCAGCCCTGGCTTATGCCTCGCTCACGCTCGCGGGCATGATCCTTTTCGGGCGGGACGAGTGGCTGCAGCGCTGCGAGGCCTTCACCGTCCTCTTCGACATCGTCGGGCGCTTCGGTCCGGTCGAGGCCGAGCGCGACGAGAGCGGACGGACCACAGCCGTGTACCTGCGCCCGTGGGGCGTCGGCCTGCTCAAGCCCGCACCGAGCGGATGGGACCGGGTCGTTTTCGTGATCCTCATGCTGAGCACGCTCGCCTTCGACGGCATCGAGGGCACGCGATCATGGGCCGATTTCACCATCGCGACCGAGCCTTACTGGCAGCCGCAGGGTGCATTCGGCTTCTTCCTGTTGAAGACGGTGAGCATGACGCTGCTCACCGGAGCGTTCCTATTGATCTTCGTCGCCTTCATGGAGATGGTCATCTACTTCGGAAGGCGCAGGGTCGACCTGCTGTCGACAATCTCGGGATTCGCGCTGACGCTGGTTCCGATCGCGCTCGTCTACAACGCCGCTCACAACTACTACTACGCGGTGGTTACCGCACAGGCTTTGATCCCGCTGCTCGACGACCCCCTTGCCAAGGGCTGGCACCTGCTGCCTGCAGTTGCCGCCTACAGGCCCAGCTTCGCCCTTGCGCAGGCCTCGACCGTCTGGTTTGCACAGATCGTCCTCATCGTCGTCGGCCACGTGGTCGCGGTGTACCTGGCGCACCTGCGCGCGGGCGAGCGCTTCCGTAACGCCCAGAACGCCTTGCTCAGCCAGTACCCGATGCTCGTGCTGATGGTCATGTACACGATGACCAGCCTGTGGATCCTGGCCCAACCCATCACCGCCGGCGGGTGACCCCCCAACACCGATTCCGCACCTTTGGCGTCAAGCGGGCGCCATCCGCGCACCTTTGAGGAACGTTTGGCGTCAGACGTGCGGAATCAACGCGCGGCCGGGACGTAGGCTCATCACGTGACCTGGCCGTTCGACCCCACCGTTTACGCGGGTCTGGTCGCGCTCTTCTTCGGCCACGCCTGGCTGGCCCGCCGGGTCGACGATGCACACACCAAGCACACCCTTTACTTCGGGCTGGGGCTGGTCACCCTGTGGGTCGCGCTCGAGACGCCGATCGACACCGTCAGCGACCACTACCTGGACAGCGTCCACATGCTGCAGCACGTCCTGCTCGGGTTCGTCGCCCCGCCACTGATGTTGCTCGGCCTGTCGCCCGACATGGCCCGGGTGCTCTCACGATTCCCTTTCGTCAGAGCCATCACCGAGCCGATTCCGGCCCAGGTCATCGCCGCGGCGGTGATGATCGCCTGGCACCTGCCCTCCCTCTACGACGCCACCCTGCGCTCGGAATCGCTGCACGTCTTCGAGCACCTCACCTTCATCGGCGCGGGGTTGGTGCTGTACTGGCCGGTCCTGCAGTCGACCTCGGCCCAGGCTCGATGGAAGCTGCCGCCCCCCTTCACGCTGCTTTACCTGCTGGTGGCGACCCTGCCCCAGGATGCGATCGCTCTCATCCTTCTTTTCTCGCGCGAGCCCTTCTATGCGTTCTATCTACATGTACCGAGGCTTTACCCATCGCTGACACCGGTCATCGACCAGACTCTGGCCGGCGCCGTATTGATGGTGCTGGGCAAGGCGACATTCGCGGTCGCCGGCCTCGCCGTGTTCTTCAGGTGGTTTGGCGGTGAGCACGCTTCGGACCATGCGCACCTCCCGTCCCAGGCCTGAAACCACTTCACATGCACTTCCAGGCGGTAGATAGGTGGCTCGAATAGCGCTGGTCCATGACATCGCCGGGGTCGCGGAGACCCAGGCGGACATCCTCCGCCACGGCGGCCATGAGGTGGACCACATCAAGCTCCCGGATTTCGGGGCCAATTGGGAGTGGCTGGCGAAGGCGGTCACGCTGCCCATCAGGCTCCTCCTCTACCTGCCCAGCATCCTCAAGCTCCGCCGCGGGCGCTATGACGTGATCCACATCCACTGGGTGCCGCGCGGCATCGTGGGACTGCTCGCCGGCAAGCCATTCTTCATCCAGGCGCATGGGTCGGACCTGCACCAGCAGATCCACACACCCGGTTTGTTCGCGCTCAACCGGCGAGTGCTGCGCCACGCCACCCTCATCTTTTACGTCACGCCGAACCTGGCGAGTCTCATCCACAAGTTCGAGCCGAAGATCCGCTACCTGCCCAACCCCGTGAACGTGAGGTCGCTGGCGAATGCGCCCAGGGCGCCCGAGCGGGTGCGCCGCGTGGTCATCTTCTCGCGCCTCGATCCCGTCAAGGGCGTCGACCGTGTCTTCCCGGCGGTCGAGCGCCTGGCCGGCATGGTCGAGCTGACCGCGCTCGCCTGGGGCCCGCTGACTCCCGAGTACACGCGCAGGTACGGGGACTTCGTGCGGTTCGTCGAGCCGGTCGCCCACGATCGCATCGGCGAATTCCTGCAGCAGTTCGACCTGGTCATCGGCCAGATGGAGCAGGGGGCGCTCGGCCTCTCCGAGATCGAGGCGATGGCGGCCGGTAAGCCGCTGATCAGCGGCATCGACCGCCACCTCTACCAGGGCGACAAGCCGCCGGTGGTTTTCGCTGGCGATCCCGACGAGCTCGTCGAGCAGGTCACCGCCCTGAAGGACGATTCACGGCGCCTGGCCAATCTCTCCCATGAGGGGCGCGAATGGGTGCGCCGGAACCACGGCTACGAGCGTCACCTGGAGCTGCTCGAGGAGGAGGAGGCCTAGACAGAGCCAGAGATACGGCTCCTCGAGAAAGCGGCCTTCGAACTGGCTGTAGAGGACGATCGGCACGATAAGCACCACCGGCACTTGGACCCACAGCGAGCGCCTCGCCCTGAACGCCTCCACGCCAAGCCAGACCAGGAATGCGAGCAGCAGGGCGAGGCCGATCACGCCTTCCTCCGCGGCCATCGTGACAAAGGCCGTGTGCGACACCGTATCCGGGTTGGGGAAGTTCGGCAGGTAGTGGCGGTAGTTCGTCAGCAGCTGGTGCTGGTAGCCGCCGAAGCCGACCCCGACGATCGGATGGTCGACGAACATGTTCGCGCCGGCGGCGACCAGGTATTTCCTGTTGTCGTCGAGCGCGATGCCGCCTGAGTTCCTCGGGGACGGCGCGGCCGTCGACGCGTTGGGTTCTGAGCCGGTGACCAGGGTGGCGAGCGTCATCGCGGCGCTCGCCGCCCGATCGCGAGTAACCGGGTTCACGCCGGTGGAGACCGCGAAGACGAGGAGCGTGCCGGCCGCCAGCGCCGCCGCCCTCCTGGGCTTCAACGAAACCACTGCGGCGATCACCACCGACAGGATGAACAGCGCCAGGCCGGATCTGGAGAACGTGAGCGGCGTCACCAATGCACATGCGACCGCGGTGGCGATCGCGAGCCAGGACGGACCTTTTTTGGCCGCGAACATGAGCACGGCGGCGCTGGCGCACAAGGTAAGGAAGCGGGCGGTGATGTTCGGATCGGCGAACGTGATGTTCAACCGGTTGGCAACCGCGGGGTTGGGCGTCCAGATGGACGAGTGGCTGATGTACAGGATCGCGCCCAGCGCGGCGACCGCCAGGCCCGAGACCAGCAGCGCGACCCACGCCCGGCGGTGGTCGTCCTCGGTGCGGGCCACGTTGAGGATGAGCAGGCCCGCGATCGGATACAGCGTGATGTCGAGCACCCCTTTGTACGAGCCGGGCGCTCGGGTCAGCAGCCACGAGCCAAGGGTGACGGCGAGGAAGACCGCGAGGACCACCGCGCTCGCCTGGCGCGGCAGGCGGACCTCCCGGCGCCGCACTGCCACCAGGTACAGGAAGGCGATCCCGGTGATCGCCAGCGCCCACCGGGCCAGCGGCTGCCAGAAGTAAGAGGCCGTGAACTCGAGCGGCAGTGTGAGGATGACCGCGACCAGCCCAAATCGCACGACCGCCTCTGCGGCTCGCGTGGTCGCCGGTGTTGGCCTGGGCTCCGGTTCGGGATCTGGGGCCAGGCGCGCTACAGCCATGACGATTGCACCCCCTGAATTGGGAACGTTGGGGCTTCTGATAGTCCTCGCGGCCGCTACGCCGCCGAGAGGCACGCCCGGCCGGTGCATTTCCCGGCCAGCCACCGGTCCAGCTCGGGCGTGAGCGTCTGGCTGCTCAGGCCTTTGGCGAGGACCACCGTCAGCTCTTTGCTGCAGGCGACGCCGTAGCCCGCGGCGAATGCGCTGCGCACGACGTCGCGGTACTGGGCGTCGTTGCCCTCGGTCGCAATGTCGATGGCGAGGTCGTCGACGCCGAGGTCGATCGGGCTCTGGAACACGCGGTCCGCGACCTGCGCCGGGATCGTATAGACGCGCGCGCGCGTGGCGAGGTGCGGCAGCAGGTTCTGGGTGGCGGCGACGCTGGCAGTAGCCGGGATCACGTCAAGGCACGACTGGATGTCGCTCGCGGTCTGGCTCGAAACGTACGTGCTCATCTCCGCGAGCGGGTTGACCGCCACGCTCAGCACGGCGCTCACCGCGAGCACCGCCAGCGCCGCTCGCACGCCGAGCATCGAATCCGGCGCTGAATGCCTGAGTGACGCGAGCCTGGCCAGCCCGTCGATCGCCGCGAACGCGAGGATGGGGGCGCCGAGCAGCGAGTACTGCATGTGGAAGGTCCAGAAGTCGGGCCCGTCGTTCCAGAAGCGCTCGAGGAACGATGGCACCGCCACCAGCGCCAGCGGCGAGAGAAGCGGCAGAAATAGCCAGCTGCCGAGCGATCCGATCCAGATCCGGA
>VBHB01000031.1 GCA_005880315.1 Chloroflexota bacterium | reverse complement strand
ATCCTCGCGGCGGCCGGGATTCAGCGAGCGCCGGCACCGGTTGCGGGCGACACAGGCGCGCCGCTGGATGGCGCCGGGGCTCGCTGAATCAAGCTCCCCGCCTTGCGGGGAGTAGGGCTCCGTACACTGAGCCCGGTGAACACAGTGGGGCGCGTCACCGGCGTGGAGGCCTGGCCCGAGCTGCCCTACGGCGACTGGTACGAAACCCTCGAGACCCTGCACATGGTCACGCAGATAGTCGGCAAGGTCAGGCTTTCACTCACCCCGCTCGAGCCGCAGTGGGCCAACGTTCCGCTCCATATGACTGCGCGGGGAATGACCACGACACCGATGGCGTCCGACGGCGTGATATTCCAGGTCGACATCGACCTCATCGATCACCAGGTTCTCATCTCGACCGCCGGAGGCGAGACGCGCCGAGTGCCCTTGAAGGCGCGGCCGGTGGCGGCCTTCTACGCCGAATTCATGTCCAACTTGAGCGCCATCGGCATCGCCCCCAGCTTTCAACCGGTCCCGTCTGAGGTCAGCGATCCGATTCCGTTTGCGGAGGACACCGTTCACTCGGCATATGAGCCGGATTGGGCGAATCGTTTCTTCAAGGTCCTGTCGCAGGCAGACCTGGTCCTGAAGGACCATCGCTCCAGGTTCCGTGGAAGAACCTCGCCGGTCCACTTCTTCTGGGGAACATTCGACCTGGCTATCACCAGGTTCTCGGGCCGGCCCGCCGAGCCGCCGCCGAACGCCGGCATCATCCACCGGCTCTCCGCCGACGCCGAGCAGATCTGCGCCGGCTTCTGGCCTGGCAGCGAGAAGTTCCCGCAAGCAGCCTTCTTCTCGTACACGTACCCGAAGCCGGCCGGCATTGAGGAGCAGGCGATCAAACCATCACAGGCGAGCTGGAGCTCGAGCCTGGGCGAGTTCGCGCTCCTGTACGACGATGTCCGTCGCAGCGCCTCGCCGCACGAGGCGATCCTCGATTTCTGCGAGAGCACGTATGCCGCGGGCGCCCGCCTGCGTGGCTGGGATCCGAAGCTCACCGTCGAACGAACGCGCCAGTAGCGGCCGATGCCTCAGATCCTTGTCGGCACTCGCGACGGCCTCCACCGCTTCGATGCTTCTGGCAGCCTTATCGGGGTCGAGCACGCAGGCCGCGAAGTTACGACGATCGCACGGGAGGGGTGGGAGCTGTGGGCGATCCTTGACGGTAAGGAAGTGGTGCACACCGCCGGCGTCGACTGGTGGTTTCACGTCGCGAACCTCAGCGGGCTGCGGGGCAACTGCATCGCCGACACCCGTGCCGGCGTGATCGTCGGGACGTCGGAAGGCCACCTGTTCCGAATCGCCGGCGAGGGCGTGGAGAGAGTCGAATCGTTTGAAAAGGCGCCAGGGCGAAAGGAGTGGTTCACACCCTGGGGCGGGCCGCCCGACACTCGCTCGATCACCGAGGACGGCGACACCGTATACGTCAACGTCCACGTCGGCGGGGTGCTCCGCTCATCTGATCACGGCGAGTCGTGGCAGCCGACCATCGACATCGGAGCCGACATCCATAGCGTCACGACTGGCCATGGGCGGGTTTATGCCGCGGGAGCGCACGGCTTGAACGTGAGCCAGGACAAGGGAGAGACATGGGTTGCAAGTGACGAAGGCCTGCGAGGGAGCTATTGCCGCTCGGTGACCGTCTGTGGCGACACGGTCCTCGTGTCTGCGGCCGACGGCCCTGGCGGAGCTCACAGCGGCGTGTACCGGAGCTCGCTCGGTGGCGGGTCATTCGAGCGCACCACGCAGGGCATTCCCAAGTGGTTCAGCAAGAACATCGACACCATGTGGCTCGATGCCTTTCCGAACGGGTCGCTGGCGGCTTTCGGTACCGAGGACGGGAACCTGTACGCATCCACCGACCAGGGCCGGTCGTGGTCTCAGATCGCGGGCGGCCTGCCGGGAATGACCAGGGTCCAGCTCATCCCTTAGCCGAATCGAGGTGGCGGGCTAGCCACGCGTTGAGATCGGCACCGTCCCGCCAAACCTTTGCGATCCGCTCCCGTGTGGCCGCTGTCGCGATCCAGGGTTCGATCGGCCAGCGCTTCCAGTAGATCAGGCGCTTGTGGCGCAGCAAGTCGCCGCGCGGGTGATCCTGCGGATGGGGAGGAGGCACGCGCTTGAGCTCCTGACCCTCCACGTCGTAGCCCTTGCCGCGTAGTGCCGCGACGATCTTCGCCAGCTCAGTGCCTGAACGGTCGGCTGCGATGCCGGCGCGGAATTTCGCCAACTGTGCGGCATCCATCATGTAGCGTCCGCCGGCGGCGACGAGACCCTCCGCGTCGAGCGCGACATACCCTCCCTTGCGGGCGTCGGCGTAGATGTTCAGCTTGTACGGTGACTTGTCCGCCGCGAAGCGGATGTCGCGGTTGGGGCGCGAGAGGTGCGCCGGCCCGAACTCCGGCTCCAGATCGGCCAGCAGCGCGACCATCGGGGCCTTGACCTCGTCCTCGTACTGGCGGCGGTGCGCGTCGAAATAAGTCTTCGAGTTATTCATGCGAAGACCGAGGAAAAAGCCCTGGAAGTCTCCTTGCCAGCCTTTGAATGACCCCGCCACGCGTAACAGGGTAATGCGAGCGGTATCCGCTACCGTGTGACAGGACGCGGCTTCACCGCCGCCGTACGGGGGAGCGAAGTCCATGGCAGCAGCAAGGTCGAAGAGGTTCCCGGGCGAGACGGACGATTACAGGCGCGCGCGAAACCATCTGCTGCAATCGGAGGTCAAGCTGCGGCGGCAGATCGAAGCCGTCGCGACCGAGCGCCGCCGGCTACCCCTCGGAGGTGAGGTGCGAACCGATTACGAGTTCCAGTCAGCGGATGCAGCCGGTGAGGGTGTCAACACCGTCCGGCTGTCGGAGCTCTTTACGCCCGGCAAGCGCAGCCTGTTCGTCTACAACTTCATGTTTCCCGAGAGGGTGGGGTCGATGACGCCTTGCCCGTCATGCACGTCGATCATCGATGCCATTGACGGCGCCTCGCGTCACTTGGTCCACCGGATCGACCTCGTCGTCGTGGCCAAGGCGCCGATCGAAAGATTCCGCGACCACGCGCGCAAGCGTGGCTGGCGGCACGCTCGCCTGGTGTCGTCGGCGCACAACGACTTCAATCGTGATTACGGCGCCGAAGGCCCTGACGGCCAGCAGTTTCCGCTCGCTCACGTCTTCCAGCGCCGCGGCAAGAAGATCAGGCACTCGTGGAGCAGCGAGCTGTGGTTCGCGGGCCCCGATCCAGGCCAGGACATGCGCCACGTCGACTTCATGTGGCCGATGTGGAGCATCCTCGACTGCACGCCGGAGGGCAGGGGCAAGACCTGGGGGCCGCAGCTGGAGTATTAGGTGGCTTTGTTGGCGAAGGTTGAGTCGTATTCGGGGAAGTAGCGTTGAATCACGGACAGGTCGAAGCTGGCCAGGATCGCATTTGGCGGTTCGCGCTCGAGCAGAAAGTCGAAGCTGCGCGCGACCAGGCTCTCGACGTCCTTGCGATCGCTGCCGTGAGCCCATCTTTCGACATCCTTTTGGCTCACCCTCACCGAATGGATTGTGTGCGCGCCGTCGAGGTCGACCCTCACCTCACACATCCAGCCGTCGTCTTTAGGCTGCGCACGGACCGTCACCATTCACTCAACAGGCTAGGCGCCACGCGATGACCTATCAAGCGGCACAGTGGCATGACTACTTCCTGATGGTGGGCGGAGGCGCCGCCGCGCTCACCGGTCTCATCTTCGTGGCGATGACGCTGCATCTCGACGACATCACCAGCCACCCGGTTCACCGCCATCGCGCGCGCACGATCCTCACCGGGCTGACCGCGGTCTTCATCCGGTGCGCGCTCGTCCTCATGGCCGGCCAGAACGACCGGGCGGTGGCCGTAGAGCTGATCGGCGTGCTGCTCGTAGTCGAGGTCGTCCTCTACAACAGCATCCGCCAGGCTGCACAGAGGGCTGACCCATCGGTGCTCTGGCGAACTATCGGTAGCTTTGTCACGCTTTTGATCGAGCAGGTAGGCGCTGTCGTGCTCTTCGTTGGCGGCGCCTGGGGACTCTATGTGGTGGGGTTTGGAATGATGTCGTCGTTCGTGTTCATGGTCACGGGGGCCTGGCTGCTGCTGGTCGGCGTCGGCAAGGGTGACGCCAAGGTCCCCTCAACGCCGTGACCTCGGCCGACCGCTAACCCGATAATTCTGTCGATGCCTGACCTTCGAGACTTCCGACTCGGCGCTGACGTCGTCGGCAGTGACGGCGAAAAGGCCGGCTGGCTCGTCAGCGTGCTGGTCGAGGAGAAGGGGTTCGATCCAAAGGCGGTGGTCGTCAAGGAGGAGGAGTCCCTGGCAGGCCGTCTTCTCGCAGACGAAAGGTTTTATGTCACCGACGAGGTCGTCGTCCCAATTTCGGCGGTTGCTTCCGCCACCCATGACGTGATCAAGCTCTCGATTCCCGCGGCCGACATTCGCAAGCAGCCGCCGTACCTCAGCTACCGCTTCAAGCCGCTGACGGTCGGCGAGGCAGCGCTCGAGGAGGCAGAGGTGCTCGGCGGCCTCGGGACGCCCGCCAACGTCGAGGAGGTGGCCAACAAGAGCGCGGACCAGATCGAGATCGACCGTGACGAGAATGTCATGCTCGGCACGACCGGCCGGCGGTTGGGCAAGGTCCAGGACCTCCTCTACCACGATGGCGAGCTGATCGGGGTCGTGATCAGACCAGAGGGCTTCTTCAAGAAGGACGTCGTGCTGCCGATCCGCTTCATCTCGCGCGCCGATGACATGGCGCTCTTCGCCGCTTTGAACGCATCCGACATCGAGAATCTGGAGCCTTTTGCCGGCACCGAATAATCGACGATGATTCCGGCGTGAAGTCGCTGGTCTGGCATGGTCCCAGCTCGATGACTGTCGACGACGTCGTCGAGCCTCGACCCCAAGCGGGTGAGGTGCTGGTCCGCAGCCGGGCGGCGGGGATCTGCGGCTCTGAGGTGGAGGGTTACTTGGGCAGGATGTCGAACCGCGTGCCTCCGCTGGTGATGGGCCACGAGTTCGCCGGCACCGTGATCGAGGTGGGTGATGGCGTTGACCACTCGTGGGTGGGCAAGCCCGTCGCCGTCAATCCCATCGTCGGCTGCGGCAGCTGCGCCTATTGCAGCCGCGGAGACCGCAACCTCTGCCCCGATCGCTTCCTCGTCGGAGTTGCCGTGCCGGGTGGCTTCGCGACTGTGGTCGCGGTGGCCGAGCGCTGCCTGGTCGAGCTGCCGGCCGGGATGGACATGCGACTCGGTGCGCTCGTCGAGCCCCTCGCTAATGGAGTGCATGCGCTGCGGAGCGTCGCACCGGACGGGGTCAACAACGCCGTTGTGATCGGGGCCGGCACGATCGGGCTCGCCTGCATGCAGGCCGCTCTGCTGCACGGCAGCGGCAGCGTCGATGTGGTCGAGCTGCACGCCGCTCGGCGCGACCATGCCCGCAGGCTCGGCGCGCATCGTACTTACGCGTCCGGCAGCGAGGTGAAGCCTGGCGTCGACCTCGTGATCGACGCGGTGGGTTCCAGCGCCACGCGGCTCCTTGCGGTCCAGCTCCTGAGTCCGGCCGGAACCGCGGTTTTCATCGGCCTGCACGAGGACGAGACGGCGCTGCCATGGCACCGGATCGTTCGCGGCAACCACACGATCAAAGGTGTATTCGGATACTCGGACTTGGACTTCCGGCAGGCGCTCGATTGGCTCGGCTCGGGGCGGGCGGGCATCGGCACCATGCGTGATGTCGTGCCTCTCGAGGACGGCCCGGCGGCGTTTGCCACGCTGGCCAAGGGGCCGGTTGACGACATCAAGGTGTTCCTCGGTGCCTGAGTCGCTCGCCGGCAAGGTGGCCGTGGTCACCGGTGGCGGCAGCGGCATCGGGGCCGCGGTGGTCCACGCTCTGACCGGCGCCGGGGTCAATTGCCACGCAGTCGGCAGGCGCGGCCCGGTGAAGCTCGACGTGTCCGACCAGCGAGCGGTGCAGGCGCTCGTCGACTCGCTAGAGCGCCTCGACATCCTTGTCTGTGCCGCCGCCGACCAGGTGCAAGGCCGTCGCCTGGATCAGATCACGCCGGCGGTCTGGGACCACCTTCTCGCCGTCAACCTCAGTGGCGCTTTCTATTTCATCAATGCAGGCCTCGCCAAGCTCCGCCGCGCGCGCGGCGACGTCATCCTGATCGGTAGCGTGTCCGGCCTCTGGCCCGACCTCAGCGGCCCCGCCTACCAGGCGAGCAAAGCGGGGCTGAATGCCCTCTCGCGCGCCGCTGGGTTTGAGGAGCACCGCGCCGGGGTTCGCTTCTCTGTTGTCAACCCGGGTCTCACCGACACCCCGATCATGCTCAAACGGCCGGCGCCGGTGCCTGCCGAGACCACGGCCGCGATGCTCCGTCCCGAAGACGTCGCGGAGGCGTGCTTGATGATGCTCGCGCTGCCGCACCGTGCTCACATTCCGGAGCTCACGATCCTGCCGACAGTGCTCCAGTCCGCCGGGAACACGTCTGCGCCCAATCCCAAGCCGCCCGAGGGATAAGACGGCGGCGCGGCGGCATCCGCACGTGGTGGCGCTCGACGTGGGCAGCTCCTCGGTCAGGGCGTTCCTGTTCGACCCCGCCGTGAGGTCGGTTCGGGCCGCCGAAGTCCACCATCCGATCGAACCGCACATACGGTCAGATGGAACCGCCGAGCTCGACCCTGATGCCCTGATGCGAGTTGTCGTCGGCTGCTTGAGCGAGCTGCTTCGCCTGGCCGGACCGACGCGCACGGCGCAGATAGCCGGAGTCGGCACCTCGACCTTCTGGCACGGGCTCGTCGCGACAGATGATTCAGGCCGGGCCCTCACGCCGCTTTATCTCTGGGCGGACAGCCGGAGCCGGAGCGTGGTAGCCCGATTGAAGTACGACCTGGACGCCGAGCAGGTTCGATTGCGGACCGGCTGCCCTATCCATCCGAGCTACTGGCCCGCCAAGCTGGCGTGGCTGAAAATCGAGCGACCCCGCCTCTGGAAAGGGCCGGTCCGGTGGTTGAGCTTTGGCGACCTTCTCTACTGGCGGCTGCACGGCCGGCTGGCCACCAGCCTGTCGATGGCATCGGGCACGGGGCTGTTTCGGCTCGCCGATTGCCGGTGGGACGAGGAGCTGATGGCGTATCTCGGCATCCGTCCTGAGACCCTGCCGCCGATTGCCGAAGTCGAACAAGGCTTGATACCGCCATATCGCCGGCGATGGCCGCAGCTCGCTGATGTGCCGTGGCTGCACGCCGCCGGAGATGGAGCGCTTGCCAACGTCGGCAGTGGATGCATCACTCCCGCGCAGCGAGCCCTGACAGTCGGCACCTCAGGCGCCCTCCGCGTCATGCACCCAGCTCCTGGTCCCGAAGGGCCGCCTGGCTTGTGGACCTATCGCCTGGACCGCGCGAGACTGGTCACTGGCGGCGCCCTTTCCAACGGCGGCAACTTGCGGACGTGGCTTCGCGAAGTTCTACGGATCGAGGGTCGGCAGCTCGAGGACCTGGTGGGCGCAATGCCGGCCGCCGCTCACGGCCTGACGTTCCAACCCCACCTTGCGGGCGAGCGCAGCCTCGGCTTCGCCGCGGATGCATTCGGCGCCATTGCGGGACTCACCTCCGCCACCACCGCAGCAGACATCGCTCGAGCCGGGCTCGAGGCGGTGGCAATCGAGTTCGCGCGCGTTGACGGGCGGCTCGACCAGGTGTTCCCGCCGACGAAACGCCTCGTTGCGGGCGGCGCTGCGCTCCTGGGATCTCCCGCGTGGATGCAGATCATGGCCGACGCCCTCGGCCACCCGCTGGTGGCCGGCGAGCCAGAGGTTTCGGGTCGCGGTGCGGCGCTGTTTGCTATGGAGTCACTCGGAATCGCCGGCACGGCGGCGACAAAGCGCAAGGTTGGTCGCCTTTACCGGCCAAATGACTGGGCCACCAAAACGTATCAGGCGGCCGCCTCGCGCCAGGAGGCGCTCTATAGGGCGCTGGTCACCGACCGATTGCTGGGGTCCGAAGGGCGTTAGAGATTCTCTTCTGGCTCGTCATACCACCGCATGCGATCGCCGACGCGGCTTCGCAGCCGCCATTTCGCGCCCTTCGGAGCCTGATCGATCTGCTCCCAAAGAGCGGCGAGCCGCTCGCTGATCAATGCTGATGCCGCTGGCTCGAGGTCGTAGCCGGCGACGTTTTCCTGGCAGCGCTCGATGGTCGCCTTGACCGTGCGCCACAAGCCCCAGTCCCGCGCGCAGACATCGGCGATGAATGCGGTTTCGACGCCCGGTTCACGCCCATTCGCCAGCGGGTGCTGGTACGTGAGGCTGTAGATGTCGCGCTGGTCCCTCTCATTGAGCCGAACGATCTGCAGTTTGGTCAGCAGCAGCTCGGCAAGCGGAATCGTGTAGGGGTCGCGGTCGAGGCGTCCGGCGATGGGGATGTCGTGGCACATCGAGAATTCCTCGATGAACACGTCGAGCTTGCGTTGGTTCGCCTCGTCGACGAACACGAGCCGGCGTGCTCCATGAAGCGCGTTGAACATCGCATCAGCCGTGTAGCCCGCTTCGGTCAGCAGGTGCGTGAGGGCGGTCCGGCTGCCTCGCCTGGTCACGACGTCGATGTCCCCGATCTCCCTCGGCAGCAACGGGCCGGCTGGTGGCGATTGGAGGTACACGGCCACGCCACCGAGCAGGCGGAGGGTGAGCCCCCTCTTTGTGGCGGAGTCGACGAGCCGCCGGCCCTCGGGGATGGGATCTTCGAGCGGCGCGCCTGCGCGAACCGCGACCGGTTCGCTCAAACAGAACCTCTAGCCGGTCGTGAACAGGAAGTCGATATAGCTGCCATCCTGGGCGAAGTCCACGATAGCGCCGCGCAGCACGTCCGCGGCGTAATCGGAGCCAGGGTTGAGGCACATTGTCTGGCCGATCTTCTGCGCGCCCTTCGACTCGTGGATGTGGCCGTGAAGGCCGATCACCGGCTGGTATTTCTTGACGACCTCACGCACGGCCTTGCTGCCGACCGGCACGATGCTCGGCCGCCCGCCCCTGATCACGGGCCGAAGCTGCGGGTCGAGCTCGGCGGCAAAGTCCAGACCTGATCCGTACGGGGGGCAGTGGAAGTTCACGGCCACCTTGCGATCCGGCGGAGCCAGGTCGAGGATCGCCTCCAGGCGGCGGCCGAGGTCGGCCTCCGAGTACTCGCGCTCTGTGTTCCAGGGAGTCGGCGTGACGTCTCCACAGCTGGCCATTAGCAGCGGGCCAAGCTCGCAGAGCTCCCCCTCCGGCGATTCGATGCGGGGGGCGGACCTGAGCACGGGGTCGATCGCTTTGGGGTCGTCGTTGCCGGGGGTGATGATGCACCGCACCTCTGGCGCGAGGCGCTCATCGGCGAGCCGGCACCATCCTTCTATCTGTTCGACGATCGCATGCAGGAAGGCGCTGTCCAGGTACGGCGCGTCCTGCTCCATGCGCTCGATGTCCTGGGCGTCGGTCACGATCGAGTAGAAGCCCATCCGGTTGATCTCCGCGCGCAGCCGCTCCTCCTCGGCGCGAGGGACGCTGACTTCCTCGCCCCTGACCTTCGCGCTGAGCGTGCCGTTGTGAGAGCGGATCGGCACCAGCCCTTTGCCGGCGATGTCGCCTCCGAGCACGAGCACGTCGGCCTCGTATGCAGTGGCCGCGGCGACGAACTTCCGAAAGCACCGATCCGACCCGTGGACGTCGGTCGCAAAGAAGACGCGGAGGGCCCGCTTCTTCGGACGGCTACCGAACATCTGGTGTCCTGATGGTTACTCGGGCGGAAGCTCCCGCATTGCGAGCCGGAGGTCGATTGAAGACCTCGACAGCCTCATCTGCCGGGCGATCAGGTAGATCACGGGGCCCGCCAGCAGGACGATGACGAGGGCTCCGACCGAGGACACGCTGAAGCTTCCGAACACCTCCGGGTGCGTGATGATCAGCGCCACTACGATCAGGGCCAGGATCGTCGTCGCTGCGCCCCACAGTGCGGGTACGGGGACACCGGCCATTTTTGGCAGCTCCGTTTGGCCCGGCTTCAGGAGTAGGTCCGGCCGCCGGTATGGCAGCGCCGTTGCCGCCACGCCGCCCGCCACGATGATCAGCGCGACGAACAGGCTGAGGTTCGCGACGATGTTCGCGAGGTTGACGAAGGCAGCCAGGATGGCGAATCCGATGCCAACCACGATGGCGACGATGATGGCGTTGACCGGTACTGCGTTGCGCTCGCTGATCTTGGCCAGCCCGATAGGAAGCAGGCGGTCGAATGCAAGCGCGAACATGACGCGCGCGACCACGGCGACGAAGGCCAGGTCGACCGCGAGCTCCGCGGCCGGCACCGCGATGCCGATCAGGATCTTGCTGATCGGGTCGCTCGACAGGATGAGCCCGTAGCCCAACCCGCCCGCCGACGACTGCAGGCTGGTGATGGCGCCGTAGGCGGTGGGGTCGCTCGCGCCGAGCTTGGCTTGCGACTGCATGAAATCGAGGCCGACGGTGCTTCGCATTAGCAGCCACACTCCGGTCCACACCACGACCAGCAACGCGATGCTGATGATCGAGGCATACAGATAGGTTCTGCCCGGGCGCTTGAGCTCGCCGCCCACGTAATAGGCGTACAGCACTCCGTTGTAGTTCAAAACCATGAAAGGCACGGCGGTGAGTGAGGCGCCGATCGACACCCCCAGCGGGATCTGGTCCTTGGCGGCCGCGGCCAGGATGTCGTTGTACGCGTTGGGGTGGTTGCTGAACGAGGCGAGCGCGTTGACGAAGTCCTGGTGGGAGTGAGTCACGAGGATCCAGCCGAGCACGAGGAATGCGAGCAGCTGGATGCCGACCAGGGCGAGGATGACCTGGGCGAGGCGGCGCAGCGGCACGAACGACACCGCGGCAACCACGAGCAACATGACCACGCTGATGATCGCGACCGCCGTCTGGCTTGTGACGTTGTTGGCCGCGTCGCTGATGGCGGAGCTGTTGAACGCCGCCCCGAGAGCAGTGAGCATGAATGGTGTGTACGAGGCCGTGAAGTTCGCGTTCGCGGCGAGGATGTAGGTGAACGCGATGCAGATGCTGATGCCGGCCATGGCGCCCAGTGCGGGGGAGACGATGCGGGAGAGGTAGACGTACTCGCCACCGGCGCGTGGGATCGCCTCCAGCAGGTACTTGTACGCAAACATCGCGACCAGCCAGATGCCGGCGCCGACGAGAAGCGGCAGCGTCATGTCGGCCTGGTTGAACGCCACCAGGCCGGCATTGAAGTTGATGAACGTGTTCACGACGGCCACCGAGGCGAGCGCTATGCCCGTAGCCGCCGGGATGCCGAGCTCGCGGACGAGGCCCGATGACTGGCGGGTGAACAGCCCCTGGCCGGCGACAGCCTTGCCTCCCATCGAAGCACTAGTGCTCGCCATGCTTCCCTCCCCTACTTGAGAAACGTCAAATCCCGATCGATTGGAGCGTTCCAGACCATATGCCAACCCCCGGCATCCGTCAAGGCCGAATTCCGGCGCCGGCCATGACCTCGCTCACAGCGACCCATCGGCGTTCGGCAGCGGACCGCTCGATGGCTTCGCAGACCGCTTGGACGGACGCGCCCTGCGCGAAATCGGGCTCCCATGGCCCCTCGGGATATCGATCGAGCAGGTCGCCCAGATGGTTGACGAAGGTGGCGCCGTACCCGACACCCTGTCCGACCGGCCACCAGTTGCGCGCGTAAGGGTGGCTTTCATGCTCGGCCCGAATGGTGCGCATGCCGTACAGGCCGGGGCGGTCGGCGCCTTCTCCATACAACAGCTCGTTCAGACGCGGGTATGCGAAGGCGAGCGTGCCCCGATCGCCGTTGACCTCGATCGTGAAATCGCACGGCCGCCGCACCGCCATGCGGGCCATCTCGAAAACGCCAAGCGCACCTGACTCGAATCGGACGAGGGCCGACGAGGCATCGTCGACGGTGACGGCCTGGTTCGATCGGCGGGGTACGAACGTCGCCGACTGGCCGCTCACCTCCGCGATGCCACCCGCCATCCAGGTCGCCATGTCGATGAGGTGGCTGCCGAGGTCGGCGATCGTGGTGCCTCCCATGGACCGGTCGAAGCGCCAGTCGAATGGAATTGCCGGGTCGACGAACTCATCCGAAAGCCAGACTGCTCGCAGCAAGCGCACGCTGCCGACCCCGCCTTCGTCGATCATCCGCTTCATGAGCGAGACCGCCGGGAGCCGGCGGTAGTTGAAGCCGACTGCATTCAGGACGCCGGCCTGGCGTACGGCTTCGGCCGCCGCCGCGGCCTGGGCGAACGACACTGCGAGGGGCTTTTCGCAGATGACCGCCTTGCCTGCCGCGGCGGCCGCCTCGGCGATCTCGGCGTGGGTTCCCGGTGGCGTGCAGATGTCGACGATGTCGACGTCGCGACGATCGAGGAGGTCGTGCCAGTCCGCCGTCCAGGCTTCGAAGCCGTAAGCGGCCGCGGCGCGCGACACCTTGTCCCTGTCCCGGCCGCTGATCAGGCGCAAGCGCGGCCTGCATCCGAGCGAGCGCATCACGGGCGCGACCGTGTAGGCGTATGCGTGGGCCTTGGCCATCATGCCGTAGCCCGCGATGCCGATCCCAACCTCAGGCACAGCCACGTCCTACACGCGCGCGGCGCGCAGCGCCGCTCGCTCCGCCGCCGCCAGCGCCGCCGCGGCGTCGTGGCCGCCGGCTCCTTCGCGCTCGGCGCCATGCACATGCCGCGCAAAGCTTTCGGCCTGCTCTCGGAGCGCGCCAAAGAAGACGTCGTCGGCCGTCGGCGGCCACAGGAACTTGCACTCGACGGCATTCCTGGTCCCGAACACCTCGACCTTGCATACGTCTCCAAGTGGAAATCTCCGACCCAAGGAGACGAGCGCCGTGGTGCCCTCGGACAGCTCCGCCATCGCCTGAGCGCTCTCTGGATCGCCGGGCCACGGCTCGGCTGCGACGCCGCAGAAAAGCGACGTGATCTCCCCGAACTCCTGCCCAGTGAGCCATCTGGTCTGGTCGAACTCGTGCACGCCCATGTCGATGAAGATCCCGCCGCTGTGAGTGCGGAAATAAGCGCTCGGCGGCTGCCCGTCCCATTGAAAGCTCGCCACCATGTAGATCTCGCCCAGCTCTCCCGACACGATCCGCTCGCGAAGCTCGACTAAAGAGGGCACGAATCGCCGCCAGAACCCGACCTGGAACGGCAGCCCCGTGGCGGACATGAGCTCGGCCGCCTCCAGGGCATCGGCGGCGGTGACGCCGACGGGCTTCTCGCAGAGGATCGGCATTCGAGCCGATACGAGCCGCTTCACCGTCGCGAGGTGGAAGTCGCTGGGCACGCACACGAGGACCGCGTCCAGCCCGCCCGCGTCCAGCATCGATTCGAGGTCGGGATGGACGGCGGCGTTCAGGCGTGGAAGTGCTTCTCGCGCTGCCCGCATCGGCTCGGCGATCGCGATGACGTTGACGGTGTCCGAGCCGGCGAGGGCGCGCAGGTGGTTTCTGCCCATCCGGCCGGCACCGGCCAGCCCAAGCCTCAAAGGCGCCACTGCGTCAGAAGCCCCGGGCGGCCAGGTACTGGCGATTGGCGCGCTGGTCGGCAGCCGGCTGCCCGTTGCGGTCGGGCAGCACGTCTTGCTCCACCACGAGCCAACCGGAGTAGCCGTCTCGCATCGCCTCCAGCACGCCGTCGACGTCGAGGTCGCCTTCGCCCAGACGGCAAAAGGCTTTCCGGCGCCAGATCTCCGCGACGGGAGCTGCATCGCGCACGATCTTCTCGACCACCGCGCGGCGGGCGTCCTTCAGGTGCATGTGGTTGATACGGCTGCCCCAATCCCGCATCGCCTGCACAGGATCGCCACCTCCCAGCAAGAGGTGGCCGGTGTCCAGACAGAGACCGATGGAGGTCAGCTCCAGGACCTTCTCGATCTCCCATGGCGCTTCGATGTACGTGCCTGTTTCGTGGTGGAACGTCGGCTCGTAGCCCCGTGCGCGGCAGCGCGCCACCGCCATCTCGACGCCGTGTGCGAAATGCTTCCATGCGGCGGAGTCGAAACCGAGCGATCGGTTGGTCGCGGCCTGGCCGGGCCGCGATCGTCGAAGGTCGCTGCCGGCGTCGGCCAGAGTGGGTCGAGGCTTCGGCGCCTGCGCGTCGTTGCCGGCCGCGTCGAAGACGTCCAAGAGCGCGTCGAGGTCTTTGGTCGCGGCCGGCATCTTCTGAGGGTCGCTGAACGGCAGCTCGAAAAACCCGCCCGCAAGGCCCAGCCCATGGCGGGCGAGGTTCTCCGCCAACTCCTTGCCATCGCCGAGGTAACCCAACGGTCCGAGGTCGATTCCGGAGTAGCCCGCCGACGCGACCTCATCCAGGACCTCAGCGCCTTCCGGCACATCTGGCAGGATCCCGACTGTCAGCTCGAACGCGCCATAGCTCACCGGGGCGTTGGCGACGCGGATCGTGCCTCTGTTCACGAACGCCCGTGGGCAGGAGCCGGCGCAGGCTCCGAAGGCAGGTCCAACGGGCTCCGGCTGCGGTGGACGCCGACGATTGCCTCGCATACGGCGATGTCGTGAAGCGCGTCGCGACCGGACGTAATCGGTTCGCGCCCAGACGTGATGCATTCGTGGAAGTGGATGAGCTCTTCCTTGAAGCTTTCGCGATACGAGGTGATCTCTTCTGTTCGAGACGAGCGCGGAGAGCGGTCTTCGCCGTTCTCCGACACGAGCACCGTCGGCGCGCTGCGCAGAAAGGGTGATGGGAACTTCAGTGTCAGCCGTCGTTCCGGCGAATAGAAGGCGAACTCCATCGAATAGCGCGCGATGCCTGGCAGGTCGACCCAGGCGAGGATGCATTGAGCCTTCCCATAACTGAAGATCGCGGTAAGGCCGGTTTCCCGGATGTCTGCGAACTCGAGGCGCTCGGGCTCACCCATGACCCCGCGCATCGCATTGATCTCATGCACGAGGCTGTCGAGCAGAACCATCCTGTATGCCCATCGCGACAGTGGGTCGGCGTCGGGCAGCGCGGCCGCGATCCGCGCATCGCCGTCCTCGGCCAGCGACTGCATGACGTCCTTCGGCAACGAGCCACCCCGGCGCAGGTTGTAGTGCTGGACGTAGGGCTCGAGGGGAGACTCGAGCGTCGTAATCTGCGCCAGCCGGAGGTCGCGCAGCCCTCGCCACTCGTCGAGAAGGCGCAAGTAAGCAGGGTCGTACCGCTTGTTGTAGCCGACCATCAACGTGACGCCTGCCGCCTGAGCGGCTTGGATCATCGCCTGCCCTTCGGCCACCGAGAAGCACATCGGTTTTTCGACGAATACGTGCCTTCCGGACGTCGCCGCGGCGATGGCGATCGGCGCGTGGCTGCCGGAGGTGAGCACCAGGATGGCGTCGAGGGGCCTGGCTATCAACTCCTGCCAGGTCGCGAACTGCTCCGGCACGCCGTACTCGCGCGCGCACGCCGCACGCACCTCCTCGGACACATCACAGACGGCGGCGATCTCGAACCGGTCCGCCAGCTCGCGCAGGTAATGGAGGTGCATGACCTGTGCGATCAGGCCGCAGCCGACCACACCTACCCTCATCCTTCCTGCCATCCGCACCCCTTTCACCGAGCGTGTTGGAACGTTCCACGGAACGTATATGAATGGCTTATCGGTGTCAACACCCAAGGCCGCGAACGGCCGCGGCCAGGACTCCGGCCGCCTCCGGCACCCCGGCTTCGGCGGGAACGAACGGGTCCTCGTGCTCGATGGCGATGGTGTGCGCGCGGCCGCGTGCCGCGAGCGCACCGACAAAACCGTCCCACCAGGCCTGCGGCTTGCCCCGCCCGACCACGGCGAAGTTCCAGGGCATCTCGTCGGGCGGTTTCGGCCAGCGCCGGTCGAGGAGCCCGTTGACCGCGAGGTGGTCTTTCGCGAACACCACATCCTTTCCGTGGCAGTGCCCAGCTCGATCGCCGATCCGATCGATGACAGCGATCGGATCCATTCCCATCCAGAAGAAGTGGCTCGGGTCGATGTTCGCGGCGATCGCGTCACCCAGGCCCGCGATCCGCTCGAACGTCTCGACGTTGTACACGACTGTGCCGGGATGAAGCTCCAGGCAGACGAGCAGCTGCGGATGCTCCTCGGTCGCGAATTCAGCGATGTCGAGCCAATATGGTTCAACCACCGACTCCCACTGCCCGTCGTGAATGTTTTCGAGATACGGCAGCCAGCCGCCGCCGGCGAAGTGTGGTGTGCGGTCGCCTGGAGCGCCAGGTGGACAACCGGCAAGGGCGACGACGCGGTCCACTCCGAGCGCGGCCGCGAGCCTGATCGTGTCGCGGAGGTCCGCGTCGTGTTTCTTCGCGACGGCCGCGTCCGGATGCAGCGGGTTGCCCCATACGTTGAGCGCGCCAATGGCCAGTCCCCGCGCGCTTATCTCGTGAAGCCAGGCCTTGCGAACCGCGGAATCATGCAGCAGCAAATTCAGGTCGCAGTGCCCAGTCGGAGCGTAGCCGCCCGTGCCGATCTCGAGGTCGGTCACCGATGTCGCTTCATTCACGAGCCAGTCCATCACATCGACCAGCGGGCGATTCGCAAATGCTTCCGTGACGATCCCGATGCGCGGGATCAGAGCTGCGTCATCCATCGAAGCCCGAAGCGTAGACCGATCGCCACGCGGGGACGCGCTACGCTGAGCGCCGAGGAGCGGGGAATTGCACGTCGGGATGGTCGGCATCGGTCGCATCGGGTCGTTGCACGCACAGACCTTGAAAGAGAGCCCGCTCGTATCGCGGCTCACCGTCGTCGACGCAGACCAGGAGCGGGCGGCCAGCATCGCGAAAGCGCTTGGCGCCGAGCAGGCGGAGAGCGCAGATGCGCTCTTTCGCGAAGGCGTGGACGCGGTCGTCATCGCGGCTGCGACTCCTGTCCACGCCGATCTCCTCCATCTGGCCGCCGACGCCCGCGTGCCGGCGTTCTGCGAGAAGCCGATCGCGCTCGACCTGGCGTCCACCGATGCGGTCATCGAGCACGTGCAAAAGTCGGGCACCCTCGTCCAGATCGGCTTTCAGCGCCGTTTCGACGCGGGCTACCGGGCCGCGAGAGAGGCGGTTAGAACAGGCGCGCTCGGTGATGTGCACGTGGTCCGTCTCGCCACGCACGATCCCGCACCCCCGCCCGAGGCATACGTCGCCGTCTCGGGTGGGATCTGGCTCGACCTGGCGATACACGATTTCGACATCGGTCCATGGGTCCTGGGCCGGCCGGTCGTCGAGGTGTTTGCGGACGGCGTGGCGAACTCTGCGATGTTCGAGCGCCACCGCGACGTCGACGCGGCGTGCGCCACGCTGAAATTCGAAGGCGGCATCCTCGGCGCCGTTACGGCGGTGCGGAACGATCCGCGCGGGTACGACGTCCGTATGGAGCTGTTCGGGCTGCGCGACAGCGTCACCGTGGGATTGGATGCACGCACTCCGCTCCGTTCTCTGGAGCCGGGGATCGAAGCGCCGCACAAGCCGGGCTATCAGAATTTCATCGATCGGTTCACGCCCGCTTATCGCGCCGAGATTCAGGGCTTCCTCGACGCGGTCAAAGTCGGCGCCGAGAGTCCGTGCAGCGTGCTCGATGCGCGGCGAGCCCTCGCCGTCGGTCTGGCCGCTGGCCGCTCGCTGAGCGAGCACCGGCCGGTTCGCCTCGAGGAAATCGGATGATGTGGTCAACGTTCAAGCGGCAACATAGGAGAACAGCGCGATGCTTCCCAACCTGATCGGATCCCAGTGGCGGGTGCCGGCGGACGGCGCCGGTGCGCTGCCGGTTTACAACCCCGCGACGGGGGAGGTCATCGAGCAGGTCCCGCTGTCAGGGGCGCGTGACGTGGACGCCGCTGTGCAGGCGGCCGGACACGCATACGCGGCGTGGTCGCGCACGGCCGTTATGGAAAGGGTCCGCCTGATGTTCCGGTTCAAGGCGGTGCTCGAAGAGCACGTCGAAGATCTTGCCGCGATCATCACGCGCCACCACGGCAAGACTCTGGAGGAGTCCCGCGGCGAGGTGAGACGCGGGATCGAGGTGGTCGATTTCGCCTGCGGAGCGCCGACCCTCCTCCAGGGCCGCACGCTGCGAGACGTCTCCGGCGGTGTGGACCAGGATCTCTACCGCTACCCGGTCGGCGTTTGCGCGGGGATCCCGCCTTTCAACTTCCCCGTGATGATCCCGCTGTGGATGTTCCCGCTCGCAGTCGTCGCCGGGAACACGTTCGTGCTCAAGCCTTCGGAGCGGACGCCGCTGGGCGGGCAGCGCCTTGCCGAGCTGTTCCTGGAGGCTGGCTTTCCGGAGGGCGTCCTCAATGTCGTGCATGGCGCTCGCGAAGCGGTCGATGCGCTGCTGACACATCCGGGCGTGGCCGCGATCTCATTTGTCGGGTCGGCTCCCGTCGCCCGCCACGTCTACGAGACGGCGGCAGCCAGCGGCAAGCGCGTGCAGGCGCTCGGTGGCGCCAAGAACCACATCGTCGTTATGCCGGACGCCGACCCCGAGGTCACCGTCCCGGCGATTTTGAACTCCGCCTTTGGAAATGCGGGCGAGCGCTGCCTCGCCGGTTCGGTCGCGGTTGCGGTGGGCCAGGCGGCCGACCGCCTCCTGGATCCATTGCAGGCAGCCGCTGCGAAGCTGGTGGTGGGCCCGGGCGACCAGGCGGGCGTGCAGGTCGGTCCGCTGATTCGCGCCGACCACCGGGACAAGGTCGCGGGCTACGTGGACAAAGGGGTGGCGGAAGGCGCCGAGCTCGTGGTGGACGGCCGTGGCGAGATGTCGCGGCCGGGCTTCTTCCTAGGCCCCACGATCCTGGACCGCGTGACCCCGGACATGGCCGTCGGTCACGAGGAGATCTTCGGACCCGTGCTGTCCGTGTCCAGGGCGCCGAGCCTCGACGAGGCGATCGCCCAGGCCAATCGGATGGCGCTCGGCAACATGGCCACGATCTTCACGCAGTCGGGGCGGTCCGCAAGGGAGTTTCGCGAGCAGGTCGAAGCCGGCATGACAGGTATCAACGTGCCCATCGCACAGCCCTTCGCCTTCTTCCCGTTCAGCGGCTGGAAGGGATCGTTCTACGGCGATCTCCACGTCCACGGCACGGACGGGATCGAGTTCTACACGCGCAAAAAGGTCGTCGTTACCCGGTGGTGAAACCGGTTCGCCTGACCACGGCTCAGGCGCTGGTCAGGTTCCTCTCGGTCCAGCACGTCGAGCGCGATGGGGTCGAGCACCACTTCATCGAAGGATGTTTTGGGATCTTCGGCCACGGCAACCTCACAGGGATCGGCCAGGCGCTCGCACAGAACCCGGAGCTGCTCACGTACTACCAGGCCCGCAATGAGCAAGGGATGGTGCACATCGCCGCCGGCTTCGCCAAGATGCGCAACCGGCTCGCGACCCTGGCCTGCACGACGTCGATCGGGCCCGGGGCCACCAACATGGTCACGGGTGCGGCGGCCGCGACGATCAACAGGATTCCAGTTCTTCTCCTGCCTGGGGACGTGTTCGCCTCCCGTCGGCCCGACCCCGTCCTCCAGCAGCTCGAGACTCCCTGGAGCGGTGACGAAAGCGTGAACGACTGCTTCCGGCCGGTGACCCGTTACTGGGATCGCGTCCAGCGCCCGGAGCAGCTCGTCCCTGCGGCGCTAGCCGCGATGCGCGTGCTGGCCAGCCAGGCCGACACCGGCGCCGTGATGCTGGCGCTTCCCCAAGACGTGCAGACGGAGGCATTCGACTACCCCGCGGAGTTCTTTGAACGCCGGGTGTGGCACGTCGGCCGGCCGGTGCCGGACAATGCCGCGCTCGACCGCGCCGCGAATCTGATCCGGGCGTCGAAGCGCCCGCTCATCGTCGCCGGAGGTGGGGTGATTTATTCGGAAGCGACCGCCGCGTTGCGGCGCCTGGCTGCGCGCACCGGCATCCCGGTTGCGGAGACCCAGGCGGGAAAGGGGTCGCTGCCGTTCGATCATCCTGGGGCGCTCGGCGCGATAGGTGCGACCGGCAGCCTCGCGGCGAACCGCATCGCGGCGGATGGCGACGTGATCATCGGCATCGGCACCAGGTACAGCGATTTCACCACGGCATCGAAGACCGCTTTTCAGAACCCAGACGTCCGTTTTATCAACCTGAACATCTCCGAAGCCGACAGCCACAAGGTCGCCGGCCTTGCCCTCACCGGCGACGCCCGCGCGACGATCGAAGAGCTGGACACGCGCCTCGAAGGCTGGACCGTGCCCGCCGAATATCGCGCACGCGGCGAAGAGCTTCGCCTCGAATGGGACAGGGAGGTGTCGAGGCTGTACGCACTCGGTCACGGGCCGCTGCCGGCGCAGTCGGAGGTGCTGGGCGCGGTCAACGAGCTGTCGGGCCCGCGCGACGTGGTCGTCTGCGCGGCCGGTTCCATGCCGGGCGACCTTCACAAGCTCTGGCGCACGCGCGACTCCAAGGGCTATCACGTCGAGTACGGATACTCGACCATGGGGTACGAGATCGCGGGCGGTGTCGGCGTCAAGCTCGCCGACCCGACTCGAGAGGTGTATGTCATGGTTTGCCTCGATCGGCGGCCTGTCGAGGTCGAAGGGCACCGCGGGATTCGGCACCCGCTACCGATATCGCGCTGACGGCTCGCTGGGCGACGACGCCGCGCACAGCAACGGCGAGCCGCTGCCGGTCGACCTCGCGCTCAACGCGCAAGGGCTCGGCGCGCACGTCATCCGCACGCGCAACATCGAGGAGCTGCGTGACGCTCTGGTGGCGGCAAAGACCATTGACCGCACGGTCGTCATCTATGTGCCGGTCGACCGCTACGAAGGGGTGCCGAGCTATGAGAGCTGGTGGGAAGTACCGGTGGCGGAGGTCTCGGAGTCGGCGGACGTGAGGAAGGCGCGCGAAGAGCACGAGCGGGGTATCGCCAGGCGACGCTGGCTCGTATGACCAATCTGGTGGTTCGGCGCCGCGTGGTGCCTGGAGCGGACGGGCTTTTGGTCTCGATCACGCGGGAATCCGCGGGCTGGTCGTACGTCGGCTTCGACGTCTACCGGCTCGCGCGTGGAGCCAACCTCGACCGAGCGACAGGGCAGCATGAGGTCTGCGCCGTCCTGCTGTCGGGACGAGCCGACGTCTCCTTCGGCAGCAACAAGTGGGCCGGCGTCGGATCGCGCTCGAGCGTTTTCGATGGCGCCCCCGACGCCGTCTACGCGCCGCCCGGAGGAACGATTGCGGTCACCGCCGCGAGCGATCTCTGCGAGGTCGCGCTGTGCTGGGCCCCGGCCGAACGCGGGGCCGAACCGGCGCTGATGCCCGCTTCCGCCGTCAAGCCCTTCAAGCGAGGCTCGGGCTCGACCGAGCGCACCATCCACAACATCCTCATGGAGGACCGGCCGGCCGAGTCGCTGCTGGTCACCGAGGTGTTGACGCCAGGGGGCAACTGGTCGAGCTACCCACCCCACAAGCACGACACCGACGACGGGCCGCGGGAGACCTACCTGGAGGAGACCTACTACCACCGGACGGCGCGGCCCGAAGGTTTTGCGGTCCAGCTCGTGTACACCGACGATCGCTCGCTAGACGAAGCCATCCAGGTTCGTGACGGAGACGTGGTGCTCGTCCCTCGCGGCTACCACCCCGTCGCGGCGGCGCCGGGCTACGACCTCTACTACTTGAATGTGATGGCCGGCCCGCGCAGGCGCTGGCTGGTGACCACCGACCCGGACCATCGCTGGCAGCTTGATTGAGGCCGAAAAACCTGTAACGTTCCAACCTGCTGCCGGTCTGCTCCACACCAGGAGATTCGAGTGGGTCCGATGAGCTCCACGGTCCGTGCCGCCGTGATGAAGGCGCCGGGTCGGCTCGAGGTCGAGCACTTTCCGAAACCAGACCCGCAGCCGGGCGCCGTCCTGATGAAAGTCACTTTTTCGGGCATCTGCGGCACCGACAAGCACACGTTCCGCGGTGAGTCGAAGCAGTACGCCGGCACCGACCACGAGCGCGACATCGTGTACCCGCTCATCTGCGGGCATGAGAACGTGGGCGTGATCGAGGCCATCGGCGGCAGCGAGTCAATTCCCGACAGCGAGGGCCGTCCGCTGCGTGCCGGAGATCGCATCGTGCCGGCAGCCAACGTGCCGTGCGGGCACTGCATCTTCTGCCTCAACGACTATCCCTACTACTTCTGCGAAAACCTGCAGGACTACGGGAACAGCCTGCACAGCGGCATCCCGCCTCACCTGTTCGGAGGCTGGGCCGAATACATGTACCTGCTGCCTGGCACCCCGCTGTTCCGAGTGCCGGACGGGCTGCCCGACGAGGTCGCCGCGCTTACCGAGGTCATGGCGGTGTCGGTGTCGGCCCGCTGGGTTTCTGCCACCTCGTCAAGGCCAGGCTCCTCGGCTGCGGCAAGCTGATCGCCATCGATCGGCTTGATTCCAGGCTCGAGATGGCGCGGCGCTTTGGCGCGACCCTGACCATCAACACCAGCAAGACCACAGAGAAAGAGCGGCTGGAGCTGGCGCGCGAGCACACGAACACCGGGCCGGACATCGTCATCGACTGCACAGGCGTCGCGCAGTCGTTTCCCGAGTGCCTCCACCTGGTTCGATACGGCGGGACCGTGGTCGAAGCCGGCTCGTTTGTCGACATGGGCCCGGTCGGGATCAACCCCAACTCGGACATCTGCACGAAGAACGTCAGCGTGATCGGGGTCGGGGGCGAGACCGCGACCTCGTACGTCCCGGCGATGAACCTGCTTGCGCGAAACCTGGACAGGCTTCCGCTGACCGAGATCATCACCCATCGCATGCCGCTGGAGCGTGCGGCGGAGGCGGTTGAGCTCGCCCAGAAGGATGGGACGATGAAGGTCCTCATGGACCCGAGGCTCGGCGCGTGACCGGCGCATGAGCCGCATACCATTGCCTTCGATGGCGGCCCACCAGGATCCCGCCCAGAGGGTCAGAAGGCCTCCGACCATCCTCGACGTTGCCTCGCAGGCGGGCGTCTCCAAGTCCACGGTCTCCAACGTCGTGCGCGGGCTCCCGGGCGTCTCGGATGCGACCCGACGGCGGGTCCGGACCGCGATCGAACAGCTTGGCTACCGCCCGAACGTGCTCGCGCGCCAGCTCGTGCAGCAGCGAACGAGCATTCTCGGCGTCGTCGTCGGCGACCTGGCCAACCCGTTCTTCGCTGAGATGGCGAAGTCCGTGGAGCGGCACGCCGCGGCGCGCGGATACACGGCGATGTTTTGCAACACAGAAGGCGACAGCCAGAGCGAGCTCGCCGGCGTCGAGACGCTGCTGGAGTATCGCGTCGCCGGCATCGTGTTCCTGGCCTTCTCGGGCGAGTCCCGCACCATGCAGGAGACCCTCGAGCACCAGGTGCCGGTCGTCTTCCTTAGCTGCAAGGCGGATTGGGGCGATGTCGTCTCGGTCGACGACGTCCGAGGCGGCCGGCTGGGTACCAGCCATCTGATCACGGCCGGGCATCGCCGCATCGCCTACATCTCGATCCCGGAGCTCGAGGACCAATCCGACATCGCCCGGTGGCAGGGCTACTGCGAGGCGCTCGAGCAAGCACGGATCGAGCCGCCGATCCGCATCAGCTGGTCGCCTCCATCCGACCATGCCCTGGTATCGGGTGTGGATCGAAAGCTGCTCGAGGTTTTCACGGGCCCGGACCGCGCGACGGCCGCATTCGGTTCGAACGACGTCGCGGCGATCTCGCTGCAGGAATTTGCCGACAGGGTGAAGCTCCGCGTCCCCCAGGACCTTTCCATCGTCGGGTTCGATGACGTGCCCATGGCCGGCCTCGCCCGAATCGGGCTCACCACGGTTGCCCAGCCTCGGGACGAGCTCGCGAAGCTCGGGATCGCGACCATCGCGGACCGCATCGAGCGCAAGCTGAAGGGCCCGCCGCGGACCACGCTGGTCGGCGTCAGCCTGGTCACCAGGCAGTCGACCGGCCCGCCGCCCGAGGGTCTTTAAGCCCGGGCGCGAGCCGGGGGACTTGACGCTCAGGCCGCCCGCCGAGAGAATTACGGAACGTTCCACTGGAACGCTCCAAAGCGCAGCGTCCCTCTTAGATCTTTGGCTTGCGGGAGGAGTTGAGCTTGGCCGTCGTCGCCGGTTTGGGACCGCGGCTCGACCGCGAACGGTTCCAGTGGAGCAGTCTGGCCATGCTCACGCCGGCGCTCGCCCTGCTCGGGCTTCTCTTTGTGTTCCCGGTCCTATATGCCGGCTACCTGGGATTCACCAACCTTGCGCTGGTCGGAGCGCGATCGCGTGACTACAGCTTCACCGGCCTGGACAACGTCGTCCGGATGCTCGGCGACTACGTTTTCGTCAAGTCGGCCTGGCTGACGCTGATATTCGTCGTCGGCTCGGCGATCGTCGGGCAGTCCGTCCTCGGCATGGCGCTTGCCTTGCTGCTGCGCAATGCGGTGGTTCCGATCCGGCTCATCGTCGGCTCGATCGTGATCGTCGCGTGGGTCCTGCCCGAGATCACCGTCGCCCTGGTCTGGTACGCATTCTCACAGGCGGGCGGGACGCTTTCGATCCTCCTCCGCCACAGCGACACCAACTTCCTTGTCGTGGTGCCGATGCTCATCGTGTCGCTCGCCAACCTCTGGCGGAACGTGGCCTTCTCGATGCTCGTCTTCTCGGCCGGCCTGCGCAACCTTCCCACCGAGGTGCTCGAGGCCGCCGAGGTCGAGGGGGCTTCGGTCTGGCGCCGCTACCGCCAAGTCATCTTGCCGCTGCTGAAGCCGACCATCCTGACCAACCTCCTGCTGGTCACGATTCTCAACCTCTCTGAGTTCACCCTCATCTACGCCATGACCCAGGGCGGTCCGGGCATCGAGACGATGACGCTGCCGCTGTATGTCTACCAGGAGGCGTTCGTCTTCCACCAGCTCGGCTATGGCACCGCGATCTCGCTCGTGCTGGTGCTGATCGGTGCCGTTTTCTCGCTTCTTTTCGTGCGGGCGGCCAGGAGCCAGGCGTGAGCGCCGTGCAGGCAAAACGGATGAGGGCGGATCCGAGCCTGATCGTGGTGCCGTACCGCCGTGTCTCGGTGGCCGCGCTCGCGACCAACGTCGTGCTCGTCCTGCTCGGCTGCTTCTTCGTCCTGCCCATGCTCTGGATGATCTTCGCGTCGCTCGATGCCAACCCCGACTGGGCGATCAAGCTGCCATCGCTGACGCTGACCAACTTCGCCGACGTCATCGGCACCGCCGGGGCGCTCAGCTCTTTCCGAAGCAGCCTGATCCTCGCCGGCGCCACCACAGTCATCACCACGGTTCTCGCGGTCCTGGCCGCCTACCCGCTGTCGCGCATGCACATACCGTTCAAGCGGGGTTTCATGCTTGCGATCCTCTTCGCGTCCGGCCTGCCCGTATCGATGCTCGTCGTCCCCGTCTACCAGCTGTACGTCTACCTTGGCTGGCTCGACTCGCTGTACACGACCGCTCTCTTTCTCGCCGCTAGCTCGCTGCCATTCGCGATCTGGCTGATGAAGAATTTCATCGACGCAGTGCCGGCCGAGCTCGAACATGCGGCGGCGATCGACGGCGCGGGCACCGTCCGCATTCTCCGGCAGGTGGTGCTGCCACTCACCGTCCCAGGGATCGCGGTGACGGCCATCTACACCTTCATCAACGCGTGGGGCGCCTTCATCATCCCGTTCGTCCTCAACAGCAACCCGGATGACCAACCGGGCCCGGTCGAGATCTACAACTTCATGGGTTCGCACGGGCTCTTCAAATTCGGCGACCTGGCCGTGTTCTCACTGCTCTTCTCGCTGCCGGTGATCGTGTTGTACCTGTTCATGTCCCGATATTTCAGCGGCGCGTTCAGCTTCAGTGGGGCGGTGCGGGGCTGACGTGCTGGCCGAGGTCAAGTTCGAGGGCGTCCACAAGATATTCGGCACTGAAACAGCGGTCGAGGACTTGAACCTCTCCGTGGAGGCGGGCGAGTTCATGGTCCTTGTCGGCCCGTCGGGATGCGGCAAGACGACGACGCTGCGAATGCTGGCCGGGCTCGAGCGACCCTCGTACGGACGCATCCTGATCGGCGACAGGCTTGTCAACAACGTGCCGCCACGTTTCCGCGACGTGGCGATGGTGTTTCAGAGCTACGCCCTCTATCCCCACATGAACGTGCACGACAACCTCGCGTTTGGCATGCGCGCTCACGGCGCAGCCTCCTTACTGGTCGAGCAGCGGGTCAAAGAGACCGCGGACGTCCTGGGTCTTGGCAACCTGCTCAAGCGCCGGCCGTCGGAGCTTTCCGGCGGCCAGCGCCAGCGCGTCGCACTCGGCCGCGCTCTCATCCGCCAGCCACAGGTGTTCCTGATGGACGAGCCTCTCTCCAACCTGGACGCCGGCCTGCGCGTGCAGATGCGCGCCGAGTTGAGCCGCCTGCACGAGCGCTTTCGTGTCACGACCATGTACGTCACCCACGACCAGGTGGAGGCGATGACGATGGGCGACCGCATCGCTGTCATGAACAGCGGGCGCCTGCAGCAGGTCGACGTGCCTGAGACGCTCTATGACAACCCGGTGAACCTCTTCGTGGCCGGTTTCATCGGCTCGCCTCGCATGAACTTCATCAAGGGTGTGCTGACCACGAGGGACGGCAAGGCCGCTGTGAGGTTCATGGGTGCGACTGTGCCGCTGAGCTCTTCTTCGAAGTTGATCGGCGACACCGCCGACGGGGATGTGACAGTTGGCGTCCGACCCGAGGACATGATGTGGCGCAAGGCGGCCGGACCCGACTCGTCGCTGACGTTCTCCGCAGAGGTCGATGTGGTCGAGCCGATGGGTCACGAAGCCTATGTCACCGTCCTGTGCGCCGGCGAGACGGTGACCTCTCGATTCCCGCCTCGCTCGGGCGTGCGAACCCGCGAGAGGGTCGACCTCGCTTTGAATCCCGCTCGGCTTCATCTGTTCGACGCCCGTACTGGCGAATCGATCCTCCAGCGGCCCGTGGCCGGCAGCGCTGAGGCTCTCAAATCCGCGAGGGAGGCGTGGATCGAAGAGTCGTCAGCCGGGCGTGACCTTCGTCCCCAGGCACCGGTGGTGCCGACCCAGTCAGAGGAAGTTTGATTCAGGGAGGTAGTGGATTGAGGAACCCGCGTCAAAGGATCCGGATGTGGTCCGTCATCGTCGCGTCGCTGCCGGCGCTCCTGGTCGCTTGCGGCTCGGGAAACACGCCGACGGCAACAACAGACGACATGACGGGCTCGATCACGGTGGCCTACTCCACCACATACGTCTTCGACTCCGACGACACGTCGGTGATCTGGTGGAACAAGGTCAAGAGTGAGTTCGAATCGGCTTATCCGAAGGCAAAGCTCGTCCTTCAGGGGTTCAACGGAACAGACGTCGACCTCGTCAACAAGGTCGCACTCGAGTACAAGAACCCCTCGACGACACCCGACGTGTTCATGCTCCCATCCGGTTACGTGGGGCAGTGGGTCGGCTCGGATTACCTGCTGCCGCTCGACTCATTCGTCAACGACTCGAACAAGGCTCCGTTCTGGTCGTCGTTTCCGAAGGTCATCCAGGACGAGAGCAAGATCAACGGCAAGGTCTACGCGGTGAACACCGGCGAGAACAACACCGCGATCTACTACAACAACGCGATGCTGACCAAGGCCGGCATCACGGTCCCATGGCAACCCAAGACCTGGGACGACATCCTGACCGCCGCCAAAGCGGTCAAGGCCAGCAACCAGGCCGGCGTCATCCCGCTGTGGGTCGGCGCGGGGACCAGCGCCGGTGCGGGCGGTGTGCTGCAAGGGGCCGCCAACCTGGTGTACGGATCGTCGACGCCGACGATCTTCGACTACAACACCAAGAAATGGGTCGTCGACAGCCCGGGACTCCGACAGGTGATGGATTTCTACAGATCGGTGTACAGCCAGCACCTCGGCGCCTCCACATCAGACCTTTTCTCGCCCAAGGCCGTGGGGCGGCCCGTGGTCCTCTTGAAGGATCACCAGCTCGCCATCGCGGTCGGCTCCAACTGGTTCGCGGACGCGTGGACCGAGCAGAACCGCCACTGGGCGAACGCAGCCCAGGAGGCGAGCGCGGTCCCGCTCCCAACGTCTACCGGCCAGGCCCCCGGCAGCGCGAGCACGCTGGGCGGCTGGGCCGTCGGGATCTCCAAGGTCACCAAGCACCCCGAGCTCTCGTGGGGCCTGCTCAAGATCATGGAAAGCGACGACAACCAAACCTATATCGCCAACCGGGCTGGTTTCGTCCCGCCGAGCCAGAAGGTGGCGAAGTCGGACGGCTTCTTGAGCTTCGCGCCTCCCTTCAACAAGGCATTCGGCGACGCGCTCCCGAACTCGAAGCTCGTTCCCTCGGAGCAAGAGGGCTATCCCGCATGGGTCCAGGGCATCGGCCAGGCTACGGGGCAGATCGCCACGGATCCCAACACATCCGTCGACGCGGCGATCAAGATCCTTCACGACGCGGTCGCCAACCAGGTCGGCGCCGATAAGGTCGAGACGCTGCATTAAGAAGGGCAACTATGGCGGGGCGGGCCTCGGTCCGCCCCGTCGCCTGACACAGAGGAGACCAGGTCGAGGCATGTATTCCGGACCGATCGTCGACTGCGACGTCCACCACGCTCGGAACAGCGACGCCGAGCTGATCGAGTACCTGTCGCGCGGGTGGCGGGAGTACGTGACCGACCGCGGCCGTGCGGGCAACGTGCCCCTGACGGTTCAAGATGGGTTTCCAAACCCGCACGGGTTCATGCGCGCGGACACGTACCCCGAAGGCGGGGGAGAGCCGGGGGCGGACTACCCGACCATGCGCGCCCAGCTGCTTGATGCATCGGACGTACGCCGAGCGATCCTGACCTTCGGTGACGACAGCCACCTGGCCGGCCATCACAATCCGTACTTCGCGAACGAGATCGCGCGGGCGTGCAACGACTGGAGCATCGAACGTTGGCTTTCCCGTGACCCCCGGCTGCTTTCGTCGATCATGGTCGGCAGTCAGCTGCCCGAGCTGGCCGCGGCGGAGATCCACCGGCATGCGGCCAACGCGCGGATGGTGCAGGTCATGCTCGTGGACAACCCGTTCGGCTACGGCTTCGGCCACCCGATCTTCCATCCCATTTACGCGGCCGCCGAGGAGACCAACCGGCCCGTCGCGATTCACGGCGGCGCGGGCGGATGGGCTAACCCGCCGAGCACAGGCGGTGGGAGTGTGAACACATACTTCGAGACGCACACGCTGTGGCCGCAGGCGATCCAGACGCACGTGGTGAGCTTCATCGCACACGGGGTGTTCGAGAAATATCCGAAGCTGCGCCTGATCCTCATCGAAGGCGGCTCGGCCTGGATCCCAAGCCTGTTGTGGCGATTTGACACCGAGTTCAAGGGTCTGCGCCGCGAGGTTCCCTGGCTGAAGCGATTGCCGAGCGAGTACTTCGCCGAGCACGTTTGGGTCAGCAGCCAGCCGCTCGAGATCTCGCCCAAGCGCGAGGACGTCGTCGAGCTCCTGCGCTCGATGCACCTGGAAAACAAGCTCTGCTATGCATCGGACTACCCGCACTGGGATGCGGACGAGATCGATTACCTGTCGTCGCGGCTCCCCGCCGAGTGGCATCGGCAGGTGTTCCTCGAGAATGCATGCCGTCTATACGGCTGGAACGCTGAAGAGCTGGGCCGGCCGGCCGCGGCGGCCGAGAGGGCCACGTGACGTTCGACGTCGGACCCATCTCGGATTTCTCTGAGCGCCGTTTCCGGATCGTGCACGCGGCGGGCCATGAGATCGGCGTCCTACGGTGGCAGGATCGTTTCTTTGCGGTCCACAACCGCTGTCCGCATCAGAAGGGTCCGTTGTGCCTGGGTGTGGTCAGCGGCCGCCTGCACGGCGGCGCGCCCGGGTCGATGGAGGTCGACGACGAAACTCCGATCATCGCGTGTCCGTGGCACGGCTGGGAATTCGACCTCG
>VBHB01000153.1 GCA_005880315.1 Chloroflexota bacterium | reverse complement strand
CGCCGTCTACGACCTTCGGGCCCGTCCAGCCCTTGGGCGTGCGCAGGACGATCATCGGCCAGCGCGGGCGGCCGGCTGCGCCTGACTTCCGAGCCTCTTGCTGGATTCGCGAGATGTCGTCCAGCGCCGCATCCAGCGCAGCGGCGAGCGCATTGTGGACGACCTTCGGCTCGTCGCCGACGACGAAGATCGGCGCATGACCGAAGCCCTCGAGCAGCTCATGAAGCTCGGACTCCGGTATCCGTGCCAGGACGGTCGGGTTCGCGATCTTGTATTCGTTGAGATGAAGAATGGGAAGCACGGCGCCGTCGCGTCGTGGGTTCAGGAACTTGTTAGAGTGCCAGCTCGCGGCCAGGGGCCCGGTTTCCGCCTCCCCATCGCCCACGATGCAGAACACGCACAGGTCGGGGTTGTCGAACGCCGCGCCGTACGCGTGCACGAGCGCGTAGCCGAGTTCGCCACCCTCGTGAATGGATCCCGGGGTCTCGGCGGCAACGTGGCTGGGTATGCCCCCCGGGAACGAGAACTGGCGGAAGAGCTTCCTGAGGCCGTCGGCATCCTGCGTGATCTTCGGATAGACCTCGGTGTAGGTCCCTTCTAGATAGGCATTGGCCACCGCGGCGGGGCCGCCGTGCCCCGGTCCGACGATGTAGATGGCGTCGAGATCGCGCTCCTTGATGACGCGATTCGCGTGCGCGTAGATGAGATTGATGCCTGGTGTCGTGCCCCAGTGGCCGAGGAGTCGCGGCTTGATGTCCGCCAGCGTCAGCGGGCGAGTCAGCAGCGGATTGTCCAGCAGGTAGATCTGGCCCACGGACAGATAGTTCGCCGCGCGCCAGTACGCGTCGATCCGTTCCAGCTCTTCGGCCGTCAGGGCTTCAGCTTTCGCGACGTGCCTGGTTCGCGAACCCGCCACATCTACATTGAAGCGGGTCTGGGGCGGCTACGCCGCGGGTCGAACCGCCTTTTCCGCGGTGCTGCGGGGAGCCTGCTCGAGCACGGGATCGGATATCCACCTGATCGACATGACGAAGCTCAGCCATGCGACTGCAATCAAGGTGCCACCAAGTACGTCGGTCGGCCAGTGGGCGCCCGAATAGATGCGGCTGAATCCCCCCAAGATGATGAACAGGGCGGCGATCCCCCAACCGAGGGGCTGCCAGCGTCGGGGGACGAACTTCAAGCCCAGGCACGTCATGAGAATCACGGCATAGAAGACGAACAGCATCATGTGGCCGCTCGGGTAGCTTGAAGCTCCGGGGTGCTCGGTCACTCGGAGCACGTCGGGTACCGTAGGCCGAGGCCTCGAAATTAGCCTCACGAGCAGAAAATACCAGCCGCTCACCAGCGAGCCTGAGATCAGCAGGCGCCACGACGCACGATTGATGGTGAGGATGATCGCAAACACGACCGCCTCCGCCTCCAGGGCGTACGGACCGCCGATCTGCCTATAGAAGTCGAGCACTGGCGACATCGGGCCGACGTCTATGGACTGCACGGCCCTGGCGATCGAGGCGTCGACCGCCGGCCGAGGATTCGTGACAACGAAAACCGTCAGGCCCGCGACGAGGAGCGCGCATGCGAGCGCCAAAAGCAAGAGCCGACCGCGAAAGTAGGCGCCGCTGCGTTTGATGGCAGCGGCGCCTTTCAAATGCCGGTCTAAGCCTTGGAGCCGATCGTGGCCCTGGTGTCAGAGGTCTGCTTGCGCAGGCCGAGGTTGAACACGTAATAGAGGGCGCCCGTGATCAAGAAGCCAACGATGAACGTGATGTCGCCGAAGTTGGCGTTGTTGGCCGGAATCGGACCGACGTATACCCCGGCGTCGTTGGCGAACAAGTAGACCGACACCAGCAGTCCGATCGCCATCGCGGTGACTCCCTGCCAGCGGTTGTACGACGTTTTATAGAACATGCTCTCGTCGCCGTAGTTTCCGCCACGAAGCCAGTAATCGACGAAAACGACCGCCAACCATGGCGCGATCCAATAGCTGATCAGAAGGAGGAAGAACTCGTACTTGCTGCCGGGTGCGACCTGGGCATTGAAGTAGACCCCCAACGCGAATCCGATCACACCGACCAGGATCGCAAGCGCTGCACGGCGCTGCCGCAACGTGAGGCCCATCTCTCGAATCCCGAGGGAGACGAGCGACATGGTGCCGCTGTAGATGTTGATCGCGTTCGCAGCCACGGCTCCGAGAGCGATGCAGAGCAGCGTGAGGTAGTAAACCGGATCCGGCATCGCCTTCTGAAGCTGCGCCGTCGGTATGCCTTTGAAGAAGTCTGCTCCCGGAACGGTCACGAGTACCGCGCCCGCCAGCTCGAGCACGATGCAGGAGAGGAAGACGCCGAAACCCGCCCAGAACCCGACCCTGGTTCGATCGATCGTCGGAGGAAGGTAGCGCGTGTAGTCGGCGGCGAACGGGTTCCAGCCGACCGCGTACCCGAACGCGGCTGTGAATGCCAGCAGCCATCCGCCCGGCACGGGTTGCTGGGGCGAGTACCCGTAGTTGCCCCTGGTGAAGATGTAGAAGCACGCGACGATGAACACGATGCCCAGGACTGGCAGCGCCCAGCGCTCGAACACGTGGATGAGGTTGTGTCCCAGGGTGGCGACCAGGACCTGGGCCACGACGATGACCAGGAAGGCAAGCCAGAAGGCGTTGTTGAGGGCAGGGATCAGAGCCTGCAATGCGAAAGCTCCGCTCACGCTGTTGACGATGAACCAGCCAAACGAGGCCGTCAGGCCGTTCAGCGCCGCGGGCAGGATGTTACCGAGGAAGCCGAACGCGCCGCGGCCCTGGACCATCATCGGGACGCCGAACTTTGGCCCCCACGACGAGAGGATCCCGTGCGTGATCGACCCCAGGGCCGTCCCGACGATGATCGCCAAGGCGGCCTGCCAAAGGTTGAGGCCCAGGAATGCGACGGCGATGACGCCGATGAAGACGGTCGCGAACTCGAGGTTCGGGGAGAGCCACGTCCAGAACAGGTCGATGGGCTTGCCGTGCCTCTCCTTGAGGGCGATGTACTCGACGCCTCCCGGCTCGACCGTGGCGACCCGCTCCCCATAGTCGCCCTCGCGAACCGGGACGTGCTTTTCTACCTCGTCAGCAGTCTGCATTGGCCTTCCCCCATGAAACGTACCGCCGGTGCTGCGCAGAGTTTAGGTCTCTGCTAGCCTCCCGTCGATGCTCGATCTTCTCCTGAAGGGCGCCCGCATCGCGGGGGAGTCGGATACAAGGGAGATCGGGATCCTGGAAGGCCGCATCGCCGAGCCGGAGCCCGAGGCCCGCCAGGTCATCGAGCTGGGCGGGGCGCTCGTGACCCCGGCGCTGGTCGAGCCCCACATCCACCTCGACGCGGTGCTCACCGTGGGTGAACCTCGGCACAACCAGAGCGGTTCCCTGTTCGAAGGCATCGCCATCTGGGGTGAGCGTGTCAAGCAGCTCACAGTCGACGACGTCAAGAAGCGAGTTCGCACGGTTCTGCGCTGGCAGCTGGCCAACGGGGTCCAGTTCGTCCGCAGCCACGTGGATGTCTGCGACCCAGAGCTGCGGGCGGTTCGGGCCCTCCTGGAGCTGCGGAAAGAGATCGGCGACCAGATGACGCTGCAGCTGGTTGCTTTTCCCCAGCAGGGCATCATGTCGTTCGAGGGGGGCGAGGAGCTCATGAAGCGATCTGTACAAGGGCCTACGAGTGGACATCCACTGCGACGAGACCGACGACGACCACTCGCGCTTCGTCGAGGTGATGGCGGCCGAGACAATCCGGCTCGGGATGGGCGGGCGCGTCACCGCCAGCCATACCACAGCCATGCATTCGTACAACGCCGCTTACGCCTACCGGCTGATCAACAACCTGAAGCGGGCAAGGATGCACATAATCACCAACCCGCTCGACAACTCGGTTCTACAGGGACGCTTCGACGCCTACCCCATCCGCCGCGGTCACACCCGCGTCAAGGAGCTGCTGGCGGCGGGCGTCAACGTGTGCGTCGGTCACGATTCGGTGATGGATCCCTGGTATCCGCTCGGCTACGGCGACCCGCTCCAGGCCGCATTCGTGCTCGCGCACTATGGCCAGATGTCAGGCCACAGCGAGCTGAGGACTCTTATCGACATGATCACCTTCAACCCCGCCAGTGCGTTGGGCCTCGAAGGCTACGGGCTGCTGCCCGGATGCCGTGCCGACCTGTGCGCCTTCGCCGCGCCCACCGCCATGGACGCGATCAGGCTCGTGTCGCCTCGCAAGCTCGTGCTCAGGGCCGGCAAGGTCGTGGCGCGCACCGAGCCCGCGCGCACCACCGTGTTCTGGGACGGACGCGAAGAGCCAGTCGATTTCCTGAAGCCTTCGAAGGTGCTGTGATCCGAATCACCGTGGGCGGCTTCACATTCGCGGCACGGCTCGAGGCCGATCGCGCGCCCAAGAGCTGCGCCAGGTTCCGCGCCATGCTGCCACTCAACGCGAAGCTGATCCAGGCGCGGTGGAGCGGAGAGTCAGGCTGGATCCCCTTCGGCGACCTCGCCCTGGACATCGGCTACGAGAACCACACCAGCTACCCGGCGGCCGGCCAGCTTCTCCTGTACCCGGGCGGCCTCAGCGAGACCGAGATCCTGTTTCCGTACGGAGCGACGAGGTTCGCGAGCAAGGCAGGCCAGCTCGCGGGCAACCACTTCGCCACGATCTCCGAGGGCAACGACCAGCTGGCCGCGCTGGGCCGGAAGGTGCTGTGGGAAGGCGCGCAGGACATCACCTTCGAGGCGGCCGGCGACGACTGATCGCTCGCCGGCGGCGGAAGCCATGGAACGGCTCGACATCCTTGGCGCGCTGAGTGAGGAGGCAGGCAGGCTCACCAGGCCCTACGGGTCTGAGTCGATGCGCCTCGCCAACGAGCGTGTCGCCGAATGGATGCGCGCAGCGGGGATGACCGCGCGCCAGGACAACGTTGGGAACCTCCGCGGGCACTTGGGCGGCTCGCGTGCAGGGGGCCCGACATTGCTGCTCGGCTCTCATCTCGATAGTGTTCGCGACGCCGGCAAATACGACGGGCCGCTAGGGGTGATCG
>VBHB01000152.1 GCA_005880315.1 Chloroflexota bacterium | reverse complement strand
GGCCACGCCAAGCCAAACGAAGCCGATCACCCAACCGCCATGGAGGTTGGCCCAGAGCGCCATCACCAACGGAAAGAACTGGAGCGACCGGCTGCGTCCGCTCAAGTAGCCCTGCAGCAAGTACAGCTCGAGGCAGGTGAGCGCGAAGGTGATCATCTGAGCCCGTGGTCCCCAGATCGGTGCCCCCGCGACGGCGCCGAGCGCAAGGCCAAGGGCCGCCATGACGAACGGCTGGCGGCGCACCTGCCTGTACATGAGGTAGAAGCCCGCATAGGTGATCACGCCGAAGAAGACGCTGATCCCGAAGGCGCCGGCCCTGGAGTAGATGAGCCACATCAGCACCTCGGTCAGGTACTCGTGGTCGGTCCAGACGTGGCTTTGCGCCGTGTACGTGAAGATGTCGGTTGCCGGCAGGCGGCCATTTTCGACCATCCACTGGCCGATCCGGATGTGCCACCAGAAGTCGGGGTCCTGCACCGACCCGACGAACAGCGCAACGATGACGATCATCACGCCGCCGAGGAGCAACGTGCGCGCGCTCAGCCGCTGGACGAGTGCGGTCAGGTGCGAGACCTGAGCGGATTGGGCACATACCGCGGGACCCGGCTGGCATAGTCCGGGTAGTCGCCCGGGAAAGCGCGGGAGAGCACGCCCTCCTCCCAGCGGATGCGCATCAGCTCGCAGGCGATGAAGTAGGCGATGGCGAGGGCGCCCAGCCAGCCGGCCGTGGCCAGGTTGATTCCGACGGCGGTTACCACCTCGCCGAGGTAGACGGGGTGGCGGCTGAGCGCATACGGGCCACCCGTCACCAGGCGTCGAGCCTCGGGGATGATCGAGAACGAGCGGCGAAGGTAGGCCAGGCCCCAAACCGAGTATGCGAGGCCGACCGTGGCGATGATGTCGGCCGGCAGGACCAGCCACTCGCGGCGGCCGCCACCGGGTAGGAATCCGGCCAGGATCGCCGAGAACGTGCCCGTGAAAGCGATGAACACAACGCCCAACCTGTGGTCGGTGCCGCGCTTGGGCAGGCGGACGCTATAGAGGACGACGAGCATCGTGAAGTAGGCCAGTGCCAGGCATTGCTGGACCAGGAATAGGTAGTCGCCGGGCGTGCTCAGCAAATGCACGCCACCCCACACGAACAGCAGCTGGCGGGCGAGGAAGAAGCTGAAGAAGAGGGCGGGTACGACCCGGCTGAAGACGAGGTCGCGCCAGTAGGCCAGGTCGCGTTTGGTCACCTCGATCTCGACGTCGGTGGCCACCATTTCCGGGCGAAAGGTATCAGCCGGAAGGGGCCGGGACCCCCTGTAAAGCCAGGCGGCAACAATATTTCCTTGCCACCACGACCTGGCTCCAGTGGCGAGTTCACGGCACCTTTTGGAAATAGTGCTGAGTGCAGCCAAAGGCCGGATTTACTCCGGCCGTCCCCCAGCGGGCCACCATCCAGGCGCCACCAAGCGTCGCCCGGGAGAGGGGAGGGTCCGCGGCGGGGGACATCTGTCCCCTCCGCGATTTCTTGCTTAAGGAATTGACCTGCTTGGGACGCCCGAGTAGGATCACCGACCGCGGCTGAGACCTGCGGCGCAAGAAACCGGTCGGCAGGCCGTCAGTTCCGAATAGACACGGTACTTCAGAAAAAGGAGGTGAATCGCAGATGTTGAGCCTTTACTTCAAGCTTCGCAGCCTTATGTCTCGTCAGGAAGGCCAGGGCATGGTTGAGTACGCCCTGATCCTCGTGCTCGTTTCAATCGTGGTCATCGTCATCCTTCTTACGATGGGCAACCAGATCAAGAACGTGTTCTCGAACGTCGTAGCCGCTCTCGGCTAACGAGAACCAAACGTAGTAGCACCTTCAACGAGAGAGCCCCGCAAGGGGCTCTCTCTGTTCCCGAGAAGGAGGGCTTTGGAAGGGGACGATCGCGGTCCCCCTCGTTACAATGGCGGCGTTTCCAGGAATCAGAGATCTCGGAGGTGACCTAGTTTGGCCGTCGCACCAGCTCCTGCAAGACCCCGACCCGGCGGTGGTCGGTTTCTCATCATCATCGGTTTGCTACTCGCCATCCTCGCCGGCGCGGGCGTGTTCCTCCTCGGCAACTTCGGCGGTGGCGCTGCAATCGGCGGCGGCCCAAGCCAGGTCGTCGTGGTGGCCGCGCAGACCATTCCGATCAGGCACCAGATCGTCGAAGGCGACCTGACGACCACGAAGATCTCCGGCAACATCCCGAACACTTACGGGAAGACGGGTGACGTTGCGAACCTCGTCTCGGAGATCCAGATCACCAAGGGCGCGCTGATCACGTCGGACATGCTGGCTCGGGACGCCAGCCTGATCACGCTCGGATCAGCTCCGGCGTACTTGCCGTTGGCCAGCGGCTACGTGGCCCTGACCATCCCGACCGGTGAGCAGCAGGGTGTGGCCGGCCACATCACCCTCGGCGACTACTTCACTGTGATCGCGTCCGGTAGCCTCACCCTGTTCAACAAGGGTTCGGCCGCAGTCAGCAAGACTGTGTTCACCAACGTCCGCGTGATCGGTCTCGGCCCGGCGGCGTCCAACGTGCAGCCGGCCAGCGGAACCGCAGTGGCGTCAAACGGCTCCAGCGTAACCAGCGGTGTTACGTCGAGCATCACGATCGAGCTGACCCAATGCGATTCCGAGTTCTTCACATGGTTTCTCAACAACATGACCGTGAAGTACACATTGGAGTCTTTCAGCGACTACCTGAAGCAGCCGCCGGCTGCTCCAGACCCGAAGTGCCCAACGGTCCTGTCGGCCCAGGGAGTCACGGCAAAGCAGGTCGACGCCTTCTACCACTTCTCAGCCTTGGGATGATCCTCACGTACCCCATGCCCGCGGCCTGGGCGATTGCCCGCCGGGGTCGCGCCCCGATGGGCGAAAGCTGACATGGGTCTACTCGACAGGGTCAAGCAGAACCAGACGGGGGTGCCCGTGCCCGCGGCGCCGTCGACCAACGGGCCGGCGGCGACAGCGCCGGGCACCCCGTACGCGGCGGCGACCGCGCTCCCTCTGGCACGCCCGGCGGCGGCTGTAGAGGCTGCGGTGCCGATAGCCACCAACCTCGCCGCACGCGCCGCCATCGCGGCCGGCGGCGAGATGACCCCCGCCTTCACGGCGGCCAAGGTCCAGATCCACGCCAAGCTCATCGAGAAGTTCGCCGACCAGATCGACTCGAGCAACAAGGCCGGCGTCCGGGAAAAGATCGTCGAGCTCGCGGAGGAGTACTTCCGGAGCACCGCGATGACCATGACCAAGGCCGACAAGGAACGCCTGATCGAGTCGGTTTTGGACGACGTGCTCGGGCTCGGCCCGCTCGAGGCGCTGCTCGCCGACCCGAGCATCACCGAAATCATGGCCAACCACCCGAAGCAGATCTACGTTGAGAAAAGTGGTGAGCCCACGCTCTCCGCCGTGACATTCGAGTCCGAACGCCAGATGCGACAGGTCATCGACCGCATCGTCAGCCTCGTCGGGCGCCGCGTCGACGAGTCGACCCCGATCTGTGACGCGCGTCTCAAGGACGGCTCGCGTGTCAACGTGGTCATTCCGCCGATCGCGCTCAAGGGTCCGTGCCTCACGATCCGAAAGTTCGCCAAGGAGAAGTGGGGCCCGGCCGATGTCGTCAACCGGTTCCGGTCGTCGAGCCCTGACGTCATGACGTTCCTGCGCTCGTGTGTTCGCGCACGCCTGAACATCCTGGTCT
>VBHB01000076.1 GCA_005880315.1 Chloroflexota bacterium | reverse complement strand
GCCGAGGACGATCATGGCCTCGGCGTTCGTACCGCGAAGCACGCCGGTCTCAGCTCTCACGATGCGGTCATCGGAGTGAGCGCGAGTGGCCGCACGGCGTTTGTGCTCGCTGCAGTCGGCGAGGCCCGCCAGGCGGGAGCGCTCGTGGTCGGGCTCAGCTGCGCCCCGGGAACGCCGCTCGGAAAGGCGGCGGACATCGCGATCGAGGTCGAGGTCGGTCCTGAGGTCATCGCCGGCTCGACGCGCCTCAAGGCCGGGACGGCGCAGAAGGTCGCTCTGAACATGATCAGCACCGGGGTGTTCATGCGGCTCGGCCATACCTACCGCGGACGCATGGTCGGCATCGTCACGACGAACGAGAAGCAGCGCCGTCGTGCGGAGCGAATGGTCCGCGAGCTCACCGGGTGCTCGCCCGAGATGGTGGATACCGCGCTGCGCGAAGCCGGCGCCAGCCCCAAGGTTGCCATCCTCATGTTGCGTTTCGGCATCGATGCGGATGAGGCGCGCCATCGACTCTCGGGCGCGAGCGGCGACCTCGCTGTGGCGCTGGGTGAGCGCAACCGGCAATGAAGACCCTGCTCCGCGGTCGAGTGCACGGCGTCGCCGGCGCCGATTCGGTCCTGGTCGACGATGGCGTGATCATGTGGGTCGGTGCGGGCAGCTCGCCGGAGCGCGCCGACGACGAGGTGGTCGCCGAGCGCGACGGGTGGATCGCGCCAGGATTCATCGACCTCCAAGCCAACGGCTTCAAGGGCCACGATGCCGCGGGCGGGAGGGATGAGATCGGGGCAATGTCGGAGGCCCTGCCGTCGACCGGTGTGACGTCGTTCCTGCCGACTCTCATATCGGCCCCGGTCCAGGCCGGCGCCGAGTTCGCCGCCTCGGCTGCAGCGGCGGCCGCCGAGTCACGAGGAGCGCGCGTCCTGGGTGCGCACATCGAAGGGCCGTTCATCAATCCTTCGTTTCGCGGGGCCCACGAGATCGAATTGCTGGTCGAGCCCTCCGCGGACATGGTCGAGGTGATCGCGCGCGCCAGGCCGCGGCTCGTGACGCTTGCCCCCGAGCTGCCAGGCGCGCTGGACGCGATCGCCCGCTTGACGCGCGAGGGGGTGGTCGTCAGCGCGGGCCACACCGGCGCGGATTTCGAGCAGGGAAAGCGCGCGATCACGGCCGGCGTGCGCTTAGGGACTCACATCTACAACGCGATGGCGCCCGTGCAATGGCGAGCACGTCCATGAGGCGATCTGCGCGGAGCTGGTTCGCGTCAAGGACTCCAGTCGCGTCGCGCTGACGACCGACCAGACCGCCGCCGCCGGCTCGCCACCAGGCGCATACAACCTCAGCGGGCGCAATGTGGTCAGCGATGGAATGGTCGTGAGGCTGGAGGACGGAACGCTCGCGGGCAGCGCCGCCACGATGGATGGGCTCGTCCGGCGCATGGCCGCGATCCCTGGCATGAACGCCGCCCGCGCCATCGGGATGGCGTCGACGGTGCCCGCTCGCGTCCTCGGCGAGCGTGGCCTCGGACGGCTTCGCGCCGGCGCATGCGCAGACATAATCGTGCTCGACGCCGCTTTGCGCGTACTCCTCACGATGGTCGGCGGCACGATCAGATACCGAAATTGAGCCGCTTCCACGACGAGATCCGCGAACAGCCCGAGGTTGCCGCCCGCCTGCTCGAGCAGAGCCGGCCCGCAGTCGAGAAGTTCGGCGCACGGTTCCGCGAAACGCACCCGAAGGGATTCGTAATCGCGGCGCGGGGCAGCTCCGATCACGCCGCGCTGTACGCAAAGTATCTTTTCGGCCGGCGCAACCGCTGTCTCGTGGCGCTGGCCGCGCCGTCGCTATTCACCCGGTACTCGAGCCCGCCATCCCTCGAGGGCCAGTGCGTGATCGGAATCTCGCAATCGGGCGAGTCCCCTGATGTGATCGCTGTGGTCGAGGAGGCCGTCAGGCAGGGAGCGATGACCGTGGCGATCACCAACGAAGCCGAATCCACGCTGGCGGCGGCGTCGGAGCTGGTGCTGCCGCTTCACGCCGGCGCCGAACGAAGCGTGCCTGCGTCGAAGACGTACAGCGCGAGCCTTCTCGCCCTGGCGTTGATGTCGCAGGCGATCGACCCCGATGAGGAGTTCGGCGCTGCCCTGAACCGGGTGCCGACAAGCATCACCCAGGCCTTGCAGGCAGAGGAGAAGCTCGTACCGCTCGCCCCGGCGCTGGCCGGCCCGCGTGCCATAGTGCTCGGGCGCGGCTTCAACTTCTCGACCGCGGAGGAGGTTGCGCTCAAGCTGACGGAGACGAGCTACCTGCTTGCTCGCGCATGGTCTGTCGCCGACTTCGAGCACGGCCCGATTGCCGTGGTGGAGCCTGGATTCCCTGTGCTGCTCGTCGGAGGAGGCGGTTCGGTCGAGGCCGACCTGGAGTCCATCGCCGCGCGCCTGGTCGATTACGGTTGCCGAGTGATCGGGCTGTTCGACTGCGGACGCGCGCCTTCCGGGCTCGAAGCGACCGCGGTCTTCGATTCCGGGCTGCCCGAGGAGCTGACGCCGCTGACGCTCGGGGTGCTCGGCCAGCTGCTGGCGTGGCGCGTGGCGCTCGCGCGCGGAGTGGACCCCGACCAGCCGCGAGCGCTGCGAAAGATCACCCGGACCTGGTGAAGAACCCCACGAAATCTGGCGATTTCGCGGGACCCCCTTGAAAACGGGTCGGGTGCTCGGGCTGGACATCGGCGGCTCGTCGAGCCGCGCGCGTTTGGTCGAAGGCGGGCGGATCGTCGCCGAGGCGGAGGGTCCGGGCGCCAACGTGGCCGCGCTTCCCCCGCCAGTCGTCGCCGACCGATTGGCCGCTTTACTGGGCGGGCTGGGCGCGATCGGGGCCGACGCGTGCTGTGCGGGCAGCGCCGGAGCCGAGGTCCCGGCCGGACGAGAACGTCTGGCGCACCTGCTCGCCGGCCTGCTGCCGGGCTCCCGGATCACGATCGTGCACGACACCAGGCTCGTCCTGGCCGCGGCCGGCCTCGACATTGGGATCGCGCTCATCAGCGGCACCGGCTCGGTTGCGTACGGGCGCGATCATGACGGGCGCGAGGCGCGTGCAGGCGGCTGGGGCTGGCTTATAGGGGACGACGGCAGCGCGGCCTGGCTCGCCCGCGAAGCCGCCCGCGAGGTGATGCGCCGATCCGATTCGGGCGCACCGCTGGGAGCGCTTGGCGAGGCGATGCTGGAGGCGACCCATGCGGCCGGGACCACAGAGCTCGTCGGTGCGCTCCACGCCCTCTCCGAACCGGGCGAGTGGGCCGCGCTGGCCGGCGTGGTGTTCGACACGGCTGCCAAGGATCCCGCCGCGGACTCGCTCGTCGAGCGCGCGGCCGCCGGCCTCGGCGAGCTGGTCGCGGTGGTGCGCAGGCGCCTCGCCCTGGAGGGGCCCGTCGTACTCGCGGGCGGCCAGCTCCTCAACCAACCAAGGCTCGAGGCGGCGGTGCGCAAGCAGGTGGGCGCCGCGGTGCGCTTGGAGGAGCCCCCGGTCGCAGGCGCGGTCAGGCTCGCGGAGCTCTCGCTGAGTTAGACGAAGAGCGGCTCTGTGTTCGAGCGCTCGAGCAGCGCTCCCATCTCGGCATCGCTCGGACGCTGTTCGAATCGCTCGGCTGCATCGAGCACGCGAGGCAGCAGGTCGATGTCGCCTGCGGTGTTCAGGAAGACGCCCGCCCGGCCGAGGACCCACCACACTGCGAGGTCGATGTCCGGCTGCGCCTCGAGGGGCTGATACCACGTCGTGCGCGAGCGCTCACGACCCAACCACGGCCTGGCCGCGATCGACTTGATGGTCTGCACGGCCACCTTGCGCTCGGCGCAGGTGCGGGCCAGCGCCTCGAAGTTCTCATCGTAATAAGGCAACTGCATGGTGACGAAGTTGTACGGAAGCAGGACCGAATCGAAATCGAAACGGGCCAGCGACCGGCGGTGGTTCGCCGCTATCTGGGCGCCGTGCCCGGTGACTCCGATCCACTTCACGAGGCCCTGCTCACGCGCCTCCATCGCCGCCTCGATGGCGCCGCCTGGGCTGAGCGCAGTGTCCCACTCGATTGGATCCGCGAGGTTGTGCAGCTGCCAGAGGTCGACGTGATCCACGCCGAGGCGGTCCAGCGATCGGTGGAGCTCGTTGCGGGCAGCGCCGGCTTCGCGCTCGCCGGTCTTGGTCGCGATGAAGAAGCGATTGGGCTCGCGCTTGAGCCAAGGGGCGACGCGCAGCTCCGCGTCGCCGTAGCTCGCGGCCACGTCGATGTGGTTGACGCCGTGACGCAGCAGAACCTCGAGGGTCCGGTCCGCGGCGTCCTGCGTCACGCGCGACAGTGCCGCTCCGCCGAAGATGGTCCTGCTGCTCTTGTGGCCCGTTCGCCCGAAGGCGTCCTGCCGCACCATCGAGCTAGAGGATCGCCCGGCCCGTTGGCCCGTCGAAGAGGTGGAGGCGGCGCATGTCGACGCCGAGCCGAAGGCGGTCCCCGGGGCTGACCTTGAGGTTGGGGTCCACGCGGGCGGTGATGGTGTCCGCGCCCACCACGCCGTACAGGAACTGGTCGGCGCCGAGCACCTCGGAGACCTCGACCTTCAGGTCCATACCCGGATGTCCATCGGTCGGGTGCTCGGTCAGTGCTTCCGGCCGGATCCCCAGTACCCCCTTCTCGACGCCAGCAGCGGTGGGCAACTCGATGTCGAATCCGCTCGCTTTGGCGGTCTTTCCCTGGACGGTGACCGGAATGAAGTTCATGGTCGGACTGCCGATGAAACCAGCGACGTACATGTTCGCCGGCTGGTCGTAGATCTCGCGCGGAGGCGCTACTTGCTGAAGGACTCCGTCCTTCATCACAGCGATGCGGTCACCCATGGTCATCGCCTCGACCTGGTCGTGAGTCACATATATAAAGGTCGCGTGAAGCGCTCGGTGCTGCTTCTGGAGCTCGATGCGGGTCTGCACGCGAAGCTTGGCGTCCAGGTTCGACAGCGGCTCATCGAGAAGGAAGGCCTGCGGTTCGCGGACGATGGCGCGCCCGAGCGCCACGCGCTGTCGCTGGCCGCCGGAAAGCTGGCGCGGCTTGCGCCTCAGCAGGGGGCCGAGCTCGAGGATGTTGGCCGCGGTGTTGACGCGGCGCTCGATGTCCGTCTTTGGCGTGCCCCGCATCTTCAAGCCGAAGGCGAGGTTGTCGAACACCGTCATGTGCGGATACAGGGCATAGGACTGGAAGACCATCGCGATGTCTCGGTCGCGAGGTGGCATCTCGTTGACGATCTTGTCGCCGATCCTGATCTCGCCTTCCGTCACCTCTTCGAGGCCGGCGAGCATGCGAAGGGCTGTCGACTTGCCGCATCCGGACGGGCCCACGAGGACCATGAACTCTGTGTCTTTGACCTCGAGGTTGAAATCGTTCACCGCCAGAGTTCCGCCCGCGAATCGTTTGGTGACGTGCTCGTAAGTGACCGATGCCATATGTGATTTACATCCTATTGGGTTGTAGGCGCCTTTCGTGGCGCGGAATTTGGGGTCCGGGCGGCGCGCCGGAGCTGGGCCGCCGTGTCCTCTGGCCGGGTGTCGTTCACGAACGTGCCGGCTCCAAGCTCGACCCCGGCGAGGTACTTGAGCCGGTCACCGCGGCGATGAGGTGGATAGAGCTCGATGTGTAGGTGGGCCTGCGGCCACTCGCCGCCGTCGGTCGGGGCCTGGTGCATCGCCATCACGTACGGCGTCGAGAACCCGAAGTGCCGGTCGTAGGCGCCGGTCACGCCGAGCAAGGCTCGTGCCAGGTCCAGTCGCTCGCTCGCATCGAGATCGGCGATTGAGGCGACATGCCGGCGCGGATATATGTGCACCTCGTAGGGCCAGCGGGCGGCGCGGGGCACGAACGCAACTGCCGAACCAGTTTCGAGGACGCCGCGCGGTCCCTGCGCTTCGGCCGCCAGCTCGGCGCAGTGAAGGCACTCGCCTTTCTCGGCGAGGTGCCGCCGCGACGCTTGGAGCTCGGCGTTGGCAAACGGCGGCACGAAGGGCAGCGCGTAGACCTGACCGTGTGGATGGTGGAGCGTCACCCCGACCTCTTCGCCCTTGTTCTCGAAGATGTACACATAGGCGACCTCGGCCCGCGAGCCGAGCTCGGAGTAGCGGTCCGCCCAGACGTCGACGAGGAGGCGGACGCGCTCGAGCGATAGGCGCGCAAGCGTCAGCTCGTGCTCGGGCGTGTAGACGATGACCTCGCAGCCCGTGGTCGATGGACGGACGGGGCGTCCATTGCGCCGGTCCGGCCCGAATGATGGGAAGCGGTTCTCGAACACGACGACTTCGAACGTGTCGAGCGGGACCTCGGAAGCCCCGCCCGGTCCGCTCGGGCACAGGGGGCAGAAGTCGGTGGGGAGGAACGTGCGGTCGTTGCGTTCCGTGGCGTACGCGACCCACTCGCTCCGCATCGGATCGAATCGAAGCTCAGGCACCGCTAATCCACGGCTTCGATGCGCCCGTGGCCGTAGGCGTAAAGGTACCTGCCATCCGGCAGCTCGAGCTCCGCTCGGGTCAGGAGCCGCGGCCGTGGCGCGTCGTCGATGCTCCGCCGTACACGCGGCCGCACCGGCTTGCCGTCAGGCTGTCGCGCGGCTGCTCTCGACATCGACACCCTCGCCGGCGACACGCACCTCGACCCCGGCATCACGGACCGCCTGCAGCTCCGCCGCGTCAGCCTTCGAGTCGGTGATCAGCGTGTGGACGCGCGCGGCCGGCACCGTCTGGCACATGGTCTCCTGCCCGATCTTGGTGTAGTCGGCGAGCACGACCACGTGCTGGGCTGCGCCAGCGAGGGCACGGTCGGTCGCGGCCACCACCGGGCTGGGTGTGCTGAGACCGCGGTCGGCGGTAAACCCGTTGCCCGAGATGAACGCCTGCGACGCGCGCAGCGCGCGCACCGATTCCTCGGTAGCGGGGCCGACCAGCGCGTGGATGGGCCTGCGCAGGGTGCCACCCGTGAGGATCACCTCCACGCGAGGCGATTCCATCAACGCCTGCGCGACCAGCAGCGAGTTCGTGACCACCGTCAGCTCCGGGTAGTGGATGAGGAGGCGCGCCAGCGCGAGTGTCGTGGTCCCGGGTCCGAGCACGATCGAGTCCCCGGGCCGCACCATCTCCAGCGCGAGGCGCGCGATGGCGGCCTTCTCGCCAGCAGCCTGCTGGGCCTTCTCGGAGTAGCTCGGTTCATGGCCGAGCCCGGCGGGCTGGATGGCGCCGCCATGCGTGCGAACGAGCAGCCCGGCTTTGGCCATCGCGCGCAGGTCTCGGCGCAACGTGATCTCGGTCGTGCCCAGGGCCTCAGCCATCTCGGCCACGGAGACGACGCCTCTCGAGCGCACGCGCTCCGCGATCATGCGTCTCCGCTCGACCGCAAGCATTCGCCCGATGGTACGTCATCGATCATCTTTGATCAATAGCGAGCAGAACCGAAACTCATCTGTTGACAAACTTGACCGAATCTGTAACCTTCCGCTAATGCCCACGCCAATGCTTGAGCGTGAAGAGCGGACGAGCCGGCCTGAGGAGGAGGAGTTCTATGGGTGATTCACGGGAAGCGAAACGGGTTCGGAACCTGCTGGCGGCTAAAGACGCCGCGCTGAACTTGAACCTCGACCTGTCGCGACGCGACGTGCTGAAGATCGCGGGCTATGGAAGTCTCGCGGCCTTCATCGCGGCCTGCGGCGGCAACAACGCCACGACCACCACCGGGATCACAGCGAAGGGCGGCACGATGTCGCTCGGTAGCTACAACACAGACCCCAACTCCAAGAAGGGGACGCAGGCGATCGTAGATGCCTTCACTGCGGCCAACGGCGGCACCAAGGTCAAGCTCAACACCGTCGACCACGGCACCTTCCAGAACCAGATCAGCTCGTACCTCCAGGGCACCCCAGAGGACGCATTCACGTGGTTCTCCGGTCACCGCATGCGATTCTTCGCCGACAAGGGCCTGGCGACGCCGATCGACGATGTGTGGGACGCGGTGAAGTCGAACTACACGGCGGGTTTCGAGGCCTCGATCAAGGGTAATGACGGCAAGGCATATGCCATCCCGACCGACTACTACCCGTGGGCGGTGTTTTATCGCAAAGACGTCTGGTCGCAGCACGGTTACACGGTGCCGACGAGCTGGGACGCCTTCAAGGCGCTGTGCGTGAAGATGAAGGCGGATGGCCTGATCCCGATCGCATTCGCCGACAAGGACGGATGGCCGGCTCAAGGCACGTTCGACATCCTCAACCTCCGCCTCAACGGCTACGACTTCCACACCGAGCTGCTGACCGGCAAGCAGAAGTGGACAGACCAGAGAGTGACCAACGTCTACAAGAAATGGAGCGAGATCACCCCGTACTACTCGCCCGCCTTTGCCGGCCTCACATGGGAGCAGGGGGCAGACCAGCTGCTGCGCAAGCAGGCCGGGATGTACCTGCTCGGCCTCTTCGTCTCCGACGAGTTCAAGGCCAGCGGCAGCGCGGCGGACCTCGAACAGCTCGACTTCTTCGCCTTCCCGGACATGGGCACCCAGTACGACGCCGAGAAGGCGCTCGACGCGCCGATCGACGTCTACATGCTCACCAAGAAGTCGCCGACCCTGCAGACCGACCTCGGCCAGGCCAAGGCGTTCATGGAATTCGTGGCCAAGGGCTCGACGCAGGTGCTCTACTGGCAGAACGCACCGGGCTCGATCCCAACCGCGAACGACGCTGACACCAGCACCTACCCGGCGCTGACCAAGAAGGCGGTGCAGATCGTCAGCCAGGCCAAGAAGATCACGCAGTACTTCGACCGCGACTCGCGGCCCGACTATTCTGGGCCTAACGGTATGCAGGGATTCCTGCTGAAGTTCCTGTCCAATCCCAAGCAGGACACGACGAGCCTGCAGGGACAGATGCAGGCGTTCTGGGACTCGCTGCCCCCCGAGTAAACCGGACATATGATCTGAGACGTGGCCAACACCACGGCGCGAGTGGCCCCCGCCCGGACGCAGAAAGCGCCTGAGGCGGGGGCTCTCGTAAACCGCCGGAAGCGGCGGTACACGCTGCTCACCCGCCACGACAAGATCCTCATCGCCCTCATGGTCGGGATCCCGCTCACCCTCGACGTTCTCTTGGTCTGGGGCCCGACCCTGGCGTCGGTGGGCCTCTCGTTCACCAACTGGCAGAACATCGGACCGATCACGGGTAAGAACTTCGTCGGCTTCAAGAACTATCAGTTCATGTTCTCCGGCTACACCCTTTTCTGGCCCGCGTTTACGCACAACCTGATCTGGCTCGCGTGGCTCACGCTGATCGCAACACCGCTGGGCATGTTCCTCGCCGTGCTGCTCGACCGCGAGATGCGCGGGACTCGCTTCTACCAGAGCGTGTTCTTCCTGCCGGTGGTGCTTTCTCTCGTGGTGGTCGGTTTCATCTGGGACCTGCAGTTCGCCCCCACCGACGGCTTCATCAACAACGCTCTCGGGACCGCCAAGTCGAGCAATCTCATCGACTGGCTGGGCAACCCTCGGATCAACCTGTTCTCGATCCTGATCGCCACCAGCTGGCGGCACATCGGCTACATCATGATTCTGTATCTCGCCGGGCTGAAGAGCGTCGACCCCTCATTGCGCGAGGCCGCCAGGGTTGACGGCGCCACCGAGGTACAGACTTTCTTCGGCGTCGTGTTCCCGGTGATGGCCCCCATCAACGTGATCATCGTCGTCATCACCGCCATCGAGGCGCTGCGTGCCTTCGACATCGCGTTCATCACCAACCAGGGCAAGAACGGCCTCGAGCTGCTGTCGATCCTGATCTACAACAACAGCATCAGCGAGGCGAGCCTGGTCGGCTTCGGATCCGCGATCGCCGTCATCCTGCTCCTCATCTCGCTTGTGCCGATCGTCGCCTTCCTATCGCGCGTGATGAGGACGCTCGCATGAGCACGATCGCGGCCAGCGGACCGCGCACCGTCGTGCGGAAGGCGAGCCGGCGCATACGGCCCGCTCGTGTGATCCTGCACGCCTTCCTGATCGCGATGGTCGCGCTGTGGCTGTTCCCGCTGTTCTGGGCGATCTTTGCATCGCTGCGTCCATACGGCGACACGGTCATGCACGGCTATCTCTCCTGGCCGGCGAACGGTTTGAGCTTCGCCAACTACCAGGACGTATGGACGCAGGCGGAGATCCCCTACTACTACCTCAACACCCTGGTGATCGTCGTCCCGGGCGTGATCCTCACCCTGCTCCTCGCTTCCATGGTCGCCTTCTGCTGCACCCAGTTCAGCTGGAAGTTCAACCTCATCGTGCTGTTGCTCTTCACGGCCGGCAACCTGCTGCCGCCGCAGGTCATCATCGTGCCGCTCTACTGGGTCTACCTCAACACGCCGATCGCGAATCTCGGCTCCATCGACATCGGCAACTTCTCGTTCGCCATCTTCAGCGACAACAACCTCCTGTACGACCAGTACATCGGGATCATCCTCATCCATGTGGTCTTCCAGACCGGCTTCGCCACGTTCGTCCTGGCCAACTACATGAAGACGATCACCAAGGAGATCACCGAGTCGGCGCTCGTCGACGGCGCCAACGTGTTCCGGATCTGGTGGAGCGTGATCCTCCCGCTGTGCCGGCCGGCGCTCGCGGCGATGGCGACGCTCCTCTTCACGTTCATGTACAACGACTTCTTCTGGGCGTTGGTGCTCTTGAGTCACGGCAACAAACGGCCGATCACCAGCGCGCTCAACAATCTGCAGGGGGAGTTCCTGATCAACTACAACCTGATCGCCGCCGGGGCGCTGCTCGCCTGCCTCCCGCCGATCATCATCTACATCCTCCTGCAGCGCCAGTTCGTCGCCGGCCTCACGCTCGGATCGACGAAAGGCTGAGCACACACCCGACCGCCCCAACCCCAGGGGGAGGCCCGCTCCTCGGCGAAAGGTTGCCGCACGTCGCTTACGGCGGTGATTACAACCCCGACCAGTGGCCGGAGTCGGTGTGGGAGGAAGACATCCGGCTCATGCAGGAGGCGGGCGTCAACCTCGTTTCCCTTGGCATCTTCGCCTGGTCGCGCCTGGAGCCCGAAGCGGCCAGGTACGAATTCGACTGGCTCGACCGGATCATGGACATGCTCCATCAGGGCGGTGTCCGCGTCGACCTGGCGACGGCCACGGCGTCGCCGCCGCCGTGGCTCTCGCACAAGCACCCTGAGATGCTCCCGGTGACGGCCGACGGAGTCCGCCTCTGGCATGGCGCTCGCCAGCATTACTGCCCGAGCAGCCCCGTCTATCGCTTCGCCGCGCAGCACCTGGTCGAGAGGCTCGCGAAGCGGTATGCCCAGCATCCAGCGCTGGCGATGTGGCATGTCGGCAACGAGTTCGGCTGTCATGTGCCCGCTTGCTACTGCGACGTTTCCGCGGAGGCATTCCGCGCATGGTTGGAGGAGCGTTACGGCGACATCGAGTCCCTGAACCGAGCGTGGGGGGCGGACTTCTGGTCGCAGCGCTATTCCGAGTGGGGCGAGATCCTGCCTCCTCGCCGCACGCCCACATGGCCCAATCCCAGCCAGCAGCTGGACTTCATGCGCTTTTCCTCCGACGCGCTGCTCGAGTGTTACGACCTCGAGCACGCGATCCTCAAAGAGCACAGCCCCGGAATTCCGGTCACGACCAACTTCATGCGGTTCTTCAAGCCTCTTGACTACTGGAAGTGGGCGGAGCGCGAGGACGTTGTCAGCGACGACGTCTACCAGGACCCGGCCGACCCCGACGCCGGCATGCGGTCCGCGATGGCGGGCGACCTCATGCGATCGCTCGGCCGCGGCCGCCCGTGGATCCTCATGGAACAGACGAGCAACCGCGTCAACTGGCGAGAGGTGAACGTGCCCAAGGCGCCGGGACAGATGAGGCTGTGGAGCTACCAGGCAGTGGCCCGAGGCGCTGACGGGGTGATGTTCTTCCAGTGGCGCCAGTCACGCGCGGGCGCCGAGAAGTTCCATTCCGCCATGGTTCCCCACGGGCGTCCAGAGCACTCGCCCACGTGGCGTGAGGTGGTCAAGTTGGGGCGCGAGCTGAGCCGCCTCGACACCGTTTGCGGGACGCGTGTGAGCGCCGAGGTCGCAATCCTTCACGACTGGGAGTCCTGGTGGGCTCTCGAGCTGCCTTCCAAACCTTCTATCCGCGTCCACCACGTCGACCAGCTGGAGTCGTACTACCGCCACCTCTTCGAAGCCAACCTCACCGCAGACTTCGCGCGCCCCACCGATGACCTCTCCGCTTACCGTCTGGTGCTAGCGCCCAGCGTCTACATGGTCAGCGACGAAGGGGCCGCCAACCTGGCCGCGTTCGTGGAGGGAGGCGGCACCCTGGTGATGTCTTTCTTCAGCGGCATCGTCGACGAGTTCGAGCACATCCGCCTCGGCGGCTACCCACAGCCGTTCCGGAAGATGCTCGGGCTGGAGGTCGTCGACTGGATGCCGCTGGCAGATGGCGAAACGGTCAAGCTGAAGTTCGCCGACGGCATCCAATCCCAGGGCGACCTGTGGAGCGAGGTCATCACGCTGTCGGGTGCCGAGCCGCTTGCGTTCTTCGCTGGCTCGACCCTCGACGGCCAGCCCGCCGTCACCAGCCACAGCTTCGGCCAGGGCCGCGCAGTCTACATCGGCACCAGGCCTGACCCTGCTGCAATGGGCAGGATCCTGCGCGCCGTGTGGACGGAAGCCGCCATCAAACCGGTGCTCGAAGCTCCGGCGGGGGTCTCGGCGGTGCGCAGGTCCGGCCCCCGCAACTCGCTTCTCTTTCTGCTCAACCACCGCGATGCCCACGTCGAGGTTCCCGTCGCCGACCCTGGCGTCAACCTCGTGGACGGCAGCGAGGTGCACCGCGGCCTCCTGCGGCTCGGCCCGCGGGGAGTGGCGGTCATACGGGAAGGCTGGTAGGCGTGGTTTCGAAACTGCGCTGACAGGGCACGAAAACATCTGAAGACATGAGCGAACCGAAGGTCGTCACCTGCCCCGGCTGCGGACAGAAAACAAGAGTCCCGGCCGCCGCCGGCGGCGTTCCGTTCTGCCCCAAATGCAGCCAGCCGCTGCCCTGGCTGACCGACAGCAGCACTCAGGAGTTCAAAGCCGTGGTCGAGGACAGCCCGGTCCCGGTCCTGATCGACTTCTGGGCACCGTGGTGCGGGCCATGCCGTGTCGTCGCGCCGGCTGTGGAGAAGGTGTCCCTCGAGCTGGCCGGCAAGCTGAAGGCGGTCAAGGTGAACACGGACCAGGAGCCCCGACTGCAGGAGCGCTTCGGAATCCGCGGCATACCTACTCTCGTCCTAATGGATGCTTCCAAGGAGCGCGACCGCGTGACCGGCGCGATGGGCGCAGACGCGCTCCGCCGTTGGGTTGAGCCTCGTCTTGGGGTAAACGCGAAAGACCAGGACAAGTCCGGCCGATAAGGGCGCAGTCGGCGCCTCGAATTTGACTGTCCGTTCTGGCGCTGGCGGTCATAAACTCGAGGCAAGGGGGTTTGGTCCTGGGGAGAGCGTTAGTGGTCAGCTGGTGGGCCCTGGCGATTCGGGGCGTGGCAGGCATCTTGATCGGAATCGCGGCTTTCGCCTGGACCGGTTTGACGCTGCTCGTCCTGGTCACGCTGTTCGGCGCCTATCTCCTCGTCGACGGTCTCTTTGCGCTCGTCGCCGGCATTCGCGGCGGGTCATGGCTGGTGGCAGTGGAAGGTCTGCTTGGGCTAGTCGCCGGCGGGCTGGTGATCTGGCGCCCTGGCATCGCCGCCGTCGCCCTCGTCTATTTGATCGCGATCTGGGCGGTCCTCACCGGCGCAGCGGAGCTGGGCGCCGCCTACTTCCTGCGCCGCATCCTGCCCAGCGAGTGGCTGCTGGCGGTCGCCGGGATCGTGTCGATCGTCTTCGGCGTCCTGCTCGCGATCA
>VBHB01000075.1 GCA_005880315.1 Chloroflexota bacterium | reverse complement strand
GGCGCGGCCGGGTGCCTCGTCGGCGGCAAGCCGGTAAAGGATGCCGACGAGTCCTGGCCCCTCCAGGAACTTACGTACTCGCCCTACTTCCGGTCCAAGACCATCGCTGACCACGCTGTGCGCGCTGCCACGAATCCCGAGTTTGCCACCTTCGTGGTGCGGCCTGGAGTGATCTGGGGCGGCCGGGACGATGCGTTCACAAGGTCCATCGCGGAGGCGACGCGCGCCGGAAAGATGATGTTGATCGACGGCGGCAAGCACTCGATCGTGACATCCCACGTCGATAACACAGTCAGGGGCATCCTTCTCGCGCTGCAGAAGGGCGTTGGCGGTGAGGCATATTTCGTGTTCGACGAAGGCACAATTCGTACCCGCGACTTCTTCGGACGCCTGTTGCGAACGCAGGGCCTCGAGGCTCCGGACCGAAGCATTCCGTACGGAGTCGCATGGACGATGGCCTCGCTGGCCGAGGCGGCCTGGAAGGTGTTCCACCGTCCGGGCTCACCGCCGGTGAACCGAGAGCTGGTCAAGCTGACCGGCGGCCCGTTCGTGGTCTCCGACCGTAAAGCGCGCGCGGAGCTCGGCTACGCCCCCGTGATCAGCCGCGAAGCCGCATTCGAGGCGATGGTGGAGTCGGCGGCGGCCGCCAAGTAGACGGCCGACTACCTCGCCGAGCACGATTCGAGGCATCGCCGTCTAGTCATCTACGAGTGGTAGCCCTGGCGGGACGCTATTCGAGCCACCTGGATAAGCTCGAACGGTTTCGGGGTCAAGCAGAGCCGGGCCGCACGAGGCCCGACTCATAAGCGACCACCACCGCCTGAACGCGAGAGCGCGCGCTTAGCTTGGACAAGACGTGGCCGACGTGAGTGCGTACGGTCGCCTCGCTGACGGACAGCTCTGCTGCGATCTGGCCGTTGTCGAGGCCTCGCGCCATCAGCACGAGCACCTCACGCTCGCGATCGGTGAGAGTGCCAACGAGGCCTGTGTCAAAGCCAGCCGGAGGTCGGACCTGGGCCTCGATCAGCCGGCGAGTACGCGCCGGCGCTAGAAGCGCATCCCCTGCTGCGATCAGCCGGACGGCGGCCACGAGCTGTTCAGGAGACGAATCCTTGAGGATGAAGCCGCTGGCCCCCGCCCGCAGCGCTTCGAAGACGTAGTGATCCGCATCGAACGTGGTCACCACGAGGATGCGCAGCGCGGGATGGTGTTCGATCAGCCGGCGAGTTGCGGCGATGCCATCCAGGCGTGGCATTCGGATGTCCATCAAGACCACATCCGGACGGTCGCGCCGGACCGCAACCTGAGCGTCCTCGCCATCGGCCGCCTCCCCGACAACCTCGATGTCGGCCTGGCCCTCGAGGATCAGCCTGAGGCCCGCACGCACCATGGCCTGGTCGTCGACCACCAGGACCCGGATCATGTTGGCTCGTAAGGAAGGTGCGCGAAGACGCGGAAGCCTCCACCCACACGAGCACCCGCCTCGAAGTGACCGCCGAAGAGATTGACCCGCTCCCGCATCCCGATGATCCCGTGGCCCCCCGTGGCGGGCCCGCCGGCGGAAGGCCCTCGCCCATCGTCCTCAACCGTGACTTCGACAGCGGCTCCGTCGCATCGCACCTTCAGTGCGACATGTGCTGCACCCGCGTGCTTGAGGACGTTGGTCAATGCCTCCTGAGCAATGCGATAGGCAGACAAATCGACTCCAGGTGGGATTCCGTCCTGTCGACAGCTTTCGTCTACGTCGATCCGAAGGCCTGTCTCTCGGAGCTTGTCTACCAGGATGTTGAGATGGCGGAGGCTGGGCTGCGGTGCGAGCTGATCCTCGTCTCCTGGCTGACGCAGCATGGCCACCAGCCTGCGCAGCTCCGACATCGCGCTGCGGCCGGTCGCCTCGACGGAGAGCAGAGGGATACGGGCTTTCTCAGGCTGCCTGTCAAGCGCCTGGCGGGCCGCGCCTGCCTGCAGCACCATCAAGCTGACGCTGTGCGCCACGATGTCGTGAAGCTCGCGAGCGATTCGGGCTCGCTCGTCTGCAATTGCCGCCTGGATCTGCTCCTGCTGCTTGGCTTCCAGCTCAGCAGTGCGGGCCTGGAGGCGGTCGGCGCGCAATGAGCGGCGCCGGAGCGTCTTACCAAGCGCCCACGCGATCGCATAGAAGACCCACTCTCCGGACGCCTGGTCGAAGCTGCCAGGCAGCGTCAGGCCGTAACCGAGCAGCTGGAGGGCGACGACAGTCGCCGCTCCCGCATAGGCCCTGCGACCGGACGTGTTGGCTGCGGTCGAATAGACGATGAAGACTTGCGAGAGGAACACCTCGAACAGGTTCGGGCCACCCTTCCCAATGAAGTGGTCGACGATGCCGTGGACTCCGAACGGGCCCATCGCCAAAACCAGCGCCAGTAGCGGATGCCGAAGCCGGAGCGCCAGCCCAACGCTGATCAGCGCAACGACGGCTGATAACACGGGCTTCGGACCGCTGAGCGAACCTCCCATGTGCGGGATCGGTCCCGCCCAGATCTCGTATTGCGAGAGCAACGTAAACGCCACGGCCGGCCCGAACTCCGCCGCCATCCGCCACCGCCTGTCCACCACCCGGCACTTTAGGTCACGGCCGCGCGGCTGCCATCAGCCCGCGGGTTGACCCCGTCTACGTCAGCGGGATGAGGGGCAGGGAATGTCCGCCTGGCAACCGAGATGAAATTCAGCCCGGGACCGGACGACCGCGCCCCTATGCCTGCTGGACGATGCACCCGTTCCCATCCAACCCACGGAGGTGTTTTACGACATGCAAAGCAAGTGGCTCATCCGTCTCCCTGCGCTCACAGGGCTGATCTTTCCGATATTCGGTTTCGCGAAGGGTGGTGGCGACGACTCGGCGCCAACCAACTCCTCATCCGGTCAGCAGATCGCCGTCTACGTCTTTCACCACGGGATCCCAAACCTGAATTCCCTCGTTCACGTCGAGCTGTGGGCCTTCGTGTCCGTATTGGTCTTCACCCTCGTCCTGTATTCGCGCCTTCGTCCGGCTGAACCCAGATTCGCGGTCGCGGCCCAGGTCGCCGTTGCCGCCTGCGTCGTATCGATTGCCGTCAAGCTCGCCAGCTTTCCAGCCACGTACGCCCTCTACTCGAGCCCGGTCCAGCTCGATCCCGGCCTCGCCCGAACGCTGTGGGTGATCGGTGACTTCGCATTCACGGTCTCGATGCTCGTGCAGGCGCTGTCGATCGGCGCCATCGCTGCTTCGGGACTCATCTACGGTGGGATCCCACGCTGGCTGGCGGGAACCGCAGGCGTGATCGCCGTGGCGATGGTCCCGGCCTTCATCCTCGGGGGCAGCGTCGTGGCGGCCCCCACGCTCGCATGGTTCCTGTGGTTGGCGGTTGCGAGCGTGACCCTCTTCCTGCAGGGCCCACACGTTGTGACCGAGATGCATCCCTCGGCAAGAGCCACGGCGGCCGGCGCGGCCTGAGATCGCGCTGCGGCGAGCGTCGGGCAGCAGTAGCCGGCGCTCACCGCCCCGGGGGTGCAATCAGTGGTGCAAGCGAAGGCATTGAATCGAAGCGAGTGCGAATGCCAACTTTCGGCACAGTCGCCCCGCCTCGAGTTCAAGCGTCTGGGGCCTTGATCCAGGCGAGGTGGCTCAGCCTTGAGCGCAGGTTCGAGTCAGCCGTGATCAACGTCGTGCTCGCCGCCTCAGCCACGGCCACGTAGACCATGTCGTATATGGGGTGGTTGTCGTAGCGCCGGGACAATTCCCAGGCACGGTCCATATGCTGCGCATCATCCGCGAGTCGGAAGGGAAGCTTGACCAAGAACCCGTATGCAAGATCAGCAGCGGCGCCGCTCCACTTGCCTCTCTTCACACCCGTCAGGAGCGCGTTGGCGCATTCAGTCAGGAGCAGACGGGGCGCGATGAGGTCGGCGCTTTCAGACGACAGACGACGCATTGTGCGCATCGCAGACGATGAGGAGTCGATGCCCGGAGCCACGCAGTCAACCACGACACTCGCGTCAAGAACGGGCATCGGCGCCGCGGCCCAGAGATAGGAGCCGCCGCTCCTCGAGGACAAGGCCAGCCGCCGTCGCACCGCGAGGTCCCTTCTTTAGGCCAGACTTCTCTACGGCAGCGACCCAGTCAGCAAGCGACATGGCGCCCGCGATACCACTGGAGCCGAGTAGCCGATCGAGATCCGAGCGCGCGATCAGGAGCTTGTTGCCACGCTTGTGGGCGCGCAACCGCCCCGACCATACCCACCGCCGCACCGTTTCGGCGGAGCGACCAGCCACCGCGGCGGCGGCGGCAACATCGAGTTCGTCGGCTGCTGAACGAGACATGGCATGCAGACTACTACATCAGCTATCAGGTGTTGTAGAAGTAGCCCCGGCGGGATTCGAACCCGCGGTCTCAGCCTTGAGAGGGCTGCGTCCTAGTCCACTAGACGACGGGGCCACGAACGATGGTGGGCGGCGTTGGGTTTGAACCAACGACCTCTTGCGTGTGAGGCAAGCGCTCTCCCGCTGAGCTAGCCGCCCTGCAGAGTGCGCGTCGCGCGCGCCCGGCGGGAAGGACAATTCTACCCACCCTCGATTCCGCTCCACGCCCCTCTCCTCGGCGGGGGACGCAGCTACCATCAACCCGTGTCCGATCCCAAACCCCTGGCCGAGCGGCATTGCGTCAAGTGCGAGCCAGGGACGCCCCCCTGGTCCAGCCACGAGGTCGGGCAGGGCCTCGAGCAGCTCGACGGTTGGACCGTGGAGGATTCCGAGGGCCACATGAGGCTGACCAAGACCTTCAAGTTCAAGGGTTTCATGCCCGGCGTTGAGCTCGTCAACCTCATCGCCAAGGTGGCCGAGGCCGAGGGCCACCACCCCGACCTGCTCCTCAGTTATGGCTCCTTAACAGTCCACCTGTTCACCCACGCCGCCGGCGGCCTCACCGAAAACGACTTCATCCTCGCCGCCAAGATCGACCGCCTACTCACAAAGTCTTAACAATCTCTCCTTTGTTTTGTCGTTGACCGCGTGATAGCTTCGTCGGGCTCGATGAGCTTTTTCATCTGCTGGCTTATGCACCGTCGCGAGCGAGAGGTACTGCTGCAAGGGGTCCTGCCGTGGGGCATCGATGCCGTGGTTTTCTGCTGGCGCTGCGACCGAATGCGTGGCCGCGCGGTACGCGTCCTACAGCTGAACCACACGCACGCCAGCATCTAGGGGATCGGGCTCAGCGCCCGAGCACCACGGCGGGGTAGTAAGCGGGTAGAAGCGTCCGGCGCGGAAACTCCTGCGCCGCCAGATCTCGCAACGCCAAATCGACGTTCCAGCTCACCACAACGACCGCGGTGCATTCCTGCAGCTCATCGGCGCTGCTGACCACATGGAAATCGGTTGTATATGCCGCGAGCACCTGCTCGTCCGCGTGGATCACGCAAGGCTGCCCGCCGCCGGCCCGCACCTCTTGGACCGCTTTCGCCGCCTGGGGCAGCGCCAGTGGGTCGTCGGCATAGCCCGGCACCTGCCCCGCGATCGCCGCGACCGCCCCCGCGATGACGACCGGCGCCAGCACCTTCCAGCGTTGGACGGCGGCGGCCATCACGTAGGCCAACCCGGGGATGAGGAATATGAAAAACCGCGGGTAGAGGTAGGCCGGCTGCAGCACGAGCCAGAGGACCGCGACCACCGCCGCGACCACAGCGATCGCCGCCCACACCCGTGGCTCGCGACGCGCCGCCCACACGCCCAGCGCCGCCGTGCTCAGCCAGAGGCCGACACTCAGCACCACCGGTCCCCCGACCAGGAACAGGATGAGGTCGCGGGGAAAGGTGGGGTGGTACAGGCTCGGCGGGAAACCGTGCTGCACGAGCTCCATGTACTCGATGTTGGCGTTGGCCGCAGCGCCGATCACGAAGGCCCCGATCCAGGCCGGGGCCAGCTGCTTGAGCTCCGGCCACGCCCTGCGCATCACCATCCAGACGACGTGGACCAGCAGCACCACGATCGCGAACACGTGCGTGGCGATAGCGAGACCCAACAGCGCCGCGTACGCTGCCAGCCGCCAACCAGTCCACCCGCCGCGAATCAATATCAAGGTGGCCGCGAGAGCAAGCAATGCGGCGAGGCTGTAGCCGCGGAGGTCGCGACTGTTCTCGACGAAGATCGGGTTGGTCGCGATGAAGATCCCGGCCGATGTCCCCGCCAGGAGGCCGAAGCGCTTGGCCAGAGCCGCCGCCGACAGCCCCACGGTCCCCCCCGCCGCCATTGCCGGCACCAGCCGGTACACGATCTCGCTGCGGGAACCGGTCAGCGAATAGATGACGTGACTGATGAGAGAAAGGAAGACATGGTCGTTGGAAGCGATGCTTTTCAAGGGGATGCTGGGCATCACCGCATGGACCGCGAACGCATCGATCAGATTGGGTGTGGCGACGTAGCTGGCGAAGGTGGCCGCGGCGTCGTAGCCGAAGGAACGGCCGGCGCCGATCAGGTAAGCGGCGGTGGTAGCGACGCCGAGCGCGATTCCGACCCAGGTCGCTGTGGTGAACCGGGCCGGCATGCCCGGAAACTCTAAAGCGCCGCTACATCCTCTTCGGGTTCGGGGACGATGTCCTCGCCCGTGTAGGCAGACGCCTGCATGCGGAAAAGGCGCGCATAGCGGCCATTGAGCTTCATCAGCTCGGCGTGCGTACCCTCCTCGACCAGGCGTCCGTGTTCGAGGAAAACGATGCGGTCGGCGCGGCGCACGGTGGAGAACCGGTGCGAGATGTACACGGCGGTACGGCCACGCGTAAGCGAGCGCAGCCGCTCGAACAGGTCGTACTCCGCCTGGGCGTCGAGGGCCGACGTCGGCTCGTCGAGCAGCAGGATCTTGGCGTCGCGCATGAACGCCCGCGACAGCGCCACCTTTTGCCACTCCCCTCCCGAGAGGTTCACTCCCTGGTCGAACCATTTGCCCAGCGCGGTGTCATAGCCCTCCGGAAGCCCGGTGATCAGCTCCTCAGCCCCGCCCTGCTTGCCTGCCAGCTCAATCCGCTCCCGGTCGTTGATGTCGCCCACGTTGCCGAGGCCGATGTTCTCGGCCGCGGTCGCCTGGTAGGTGACGTAGTCCTGGAACATGGCGCCGATCTGGGCGCGCAGCTCGTTGGGATCGAACTCCCGGATGTCGACATCGTCGATGAGGATGCGACCGTCGTTGGGGTCGTAAAGACGGCAGATGAGCTTGAACAGCGTGGTCTTCCCGGCGCCGTTTCGGCCCACGATGGCGAGTGTCTCGCCCGGCTTCACCGTGAAGCTGAGGTTCGACAGCGCATTCGATTCCGCGCCCGGGTAGGCAAAGGTCACGTTGTCGAAGCGGATCTCTCCGCGCATCGGCTTCGGCACCTTGACCACGGTCGTCGGGACGGGCATCGCCGTCTTCGTCTCCATCAGCTCGAACAGGTTGTTGAGATACAGGTTGTGCTCGTACATCCCCGAGAAGCCGCCCAGGATGCCCTGGATCGAGCCCTGCACCTGGGAGGCCGCCGTCGTGTACAGGGTGAGGTCACCGAGCGTGAGCCTGCCGGCGATCGCCTGCAGTGCCACATATAAGTAGGTGAGCGAGGTGACGATCGTGCTCAGGTTCCCCAGCGCAAACCCGGTCATGTAGCGACGCGCCACCTGCGAGCGCTGGGAGCTGTAGTAATTCTTGGCGATCATGCGGTAGCGATCGATGAAGTACTGGCCGAGGCCGAACAGCTTCACCTCCTTGGCGTAGCTGTCGGTGGTCACGAGCGTGACCAGGTAGTTCATGCGGCGCAGGAGCCGCGAACCCCAACGCGCGATGTTGTAGCCGCGCCAGCCGTAGCGGGTGTCGGCGATGAATGCTGGAATCGGCGAGACCAGCGCGATCGCGGCAAGCAGCGGGCTGACGACCAGCAGCAGCGCGATCATCGTGATGAAGGTCAGCAGCGTCTGCACCAGGCCGAACGCCGTCGAGATCATGATCACCGGCCGGTTGATGGAGTCGGTTTGCGCGCGGCGCAGCAGGTCGTAGGACGCAGGGTCCTCGTAAAACGCGAGGTCGAGGGAAGCGGCCTTCTGCATGACCATGAGCTGAATCCGCATCGAGACCTCGTTCTGGAGCAGCTGCTGGGTGATGTTGCGAAGCGTGCCCAAGAGCGCGGTGATGGCGAACAGCACGAGCTGCACGACGACCAGGACGGCGATCATCTGGACGGCCGTGTAGATGGGCGTGTGCAGATGCCCCAGCGGCCCGGACGGGTCGAGGCTGGCGAAGGACTCGCGATCCGGCCGGTGGAACTGGTTGATCCCGATGCCCTGCACGACCGCGTTGGTCAGGAGCTTCGCGGTATAGGCGGCGGCGGCCGGGATCACACCGGCGACCGCGGTGGTCGCGAACAGGGCGATCGTGATCCCCGGGCTTGCCTCCCAAACCAATCGCAGGACGCGAGGCAGCGCGGCCGTCGTGCCCGTGACCGATTGCTTGAAGTTCAGCCAGCGGCCGCGGAGGTCCTTCGGTCCCTGGTCCTCGGGCGGCAGCTCGACGCCGGGGTCGCCGGTGAGACCGCTGTTTGCGGGTCCTGAGTCGGCCGACTTACGCCTGCCCAGCCACCAGTGGACCATCGGCGGGCCGCTGCCCGGCCCCATCATCGCCATGTGCTGCTCCGCAGCTTACCGAGCGGCTGCAAAACCCATCGACTTGCTTTCTGACATTTACTGCGTAATATTGTAATCATGGATGCAAAAGAGCTCGGATCGATCAAGGGTTGGTTTGCCGGAAGACTCCCAGACGGCTGGTTTGTGGGAGTGGAGGTCACGGTCGAGGACGACCAGATCGTGGTCCTGGGAGCGCTGCCCGAGGTCGACCTCGGCAGCACGCCCGAAGAGAAGGAGGGCGCGGCCGCGGGCCGGATCTCCCGATTCCGCGAGGAGACTCGCGGCGACCGGATCCGGATCGCCCAGGAGGCCGAGGAGCGCTTCCACAAGTACGTCACCTGGGGCGCCACGATGGGAGGCGTCACCAAGCGGTTCAATCCGGGTGGCGGCGGGCGGTCGTCCGGCGATCGCCGGGTGATGATCGGCCGGTGGTTGCGGCGACACGGTCGCGGACGCCACGGCGCCGGCACCCCGAGCGCGCCGTCTTCGACTTCGCAAGTCTTCTAATAGCCGAATTAAGAATTCCCTTCGCCCCACCCGGCGGGGCCCGAAAGGGCCCCGCCGACCTCCCCACATGGTGGGGAGGTGAATTCGTGAACACGTCGCGCGTCGAAGCGTTTTCCGACGGCGTATTCGCAGTTGCTATCACTCTCCTGGTGCTCCAGTTCACCGTTCCCGAGGTTGGATCGGGAAGGCTTCTCGCCACCGTTCTCAGCCAGTGGCCGCAGCTCGTCACCTACGTCGCCACCTTTCTTACCGTGGGTGTCGTCTGGATCAACCACCACACGATTTTCAGGAACCTGCGCGCGGTCGATCGCACGATCCAGTTCATCAACCTGGTCCTTCTCATGACAGTAGTGCTCCTGCCCTACCCCACCGCGCTGCTCGGCCGCTACCTGAACTCTGGCCAGAACGGGTCGGTGGCGGCCGCTTTCTACGCCGTGGTGATGACGCTCATGGCCATCGCGTTCCAGGCCCTGGTGGCCTGGGCGCTCACCCATCCGAACCTGCTCAGACCCGAGGTCCAGGGTGCCCGGCCAAGGACGGTGCTGCCGCGCTTTGCGCTCGGTCTCATCATCTACGCCGTGTCGATCGGGCTTGCCTTCGTCAGCACATGGCTGGTGGTCGCGCTCTACGCCTTCAACGCCGTTTACTACGCGTTCAATCAGCTGTCTTGGGGAGAGGCGCGAAAGTAACAGCCGAGTACATGCTGCCCAGGTAGCGGCTGGGCACGGTTCCGATGAGCCGGGTGTTCTCGAAGCCGGCCTCGGCCGCCACCTGCTCCCACCGGTCGAAGGAAAACGGATGCGGCACCCACGGATTGCCGCGATCGGACCCGTACTCGACCACGATCAAGCGGCCGCCTGGGCGCAGCATCGACTTCACATGGGCAAGGACCGGGCCCTTGTCACGCACGAAATGCAGGGAGTTGGCCATGACGATGCCGTCGAGGTTGGCGAGGGCCAGGGGACGGCTGAAATCGGCCTTCACAACATCCAGCCGAGTCGCCGGGAACCTCTTTCGCATCGCTTCCGCGAGCTCTCGCAGCGGTCCCGCGTCGCGGTCGACTGCTGTGATGTCGGCTCCCGGCCCCAGCAGCTCCGCGAGCGCAAGCGTGAAGGCGCCTTCTCCCGCACCGAGATCTGCCCATCGGCCTCCTTTCGCGCCAACACCGTCGCGAAGGAGACCGACCAGCTCACCTTGGTTCACGTCGCTGGGCGATGGGGTTCCGCCATTCGGGCACTAATCGTCCCATCTAGTCCGGGGGAGACGGCCAATCCTGCACATGTGTGCGGACGCCTCAGATGCCGGCGCCGCCCGCAAGGCGGCCGCCGTCGACAGACAGCACCGCCCCGGTTATGAACGAAGCCTCGTCCGAGCACAGCCACACGGCTGCCAGCGCGACCTCCTCGACGCGGCCCACCCTTCCGAGCGGGACGAAACGCGCGATCTGCTGCAACCTCTCCTCGCCCAGCTGGCTCATCTGCTCGTTGACGATGGGGCCGGGCGCGATGGCGTTGACCCGGATATTGCGCTTGCCGTAGTCGAGGGCGGCCGCCTTGGTGAGCGCCACCACACCGTGCTTGCCGGCTGCATACGGCCCCATGCCGGGCGCGCCCTGCAGCCCGGCGGTGGAGGACATGTTGACGATGGCGCCGCCGCCCGCGGCCAGCATCGCGGGGATTTCGTATTTCATGCCCAGGAAGGCGCCGTAGAGATTCGCCTTGAGACCGATCTCGAAGTCTTCGAAGGAGATGTCGGCCAGTGGCGTGGGCAGCTGGCCCGCGCCGGCGTTGTTGAAGGCGATATCGACGCGGCCGAATCTCGCCACCGCCTGCTCGACCAGGCGAGCGACCGATTCCGGGTCCGTCACATCGGTCGGCACGGCGATGGCCTTGCCGCCTTTGGACTCGATGTCCTGGGCAATGGCCCGGATCGCCGCCTCGGTTCTGGCGGCCAGCACAACGGCCGCCCCGGCGTCGGCGAAAGCGCGTGCGGAGGCTGCACCGATGCTGCGACTTGCGCCGGTGACGATGGCGACTTTGCCCTCGAGCAGCCTCCGCGTCGTCACGCGGCCTTCGCCGGCGTCGCGCCTACGCGCCGCATCCTCTGCACCAGGCCCTCACCCGTCCCGATCGCGGCAAGGCCGACCAACAGGTGCAATACCTGGATGACCCAGTGCCAGTTGTTGGTGAGCAGGTTGGCTTGCGTCAGGCCGAGGAGCGGCGCGATCAGGCCCCACGCTATGGCCGCAATCACTATGCCCCTTGGGACACCCGCTCGTGCCCCGAAGAACGCCAGCGTCCACAGCGACAGGACGAGCACGAAACCGAGGAATTCGTGGACAGGGATGATCGCGTCGGCCCGCCCGGTCCAGATCGCGAGGCCCAGCAGGATGAGCAACGCTCCGGAAATGCGCAGCGTCATGTGAACGGCGGTGACGGTTCTGCTCATGAAATTACCTCCCCAGCGCCGCCTTCGAGAGCGGCATTAGTTGAATTGCCTCAACTATACAGCTATTTCAAGCATTTGCGCGTAGCATGGTCACCATGGCAGCGGGCTCGAAGGCCAAAGAGGAGGCCGCCTCGGCAGCGTGGCGGCTCATCTTCGATTACATCGTCGCCACCGCTGCCGATCGGGTGGCGGTGCTGGATCGCCTCGGCATCACCCCCGCGGAGAGCCGCGCACTTTCCAGCCTCGACCCTGAGGCCGGCCGCTCGATGCGCGCCCTCGCCGACGAGTGGAGATGCGATCCGTCCAACGCGACCTGGCTTGTCGACCGGCTCGAAAGCCATGGCCTGGCGCGGCGAGTCGCGCGGGAGGGCGATCGGCGGGTGAAAGAGGTGGTTCTGACGGCGAAGGGAAAGAGGATGCGGGGCGACCTCGTCAAGTCTTTGTATACCCCGCCTCGGGACCTGCTCGCGTTGGCCCTCGGTGACCTCGAGGCGTTGAGCGCGGCGGCGAGCAAGCTCCCTTCCCGGCGGACTCTGGCCTAGGTTCTTCTCCCCACGCACCGGGACGGGACGGGGCGGGACTGGGAAAAGGGAGTTTGGGTGGGCCTCGGAGGCCGTGGGGTCGCTGCAGTAGCTGTCGCGTAGACGGACTGGGATGAGGGAGTTTGGGTGGGCCCGGAGGCCTTGGGTTTCGCAGCAGTAGTTGGCGCGTAGACGGACTCGGAAAAGGAGTCTGGGAAAGGGGTGTTTGGGTGGGCTTGGGAGGCCATCGGTTCGCGACAGAAATTCTTCGCAAATTGATCTTGAATTTCGCCTGTTAAGGGCCTTGCGCGAACGTCTGTTTGGTATAATTTCTCGTGTGGAATATGGCGGCGTCAGCCTCAAAAACCAGGAGCTCGCCAGGGCCCTCCAGAACGAGATCTGTGAAGGCTCGGCACAGGTCCACGCGACCATGGCCAAGGTCGCCAAGGCGTGCGCCAAGTTCGACGAGATCGGCGGCTGGTGCGATGCCGGCATCCGCTCCTTCTCGCACTGGCTGACCATCAACGCCGGCTTCAACGAGCACACCGGCGGCGAGCTGCTGCGGGTAGGCCAGGCCTTGAATTCGCTGCCCAGCATCGATGCCGCATTCGCCGCCGGGCAGCTCTCCTTTGACAAGGTCCG
>VBHB01000142.1 GCA_005880315.1 Chloroflexota bacterium | reverse complement strand
CGGACTTCGCCGCCGTCCACGAGCGACTCGCCCGACTTAGCGTGCTGGCCTTTTGCGAGCGCACGAGCATGCCGGCCTGGGTGTGGACGGTGGACGAAGAGGTCGAGATCGAACGCTTCATGCGCGACCCCCGTGTCGCCGTGCTCATCACGAACCGCCCCGACGTCGCGATGCGGTTCAGGTGAGCTTGATGTCGGTCTGGCAGCAAACGAACCCGAAATCCGGTGGGATGAGCCGCCGTCTTTTTCACTGCGGCGTGCGTCTGCGTCGCCCTCTCACGATCGCGATGGTCGCGACGGAGACCACCAGCAGCACGGCAAGAGGCGCCGACCACGCGTACTGGCCCGTGAAGTTTTGAACGTAATCGTTGAAGGTCGCAGAGGCTGGGGATCGCGCATCCTTCGGCGCCAGGGCGGCCAGCTCGGACGTGTAGAGCTGCGTGAGGCTGCAGCTGTTGTCGTCGAACGGCATTCTGTCGTTGACAGGAACGAACAGATACCGCTGACCCGCCTCGTAGCGGCGGTCGACGCTGGAGAAGGTGAACGGTCCCGACACCGGTGACCCGTGAACGTAGACGTACGCGGCCATCGAAGGCCCTTTCCAGATCGACTCGACCTTGACGCGGGCGACGCGGTCCTGGTCGGAGGTATACAGGACGGTGCCCACGAACACGACCGAGCTGCTGGCGAGCTGATCGCCGATCGACCTGGGCCCGCCGCTCGCGCATGACGCGGCGGCCGGAACGACGCTCGCGACCGTGACCGCAGCCGCCACGATCAGGCCCGACAGCAACCTCTTCAGCATCAGTGGATCAAACGCCGGGCGCGGGCGGAAGGCAACGCCGCGCTACAGGACCGCCTCCGCCAGCCGATCCACCTGCTCGAGGTGTGGTGCGCTCATGAAAAGGATGAGCTCGTCCACGCCGGTCTTTTCGGACGCTTTCACCCGTTCCTTGGCCTCGGCGGCAGACTTGATCGTGCCGTTCCAAACCCGGGCTCCGAACTCGCCGTAGTAGCTCAATAGGTTGGATTCCGCCTCCTCATGCAGCTCGTCGCCGAGGACGAAATAGCCGAGGGCACGAAACTTCGGCTTGCCTGCCCGTCCCTCTGCCTTCCACGCAGCGTTGATGCGTTCCATCATCGCCGTCAGGCTCTCGGGCGTTCCGCCGCCCGCCGTCCAGCCGACGCCGTACTTCACGACGCGCCTGATCACGGCCTCGGCGCCTCCGCCGAACATGATCGGGACTCCGTCGCCGCTCACCGGCCGTGGCGTCACGGGCTGCTCGGTCCCAGGCACAGGCTCGCCGCGCCAGGCCCGCTGCATCAGCTCCAAGGCCGCATCCAGGCGGCGTCCTCGAGTATGAAAATCTGTGCCGGTCACAGCGAAGTCATCGGGCCGGCCACCGGCACCGATGCCGAGCACGAACCGGCCGCCCGAAACCTGGTCCAGGGTGGCGGCCTGCTTGGCCAGCAGAACAGGCTCGCGAGTGGCGGCCAGCAGGATGTTGGTGAAGAGCCCGATCTTCGCCGTCGCGGCGGCGGCCGCGGCGAGGGTGATGAGCTCTTCATAGTTTGGATAGCCAACCCGGCCGATCGTCGCCAGCGTGGAGAAACCGAGCGAGTCGGCGCGATGTGCGATGTCGATGAGCAGCCTTCCATTGGTCAGGCTCTTGTCAGCGTTGGGTAGGCCGAGACCGATCCGCAAGGTCGGCCTTCAGGTTACGCGGTCGCGACCCGCCCGAGGGGCTAAGGACTGTTGAGAAGCGCCGCCAGCTTGCCGGTGTAGAGATTCCACCCGCCGAGATGCGACTGCTTTTCGTCTTCGTTCGGCAGCAGCAGGTGTCGAAGCCGGAGCACAGTTCCGTTGCCGTCCGGGGTCAGGGTGATCTCGACCGTGGTCGATCCTGATGCGTACGCGCCCGCCGGGCCTGGGGTCCAGCTCGGCGCCGACCCCCATCCAGGCGGTGAACTTCGCCGGCTCCACCAGGAAGGAGAAAACCGTTCCGGGTGGGGCTGCGATCCTTCGGACGACCTCGACGTTGAGGCCGCCCTTGATCATCTCTTCGACCGCTTTTTCTCCTCGGCCTCAGCCAGCAGCCGGAGGCGGTCGACATCCCGCTCCCACATACGACGAAGGTACGACTCGAGCGGACGCAGTGAGCGGCGGTCGGCGCGATACAGACGGCTGGTGCCTTGGCGGCGTTCGTGAACCAGGCCCGACTCTTTCAGAATGCGCAGGTTCTGAGAGATGGCGGGCCAGCTGACGTCGAATGCGCGCGCGATCTCCCCGGCCGACTGCTCTTCGCTCCACACCAAGCGCAGAATCTCGCGCCGGCGTGGATTCGCGAGCGCCAGCAGCGGATCGCCCTCGGCGGCCCGTTTGCTTGCTTGTGTAACCACATGGCGTAGTTTAAGATGTAGCTTAATTAAGTCAAGACTTCAGGAGGGAATAATGGCTGGACCGTTGATGCACACCGTGACGATCGAAGCGGATCCGGAAAAGATCTATGAGGCAATCTCGACGGGAAAGGGGCTGGCCAGCTTCTGGACCAGGGAAAGCCACGCGGAACCGAAGGTCGGGTCTACAGCCACATTCGGCTTCGGCGGCCCGAAGCTCGAGCTGAAAGTCGCGGAGCTGAAGCCCAGAAAGTTGGTGCGGTGGTCGAGCCCCGGCGGGTTCCCCGGCTGGGAAGACACATCGATCACGTGGGAAATCGCGCCCGCGAAGGAAGGCGGGCAGGAGGTCAGGTTCAGCCACGCGGGGTGGCCTGAGTCCGTGCCGCCGGCGGAGCTGGCGTCGGTCAACTACACGTGGGGACGGATCGTCGGCCGGCTGAAGAAGCACGTCGAAACCGGAGAATCGGTCCCCTTCTTTCCCTAATACAATGTGCCCGCCGATGAGGGGTCCGGGTGTCCAGCCTGCTAATTCGGGGATTCGTCCTCGGCTTAGCCGTCGCTGCGGCGCCCGGCCCGATCTTCTTCCTCTGCCTTAGGCGGACCCTCGTCCGCGGCTGGCTGTTCGGCCTCGTCTCCGGTCTTGGCGTCGCCACCGCGGACGGCTTCTATGCGGCGGTGGCCGTGTTCGGCATCACCGCGATCACCTCGTTGCTTACCGGCGAGCGCAAAGCTCTCGCACTCGCCGGCGGGGCGCTGCTGATCGTGTTGGGCGTTCGCATCGCGCTCGAAAAGCCCAAGGACCTGGCGACGCCGGTCGCCAATGGCCGCCACCTGGCGTGGGCGTATCTGTCCACGCTCGGCTTGACCATCACCAACCCGGCGACCATCCTTTCGTTTGCCGCGTTGGCGGCCACGCTGGGCGCCGGCGCCGGCGGCGGATACCTGCGGCCTGCTTTCGTTGTGTTCGCCGTCCTGCTCGGGTCGGCGGCGTGGTGGTGTCTGCTTGCGGGCGCCACGACCGGCCTGCGCGCGCGCATCACCCCACGCGTCATCCGCGGCATGGGCACGCTCAGCGGCCTTGCCATAGCCGGGCTCGGCCTGGTCGCGGCCATCTCCGCGCTGGCCGGATGAAAGGGTCCAAGCTGAGCACCGGTTAGAAGGAGAGATGAGCTACCCGATCCACATCGTCGACGTGTTCACAGACAAGGCGCTCGCCGGCAACCAGCTCGCGGTGGTGCTCGACGCGGGCGACATCGCGGACGACGTCATGCAGCGCATCGCGCGCGAGATGAACTTCTCGGAAACGACTTTCGTGATGGCGCCGTCGCGCCCCGACTACGCGGCCCGCGTGCGCATCTTCACGCCCGGCAAGGAGCTGGCCTTCGCCGGCCACCCGACGGTCGGCACCGCCTGGGTGCTGGCGACGCAGGGCCTGGTCGCGAACGGAGATTCCGAGTTCACTCTCGAAGAAGGCGTCGGACCTGTCCCGGTTCGCGGCGAAAGTGGCGCGAACGGCCTCACCTTCTGGATGACACATCCGCCGTTGACGTATGGCGATGTGATTCCCGATCGTGCCCGGATTGCAGAGGGCATCGGTCTGCAGGAGTCGGACCTCGTGCCCGATGTCCCGCTGCAGGTCGCGAGCACAGGCAACGAATTCCTCTACGTCGCCCTCAAGGATGCGCGAGCTGTCGACGCCGCCATCTCGGACAAGGCCCGGCTCACCACGGCGTTCGGTGCGCGCGAGGCCCTTCCCGTGTTTCTGTTCACCGTCACGGGCCAGAGCCGCCTGTTTAGCCGGATGTTCGCGCCAGGCGTGTTCGGAATCGACGAGGACCCGGCCACGGGATCGGGGAGCGGGCCGCTCGGGGCATTCGCAGTCCGATACGGGCTGATCCCGCGGGCGGCTAACGTTGTCATCACCAGTGAGCAGGGGACGAAGATGCGCCGCCAGAGCTTCGTCCACATCCGGCTCGCTTACGGGGCCGACAAAGACATTCCCACCCGTATCGAGGTCGGCGGTGGTGTGAAGCCGGTGGTGACGGGCATCCTGGTCGGCGCAGATCGGTGATCGTCGACAGCTATCGATTCCTGCCTCGCAGCTTCCGGCCCCTGTACGAAGGCCGCGGACCGTTTCCCGGCGAAGAAGCTCCGGTATGGGCCCCGTTCGAGAAGCGGCTGGCCGCGTCGCGGATTGCCCTGCTCACCTCAGCCGGGATCTACGTCAAGTCCTCCCAGGCGTCCTTTGACGTCGAGCGGGAGCAGCGTGAGCCGGAATGGGGCGATCCCTCGTGGCGATCGATACCATCGAACGTGGAGGCGGCGGACCTCGAGGTCGCGCACCTGCACATCAGTCACGACGACATTCGATCCGATCCCGAGGTCGCGCTGCCGCTGCGCACACTGGATGAGCTCGTTTCAGAACGCCTGATCGGAAGCGCCACGGCCGAGCATCTTTCGGTCATGGGCTACCAGGACCGCAGCCTGGAGGGCTGGCGCACCGACACCGCGCCTCAGCTGATCGCCTGGCTCCGCGAGCGCCAGGTGGACGGGGTCGTCCTCGCGCCGGCTTGACCCGACTGCTGCTCGAACGTGCCCGTGCTGGCACGCTGGATCGAAGCGGCGGGGATTCCCACGGTGGTCGTCACGATGATGCCGGCGGTCGCCCAGGAGCGAAAAGCGCCGCGCATCGTCGGCGTCGAGTTTCCATTCGGGCTCGCGTTCGGAATGCCCGGCGATGCCGTGATGCACCGTCAGGTCCTCGAGCTGTCGCTGAGAGTCCTTGCCGGCGCCGGCTCATTCGGCACGCGCATCGATCTCGACATCGAATGGCCGGTGCCGCTGCGCGACGCCTACAAGGCGTGGCAGCCGAAGGAGCCGAGCCCGATCGTTCGGAAGCTACTTTCTACTTTGGCTCGAGAGCGATCGACGCCGAGTTGATGCAGTAGCGAAGGCCGGTGGGATCGGGGCCGTCGTCGAATACGTGACCCAGGTGGCCGCCGCAGCTGGCGCACGTGACCTCGGTCCGGATCATGAAATGGCCCTTGTCGACGTGCTCCTCGATGGGTGCACCCTCCGC
>VBHB01000141.1 GCA_005880315.1 Chloroflexota bacterium | reverse complement strand
GGTCTTCTGTGTCTTCTGGCTCATCGCCATATTCTTATCCAATAGTGGCGCCGCTCAATCGCAAGCTGCTGGACACGACGACCGCTCGCGGCAAGCACGTCGCGAGCCGGCTGAAGAGGGAGATCGTCATCTGGCTGGCGACCACCAACCCCGATGGCAGGCCGCTGGTGGTGCCGGTCTGGTTTCTCTTCGAGGGCGACACCTTCGACATCTACTCGGTTCCGGGCCAGAAGGTGCGCAACATCGAACGCAGCAAGCTCGTTTCGCTGCACCTCAACTCCACGCCCGACGGCGGTGACGTGGTCCGCATCGAAGGCACGGCCCAGGTGAT
>VBHB01000140.1 GCA_005880315.1 Chloroflexota bacterium | reverse complement strand
CGCGCGTTGGGGATGAGCTTGATCTTTTCTTTCAATAGTTCGATGCGCGCGAAGGGATCGCGGTCGCCGCTCATGAAGAGGGTCGGGCACTTGATGTTTGGGAAGTGCTCGGTGCGCAGCTGCTCGGGGAAGCCAGGACGATGGAGCGGATAGGAGAAGAGGATGAGGCCGCCGAAGTCCGCCTCGAGCGTCGCCATGCTCGCGACGCGTCCACCGAAGGACTGCCCGCCTCCGATGACCTCATGCCCGCGACCCGAGGCCTTGATGAAGACGGGGACCGCGCGCTCGGCGCCTCCGCGAGGAAGGTCAACAGCGCTCGCTTCGATTCCTCGCCGCTTGAAACCCACCACATAAGGCTTCATCGAGGCCGCGTTGCCCGATGCGCCGTGACCGAGAACGATTCGCATCAGTTGAGCTCGGCGATGTGCCGCTGCTTCAACCATTCAGGCGAAATCTTTACCTCGATGCGAGCCACGCACACTGCGCACCACACCGTCTCACATCGCTCGCATGCGATGTGTTGATGGTCCTTTGAGAGGTCGAGAGACATCGTGAAGGTGCCACATTCGAAGCATTTCACCGGGCAGCGCATGAAAAAAAATCTTACTGATCTCTTGACGTGGGGGATGCAATCGATGTATCAACACAACTTGTATGGCGATGCTGCTCGTGGTTGCCACCACAGAGGCGACGGACCCGACGCGAGTTAGCGGACCATTTCGCATGACCGCCAACGTCTCGGAGACCTCATCGAAGAGGCTGCGCGGCGAAACCCGTGGGTTTGCATAGGAGGTGCGTGCAGAAGAAATCGTCCATCACGTCACACGAGGGATTCCAGCCCGCCAATCCATGGAACCTCGGGTCCGTATCACTAAGCGAAGGAGGTAGAGAATGATGGCAAAGAAGAAGGCCGCCAAGAAGCCGGCAGCCAAGAAGAAGGCCGCCAAGAAGAAGAAGTAACAACTTCTTCTTTCGTCGTTACCTAGTTCGATCGTTGACGCGCCGGGGTTCTGTGGAGCTCCGGCGCTCGCTTTTTTTCTGACACATAGAGAAGGACGGCTCTCGCGGTCATCGGGATTGAGAGCTTCATCACCCCCACCCGACGCGCGGCGCATAGCGCCGCGGGTCGACCTCCCCACTGCGTGGGGAGGCGAGTACTTTGATGAAGCCTCTTGACTTCGAACATCTGTTCGTTACACTAGAGACACCTCCTTCTTCTACCTGCGTCCCAACCGGAGGCCCGTCCTTTGGAGAACGATGCAGGCAACACAGCTCGAACACGCCATCAGCACGATTCGGGTCCGCTTTGGCAGCCAGGCGCTGACGAGGGCGGGTGAACTTCCGCCCCCGCAGCCCTGGCCGAGCTCCACCCCACTCGATCGCCTGAGTGGAATCGAAGGGCTGCCTCGCGGCCGGCTGACGCTCCTGACCGGAAGCGGAACCTCCGGCAAGCTCACCATCGCACTGAGCTTGCTCGCAGCCGCCACACGTGAGTTCGCGCACGCGGTGGTGATCGACCCTCGTGGCGACTTCGATCCATGGTCGCTCTCACCCTTCGATCCGGAGCTGAGCGCGTTGAGCGTGGTGCGTCTCGATCCCGAGCCGTCGGGAGAGGCGGCGACGGCGCTGGCCCGGGCGGGAGCGGGCTTCATCCTATTAATGGGAGAGATCCCCGAGCCATGGCTCGGGCCATTGGAGGCAAGCGCCAATCGATCGGGGACCGTGCTCGTCGGAGTGGTCGATGCTCCAGGGCGTGCGCTCGCCCATGCCTCGAGCCTCAGCCTCGGCTTCTCGCGCATCGACTGGGTATGGGACCGTGGCGAGCTCGTGGGCCTGCGCACGATCACGCGCTGTCTCAAGAATCGGGTAGCGCCACCCCTCGGTGAGTCCGAGCTCGAGATCCGCTACTCGCTTGGACCGCAGCTTCCTTTTTCCAAACCGGTCATCGAGGTGCCACTTGAAAAGGCGGAGATGGAATGCGTGTCTGCTGTGGTCTGACTCGACACCTCGAGCTTGCGAAGCGCACCGATCTCTACGGCAGCCCTGTGGTCGTCGGACGATGGGACGACCACGTGATCGCAGCCTCAGAGGAGGCGCTGCCGTTCGGTGTTGCACCGGGAATGCCGCTGCGCCAGGCCGAGCACCTTTGTCCTCAAGCAACATTTCTCGCGCCTGACCCTGAGGCTGCAGCGCGCCTGCGCGAGCTCATCTCATCCGCGCTCTACGACCTTGCGCCTGTGGTCGAGGTCAAGGTCGAGGGCATCGCTTGGCTCGACGTCAGCGGGGTCGTCAGGCCGGGCGATTCGATTCGCGAAGCACGGCGGAGGCTCAGGACCGCGATCGGCCGGGAACCGCGCCTCGGCGTGGGGCCGGGACCTTTCTCGGCGCGTGTAGCCGCGACTCGCGCGCGGCCAGGCCGTGTGGTGCACGTCGAAGATGCGCGTGCCTTCCTCGCTCCACTTCCTTCGCGCGAGCTCGCCCTCGACACCGAGCAGCTCGAGCGACTGGACCTTCTGGGCCTGCGCACGCTGGGCGCGGTAGCTGCGATCGGCCCTCGGGAGCTCGAGAGCCAGCTCGGTCGCGAAGGCAGGCACGCCGTCCTGCTCGCACGCGGCGCGGAACCCGACGAGCTCACTCCGTGGCGGCCGCCGCAGTTCTCGAGCGCGCATCGCCAGTTCGAGCCGCCGATCGAAGATCGTGAGGCGCTGCTTTTCGTCTCTCGCGCCCTCTGCGGCGACCTGGCCGATGAGCTGGGCCTACGCGGCGCGGGGGCGAAACGTGTGCGCGTGCGGCTCGTCTATGAATCTGGCGAGCCCGAGGAGCGGTCATCGATCGTCCGCCATCCCCTCTCGAGCGCAGCGGAGCTGTTCGGCCTCATCGGTGGATGGATCAAGGAGTGGCAGCCCCGCGCACCGATCACCGAGCTGTGGATCGAGCTGCCTGTGCTCGAAGCGGCGGGCCGCCGTCAGCTGCGGTTGTGGGCCGGCAACGACGGAACCAGCGAGGAGGTCGCGGCCGCGGTCGAGCGGCTGCAGGAACGTCACGGCGCCCTCGTCGTGCTCAAGCCGCGCCCCGCCTTCATCTCCTCCCCACTCCCCGACCAGCGCTTCGAGTGGGTGTCTTCGTGAGATCGCTTAGCCCGGGCCGAGGTACTTCACGTAGCTCTCAGGGCTGTCCAGGAAGTGGCGCCACGACCGCACCAGCTCGAGGTCCTCGTACGCGACTTTCCTCATCCCCCACTCGCCCACCTCTATCAAGGTCGCGCCGGGAGTGGCGGCGATGAGTGGCGAATGGGTGGCGACGATCGCCTGCATCCCCTCGGTCGGTATCTGCGCCAGCAGCGCGATCAAACCCAGGCAAGACGTGAACGACAGCGCTGCTTCGGGTTCGTCGAAAAGGTACAGGCCGGGATCGACGACCCGCGTCTTGAGCACCTGCAGGAAAGCCTGGCCGTGGCTCCGCGTATGCAGGTCCACGCCTCCGAAGCGGTCGGCCCATAGACCCTCCGGCCCGACCGCCGTGAAGAGCTCGTGCATCTTTTCGGCTCGCAGGAAGAATCCACCCTTCCCGCCGCCCCTCGTGCCGATGAGGCGCAGGGCGCGATCGAGGTTGGAGTCTTCTTCTGAGGGCCTGGCTGTCGCCGCCAGGGAGACGTTGCCGCGATGGGCGCGAACATGCCTGGCCCAGGCCGCCGCGATGGCCTCGACCAGCGTGGACTTGCCGCTGCCGTTCTCCCCGATGAACATCGTTAGCCCTGGCGCCGGCTCGAATCCGTTCTCGGCGAACTCCTTGACCGCTGGGATCGTGAATGGCCAGCTGTTCATACGCACCTTCGCGCTGTCGACCTC
>VBHB01000074.1 GCA_005880315.1 Chloroflexota bacterium | reverse complement strand
TCGAGCAAATATTTGGGCGACCCCCGAGAAATCGAGCGACGCGCCGCGGCGGTCCGGGCCCAAGCGACTTCTGGTGGGCCGTAGTTTCGCCGGGACGAGTGTGCACGACGGGGGCAATCAATGGCCTTCGGTTCAAGGAGTCGTCGGCTCGCGATACCCCGTTTCCTGCACACTGGTCGGTTTTTTGACAGCCGTCGCACGCGTGCTACACTGCCCTCATGGCTAAGGTCATCACCCAGCGGACGCTTCGGAATGAGAGCGGCGAAATCATGCGCGGTCTCGACCGAGGCGAGTCTTACATCGTCACGCGCAACGGCGTGCCCGTCGGGGAGCTCATGCCCGTCCGGCGCCGTGAAGCGGTGCCGTTGACGAACTGATCGATCAGGATCCGCGACCGCGTGCCTGAACCGCGACGTGCGCGGGGAATGGTCGATACGTCAGTCTTGATCGAACCTCCACCTGAGTCAGCATTGCCGGAGGAAGCAAGCGTCGCAGCCATTACGCTCGCCGAACTGATCGCAGGCGTCCACGCTACACGCGATGCAAACGAACGGGCAGCAAGACAGGATCGCCTGCAACGGGTCCAGGCGACTTTAGAAGCCCTCCCATTCGATGCCGCTGCGGCTCGAGCGTATGGAAGGGTCTTCGCCGCAGTCACGAGCGGAGGACGTAAGGCGCGTGGCAAGCGGGCGATCGATCTCTTGATCGCGGCCACCGCCCTTTCCGCCGGCCTGCCTCTGTACACCCGCAACATCGACGACTTCAGCGGATTGGAGGGCGTGGTCGACATCGTTGAAGTCCGCGCTTGAATTCACGATCCATTCGCTCATTGGGTTTGGCTGTAGATGGACGCAAGCCGGCTGTGAATATCCCGCGCGACAGCTCGTTCCTGTGCCTTACCCCTGCGAACTAGCTCACAGCGAAAAGCGAGCAATAGGCTCGCGGCCCTGAGGCGGCGGGCGTGCCGCGGTGTGATACCCAGCTCAGAATCAACGCGTTCTTGGGGCGGGCTGGCGAGCCGGTCAACATCGAATGGCGGGATATGAGAGAAATCACATGAGTCAACCACTTCCACGGAGCGTGTGGTTGGCAGCTCTGACGACATTTGGTGTCCTGTTTGCGCTTCTAACGCTCAACGCATTCGTGGGCGCCTGGCCGAGCCCATGGATCCTCGTCGAGCTGATTCTTGGCGCCACGGCCATCTTTGGAATGCTTCTGAGCTTGCTCGCAATCGTCTACCGCCATCCGCTCGCTCCCCGGCCGCCCGACCGTCCCGGAACATCGCTGCGTTTTTGGCTCCTGTTCGTTGCCATGCTCGCGGCGCCTGTCGGGCTCCTTCTGTTACCTGCTGAGTGGAGTACGTCCCACGCGTTGGCGCTGGTCTGGGGGGTCGCCGGTCTAGCCGCAGGCGCTGTCGCTTTCTTCGCCGGCCGGCCGTGGCCCGTATCGAAGTGATGACCTTTGCAGATGGCGGGAAGGGAGGTGCGTGATTTCAGCACATGTCGGACGCTTCTAGGGTTCGCATGTCTCAGCATCATTCCGACCTTCCGCCTCCCCGCAACCTTGGTTTGCGATACGGAAAGCCTGGTGGGCCGTGTTGGACTCGAACCACTTACCTCCGCGGTGGCTGTGCACGAGCGCCGCGCCTGCCATCTCCATGGGTCGGAATCCCAGCGCCGCTAGACTGATTTCGTAATCAAGATCACACATTCCGTGCAAGGGGGATAAGCCGCCATGGCATATGAGGTTCCGCCGCTTCCGTACGCGTTCGATGCGCTCGAGCCGCACATCGACGCGAAAACGATGGAGATCCACCACGACAAGCACCACGCCGCGTACGTGAACAACGCCAACGGCGCGCTGGAGAAGCACCCCGAGCTGGCCAAGAAGTCGGTCGAGGAGCTGCTGCGTGGAATCAGCTCGGTGCCCGAGGACGTTCGCAACGTGCTGCGCAACAACGCCGGCGGCCACTCGAACCACTCGATCTTCTGGACCATCATGGGTCCGGGCGGCGGCGGCGCCCCTTCCGGCAAGCTGGGCGACGCGATCAACAGCACGTTCGGCAGCTACGACGCGTTCAAGGAGCAGCTGCAGAAAGCGGGGGTGGGCCAGTTCGGAAGCGGCTGGGCGTGGCTGCTGCAGGATTCAGGCGGCAAGCTCCTGATCAAGTCCTATCCGAACCAGGACAGCCCCTACATGGAGAATCTCACCCCGATCCTCGGCGTGGACGTGTGGGAGCACGCGTACTACTTGAAATACCAGAACCGGCGCGCAGACTATGTGACCGCATGGTTCAACACCCTCAACTGGAAGGCCATCACGGCGCGGTTCAAGTAGGCGGTATAAGCAACCGGTCATGAAGCAGATCAACAACGCGCTCGTCCTGACCGAGGTGATCCTTGCGGTGCTCTTGATGGCCGGCGTGCTCATCCAGACCCCCAAGGCCACCGGGTTGGGCGGCACCATCGGTGGTGGCGGCGATGGGCTGGGCGGCGGATACCGCACGCGGCGCGGGCTGGAGCGCCAGATCTACTGGACGACGTGGGTGCTGGCCGCCGCCTTCCTGGTCTGCTCGATCGTGCTTACCTACATCAAGGCGCATAACCTCGCGTAGGCGACAGCTTTTCGTCGCCGCCATCGCGGCGACGCTGGCCCTCGGTGCATGCCAGCCGGTGGCGACCGTGCCCAAGCCGGCTCACGGCGGAACGGCCGTCGAGGCGCTGGTCGGCCAGGCCGGGGTGCTCAATCCGCTGTTCGAGGGCGACGACACCGCCCGCGACGTCGACAGCGTCATTTACCAGGGGCTGACGACCGTAGATCAGGGGCAGAACGTGGTCGGGCTCCTCGCTACCGACTGGACGATCTCCAACGATCACCTGACCTACACATTCAACATTCGCACCGGTGTGCGCTGGGCGGACGGCCAGGCGTTCACGGTGGACGACGTCTTGTTCACGTATCACGTGCTGCAGGACCTCGAGTACCAGCAGCCGGGCGCGGCCTTCTGGCGTCAGGTCGGGATTGCAGCCGGCGGGCCGAACCAGGTGGTGTTCACGCTGAGGGCTCCCAGCGCGGGTTTCCCGCTCGCGCTGCGCGTCGGAATCATCGCCAAGCATCTCTTCGACGGGATGGCGCCCGCGCAGATCGTGGCGAGCGACTTCAGCGGCATTCGCGCCATCGGCACCGGGCCGTTCAAGGTCGGCGGCATCAACTCGCTGGCGATCACCCTCGATCGCAACCCATTCGCCGACCCGCAGCCATACCTCGATCACCTCATCCTGCGCACCTATCCGGTCTCCGACCCGCAGACGGCAATCCGGGCAGTGCTGCAGGGAGCGGCCGACCTCGTCGGCGGACTCGAACCGCCTGAGGTGCTGGCGCTGCAGGGCAGGACCGACGTGAACATCCAGGAGGTGCGGAGCTTTACGAATGCCTTCGTGACGTTCAACCCCGATGGCATCGGCAGGCAGTTCTTCAGTGACGTCAAAGTCCGCCTCGCCCTCACGCAGGCGGTCGACAGGCAGCGCCTGGTCAACGAGGTTCTCGCCGGCCGGGGTGACACCGACCCGACACCCATCCCGACCGGCGACTGGGCGTACTCGGCGTCGGCGGCCGGCAGCCATCCTTACGACCCGATTGCCGCCGCCAAGGCGCTGGACGCGGCGGGTTGGGTGCTGGTGCCGGGCAACAAGCTGCGCTCCAAAGGAGGCCAGCCGTTCAAGTTCGACCTCGTCGTGGCGGGGCCGTTTCCCACCAACGAGGTCGCCGCCGGCGTGGCGCGCCAGCTGCTGGAGATCGGCATCGAGGCTGACGTCAGGCCGGTGTCGGCGTCGGACCTGGTCCAGAAGTATCTGCTCGGCCACAACTACCTGGCGGCCCTCGTCGCCATTGACGTCGGTTCCGACCCCGACCAGTACACGCTGTGGCACTCGGGCCTCGACCCGGGTACCCTCAACTTCGCCTTCACGCGAGGGTGGGGTCTCATCGACAAGGACCTGGAGGATGGTCGCGCGGCCGCCGACCAGCCGTCCCGTTTGGCGGCGTACCTTGATTTCCAATCACAGATGGTCGATGCGGCGCCGGCGATCTTCCTGTACTCGCCGCATTACGACTATGCGGTCTCGCAGCGGGTCCATGGCGTGCGTATCAACAGCGTCATCGAGCCGGTCGATCGCTTCCAGTACGTGACCCAGTGGTACGTGAACACCAGCGCGTGAAAGAAGGGGTGATGGGATGGACCTGGGACTGAGTGGGCGAAGCGCTCTCGTCACCGCGGCGTCGAGGGGCCTGGGTCGCGCATGTGCCGAGGCGCTGATCGGGGAGGGTGCCAACGTCTTCATCTCGTCGCGCGACGAGGCGTCGATCGCAAGCACCGCAAAGCAGATCAAGGCGGCGGGCTGGCTTGCCGCCGACGTCTCGAAGCCCGGTGAGCCCGAGGCCCTGGTCGAAGCGGCGACCACACGGCTGCGGGGTCTCGATGTGCTCGTCGTCAATGCGGGCGGGCCGCCGCCCGGAACGTTTCAGACCACGCCGATCGAGCAGTGGGAGGTCGCATTCGAGCTGACGCTGATGAGCGCCGTGCGCCTGATCAGGGCCGGCCTACCTCACCTGAAGAGATCCGACCAGGGCCGAATCGTTTGCATCACCTCGATCTCGGTCCGCCAGCCGATCCCCAACATAGCCCTGTCGAATGCGATGCGTGCGGCCGTGACCGGCCTTGCCAAGACCCTGTCACGCGAGCTTGCCCCCGACCGCATCACGGTCAACTGCCTGGCGCCCGACAGCATCCTCACCGACCGAATCCGCCAGATCGCGGCCGCGAGTGGGACGGATCCCGACGAAAGGGTCAAGGAGATGGCGGCGCATGCGCCGATGGGCCGGCTCGGCGACCCGGCCGAGTTTGGCGCTGCCTGCGCATTCCTGTGCTCGAAGCAGGCCGGCTACATCAGCGGCCAGACGATCGGCGTCGATGGGGGTGCTTTGTTGGGTGTTCATTGATTTCCATCGCCCCACCCGGCGAGGCCGCTTCGCGGCCTGGCCGACCTCCCCACAAGTGGGGAGGTGAATTCATCGCTGGCCTCGCCGACTCCCCACAAGGTGGGGAGGTGAATTCATCGCTGGCCTCGCCGACTCCCCTCAAGGTGGGGAGGTGAATTCATCGCCGGCCTGGCCGACCTCCCCACTGCGTGGGGAGGCAACGCATTGATTTCGATCATCCCACTACGTGGGGAAGCAAACGCATTGACTTCGATCGCCCCACCCGGCTGCGCTTCGCGCGGCCGACCTCCCCACTGCGTGGGGAGGCAAACGCATTGACTTCCATCATGCACACTGCCTGGGGAGGCAACTCATTGACTTCCATCGCCCCACTGCGTGGGGCGGCGACTCGAATTAGGATTCGGACGTGACGATCAAGTTCGCGGAGCGCATGTCGCGACTGGGCACCGAGAGCGCCTTCGAGGTGCTGGCCAAGGCCCGGCGGCTCGAGGCCGACGGCAAGCACATCGTCCACCTCGAGATCGGCGAGCCCGACTTCGCCACGCCCGACAACATCGTCGAGGCGGGAATCTCCGCCATGCAGAACGGCCACACCCACTACACGCCGGCAGCCGGGATTCTCGAAGCGCGGCAGGCGGTGGCGGGATTCGTGACGCGAATGCTCAAGACCGAGGTCGACGCCGGCGAGGTGGTGCTGGTCCCAGGCTCCAAGAACGTCCTTCTGTTCACCCTGCTTTCGTGCATCGAGCCGGGAGACGAGGTCATCCTGCCCGACCCCGGGTATCCGGCTTACGCATCACAGGTGAACTTCATCGGCGCGGTGCCGAAGGTGGTCACCCTTCGCGAGGCAACCGGATTCAGGATGGACCTCGACGAGCTCGCGTCGCTGATCACGCCTAAGACGCGGATGCTAATCATCAACACGCCACAGAACCCAACCGGCGGCGTGCTGACCGAGGAAGACGTGAGCTTCGTGTGCAATCTGGCCCACGAGCACGACCTGATGGTGGTCTCGGACGAGATCTACAGCCAGCTCGTCTACGGCTTCCATCACGTCTCGCCGCTTTCGCATCCCGGAATGCGCGAGCGCACCGTGCTCATGGATGGGCTGTCGAAGTCGTATGCGATGACCGGCTGGCGACTCGGCTATGCGGTCGCCCCCAGGCCGCTCGCGGCCAAGCTCGAACAATTGATGATCAATTCCTCCTCGTGCGCCGCCGCATTCACCCAGATGGCGGCGATCGAGGCGCTGTCAGCACCGGATTCCGAGCACGCCGTGAATCGAATGGTGAAGGTGTTCGAGCACCGCCGCGACCTCGTCGTCGACGGCCTCAACGAGATCGAGGGCGTGCGCTGCGCGCGGCCGCAGGGCGCCTTCTATGCGTTTCCCAACATCGAGGGCACAGGTTTCGGCGAGCGTGACCTGGCCGACAGGCTGCTCAGCGAGGCGGGTGTCGCGGTTCTGCCGGGCACGGCGTTCGGCGCCGCCGGCAAGGGTTACATTCGCATCGCCTACACGCAGTCGGAGGACGAGCTCAAGCGAGGCCTCGACCGCATCAAGGAATTCGTCACCGCCAACAGATAGAAAAGCCGGGCGGCGATCCGCCCGGCCTCCACCCACACGTTAGTGAATCTGCGTTAGTCGCCCGACTGGTCGCCGGTGTCCGTTTCCGTCTGGTCTCCAGACTGGTCGTCGTTCGCGTCGTTGTCCTGCTCGGTGGCGTCGTTGTCGTTGGCGTCGTCCTGCGCCGCGGCAGCCTGCTCAGCGGCGAGCTCAGCGGCTTTCTGCTGCGCCTCGAGGGCCTGCTCGGCGGCCTCGGTGGCAGCTTCTGTTTGAGTGGCGTCCGCAGCCGCGTCCTCACCGACGCTCGTGCCGGTAGTCGTGGTTGTGCTCGTGTTGGCGTGCACAGACCCGACGTTTACGCGCAGTGCCGCGTGGCCCTGGTGCGCTCCAGCGGTCGTGACGACCAGGATCACACCGGCTACCGCGGCGAATCCCGCCAGCCCTAGCTTCCCGAATCGACTCCTGAACATGATTACCTCCGGTGGTTGATGCCCGTCTTCGGTGTCACAGATAACGCTGGGGCCCCGCCAAGTCGGAACCTCAAGAATGCGAGTCGGGCGGCGTGGGAGAGGGCGACTCGTGGTCGCTGTCGTCGGGGCTCGGGCTCGGCGTCGGATTGGCCGAGCTGGGGCCATCCGACTCGGGCGTAGGCGAGGGCTCAGGCGACTCTGACGGCTCCTGGTGCGACCCGCTCGACGGTTCGGGCGACTCATGACCAGTTTCTGAGGGTTCCGTGCGAGTCGAAGGCTTCACCGGCTGGTGATGTGATCCCTCGGACTCAGGTGATGGGCTGGAATGGCCAGCTTGCGTGACCGACTCGATGCTGTTGACCGCTCTCTGCGTCCAGACTCCGGGGTTTGGGCTCCCGGCGAGAGCCGACGCTGCCACCAGAAGGATCCCCAGCGCGCCGGCCAGCGCCAGGACGGGCTTCAGCGGCCCGAGCTGCCGGCGGGACTGCGCACGGCTGAAGCGGGCGCCCTCGGGCAGGGGCGTGGGCCCTTCGAAGCGGTCCAGCTCCCTCTTCAGGCGGTCGTCGAAATCCGGTCCGAGCTTTTCACTCATCTGGTCTTGCCTTCGGCCGGACGCGGCCTTTGTTAGATGACAACGAACCAGGTGCGTCAAGTGGGAAGGGCCTTTGATCGGGGGCGAGCAGCGCGCGCATCCTCTCGGCCGCAATCCGGAGCCTCTTGTTGACGGTGCGCTCCGAAACGCCGATGGCTGCGGCGATCTCTCTGTTCGTGTAGCCGTGGTAATGCCGCAGGACGAGCGCGGCCCGCAGCTTTGGCGGGAGGCGGCGCAGGGCCGTGGCAAGCTCTCGATCCAGCGCCAGCTGGGCTGGGTCGGAGCCGGCGGCCGGCCTCCCGAGCCGGCGCAGGATCACCGCGATCGATCGAAGCCTGGCCCTGCGCTGGTAGGTGATGGCCGCATTGATCGCGATCCTGTGGAGCCACGCCTCGGCCGGCGCGTCAGGGCGCCAGCGATTCCAGGCGCGGAACGCCGACACGAAGGCGTCCTGCGTGCAGTCCTCTGCCGCCGAGGGGTCGGCGAGGACGGCCAGCATCGTCCTGTAAATCTTCGTGTAGCTGTCGCGATACAACCGATCGAAGTCTTCGCGCAAGCCCGGCGTATATGCCGGGGGCTCGCGCTCGGCCTCCATCCGCACGGAGGGAATAACGGCAGAGGGTACAGAACCTAGTTGTTCGCGGGCCCGGCTACGTTGGCGCTTTTACGGGAGGCCTATACCCGGCGGGCCGACCACAGGCAGCTGAATGCCGCCGGTCGATCCGCTGCCGGACTGCTGGCCCGAACCCTGCTGCCCCGATCCCTGCTGGCTCGAATCCTGCTGGCCGCCGCTCCCTTGTTGGGTGCTCTGCCCCTGGTCGGGTGTCTGTTGGTTCAGCGCCGGGTCGGCCGTCTGTTGGTTCTGCGCCTGGTCGGGGTTCACCTGCCCCGGGTTCTGCGCACCCTGGGGATTCAGCTCGCTGCCCGGGCTGGTCGTCGCAGCGGGAGGGCCAGAAGAATGCGCCGGCCCGGCCCTGGCGGTCGCACCTGTTTGGTGACCGCCTGCCCCGGAAATGACCATGACGGCGCCGGCGATCGCGGCCAACAAGGCGGCGCCAATCTTCTCCAATCGCGTGAACATAAAGAGATAACGGATCAGCGCTCCGGAGTCCCGTGGCCCCGCTCCTCGTGAATCGGGCTTGTGCCACGGGCCTATATTGGAATCGCGATGGACGACGGCAGCGTCCGCTTGACCGAGCCGCTGGTGAGGGACGCCGGCCGGCTCCGGCCCGCGTCGTGGGACGAAGCCCTCGCCCGCGCCGCTGATGGGTTTGCAAAAGTGAAGACGGCGGGCCCCAACGCGTTCGGCATGTTCAGCTGCTCGAAGACGACCAACGAGATGAACTTCATGGCGCAGAAGTTCGCGCGGGTGGTGATGGGCAGCAACAACATCGACAGCTGCAATCGGACTTGACACGCCCCCAGCGTCGTCGGTCTGGCGACAGTGTTCGGAGCCGGCGGAGGAACCTCTTCTTATCGCGAGGCTGAAGAGACCGACATGGTCCTGCTCTGGGGCTCGAACGCACGCGAAACGCATCCGATCTTCTTCCACCATCTGCTTCGCGGCGTGCGCAACGGAGCGCGCCTGGTCGCCGTGGATCCGCGCCGCACGAGCTCGGCGGAGTGGGCAGACCTGTGGCTGGGCATCGACGTGGGCAGCGACATCGCGCTCGCCAACGCGATCGCTCGCGAGATCATCGATGAAGGGCTCGCCGACAAGGAGTTCATCCAGCGCGCGACGACCGGCTTCGACAACTACGCGAAATGCGTCGAGCCCTACACGCTCGAGCGGGCCGAAAGGGAGACCGGCGTTCCCGCGGGCGCGATCAAGGAGGTGGCGCACGCGTACGGGCGCGCCGATCGCGCCATGATCTGCTGGACACTCGGCATCACCGAGCACCACAACGCGGTCGACAACGTCCTCGCCCTCATCAACCTCGCGCTGCTCACCGGCAAGGTCGGCCGCTACGGATGCGGGCTCAACCCCTTGCGCGGCCAGAACAACGTGCAGGGCGGCGGCGACATGGGGGCGATACCGAACCGGCTTCCCGGTTTCCAGGATCTGGAGGATCCCGCTATGCGGGCGCCGTTCGAGCGCGCCTGGAAGGCAACGGTTCCATCAAAGCGCGGCTACCACCTCAGCCAGATGTTCGAGTCGATGGAGCATGGCGAGATGCGGGCCGTTTACATCGTGGGCGAAAATCCGGCGCGGTCCGAGGCCGACCAGACGCGAGCGGTCCGTCTGCTCAGCGGCCTCGAGCACCTGGTCGTCCAGGACATCTTCCTGACCCAGACCGCCGAGCTGGCTCACGTGGTTCTTCCCGCGGCGGCCGGATGGGCGGAGTCGGAGGGAACGGTCACGAGCAGCGAGCGACGCGTACAGCGTGTCCGGCGCGCGCTCGAACCGCCGGCGGGCGCGCGGGACGACATCGAGATCATCGTCGAGGTGGCGCGCCGCCTCGGCTGCGATTGGGGCCACCCGACCGCCGAGCGGGTGTGGGACGAGTGCCGCAGCCTGTCGCCGATGCATGGCGGCATGTCTTACGCGCGGCTCGATGAGCTGGGTGGAATCCAGTGGCCGTGTCCCGATGAGACACACCCCGGAACCCAGTTCCTGCACGCGCGGTTGTGGAACGACCCGGTCGAAGGCCCGCGGGCGCCCTTCTCTGTGGTCGAGCACGATCCGCCGGTGGACAAGCTCTCCGACGAGTTTCCGATCCGGCTCACCACCGGCCGGCGGCTCGATTCTTTCAACACGGGCGTCCAGACCGGTGGGTATACCTCGCCGCTCAGGCAGCCGGAGGCGCTGCTGCTCTCGCCTGCTGACGGCGCGCGCCTTGGCATCGTCGACGGCGAGCGAGTGATGGCGAGCTCGCGGCGCGGGTCGGTCGAGGTCCCGGTGCGCTTCGACGCCACGCTTCGGCCTGGCCTCGCGTTTCTCACGCTGCACTTTCCGGACCAGGTCGCGACCAACATCCTTACCATCGACGCCACGGACCCCAAGTCGGGCACGGCCGAGTTCAAGGCGAGCGCCATCAGGGTCGACAAGCTGGCCACCGTTTCTTAGTTGGACATCCGCACCACCGGAGGACCGCCGACCGCCGCCGAGATGGCGGCCGTCGATGGTGTCCTCGGCCCTCCCGAGTCTTTGTGGGAAGGCGGTGAGCGGACGGGGGCCGACGACCATTTCGCGCGGGGCGGCCACGCGGTCCGCTCGAAGCGCGATCTGCTGCTTCCCGTCCTGCACGGCCTCCAGGACGAGGTCGGGTGGATCAGCCGGGGCGGCCTCGAGTACGCGTGCCGGCGCTTGAACGTGCCACCGGCGGAGGCATACGGCGTCGCCAGCTTCTACGACCGGTTCGCGCTCGGTGAGCGCGGGACGTTTGCGCTCTACGTCTGTGACGACATCGCATGCAAGTGCGCCGGGGCGGACGAGATATGTGCCCCCGTCGAGGCGGAGCACGGTTCGACGGGAATGGCGTGGTATCGCAGCCCATGCCTTGGGCTATGCGATCGCGCCCCAGCAGCGCTGGTCGAACGCTCAGGCAGGCCCTACAGGCAGACACAGCTGGCCCCGATCACCAAGAAGCAGGCAACCGCAATCATGAGCCGGGGACTTTGGGAGGACCTCCCAACCGCTGTTCCACAACCGCAGGGCAAGTTGCTGCGTCGCGTCGGCGTGGTCGACCCCGAGAGCATCGACAGCTATCGGGCGGCGGGCGGATTCGGCGCGCTGCGCCGCGCGCTCGAGCTCGGTCCGGAGGGCGTGATTCGCGAGGTCACGGACGCGAAGCTGCTCGGCCGCGGCGGCGCTGCATTTCCGACCGGTCGCAAGTGGGACGCGGTGGCACGTGCTCCGATTCGCCCGCACCACCTGGTCTGCAACGCCGACGAATCTGAGCCGGGGACGTTCAAGGACCGCGTGCTGATGGAAGGTGACCCGTTCGCGATCGTCGAGGCGATGACGATCGCCGCGATAGCCACTGGTTGTGAGCACGGGTATCTCTATGTCCGCACCGAATATCCGCTGGCGCGTGCTCGCGTCGAGAACGCCGTCGCGCAGGCTCGCGCCCATGGCTATCTCGGCGAGGATGTCGCCGGATCCGGGGTTCGATTCGATATCGAGGTGCGCCGCGGCGCGGGCGCCTACATCTGCGGAGAGGAGACGGCGCTGTTCAACTCGATAGAGGGCAAGAGGGGAGAGCCTCGGAACAAGCCGCCGTTTCCGGTGCAGGCCGGTCTCTTCGGCCGGCCCACGCTGGTCAACAACGTCGAGACGCTTGTCAACGTCCTCGATATCGTCGGTGAGGGCGGTGCTGCGTTCGCAGCTACCGGCACCCCGGATTCGACCGGCACTCGGCTCTTCTGCCTTTCCGGGCATGTGCGGACCCCTGGTGTTTACGAGATCCCGATGGGGACCACGCTGCGGGCGCTCATCGGCCTTGCGGGGGGCCTGCGTGACGGCAGAAGCCTTCGCGCCGTCCTGCTGGGTGGAGCGGCGGGATCGTTCGTCACCGAAAAGCAGCTCGACGTGCCCCTGAGCTTCGAGGGCACGCGCGCCATCGGCGCCACCCTGGGCTCAGGCGCGGTCATCGTTCTCGACGACACCGCCGACATCGAATCGATCCTGCTGCGCATCGCCAGGTTCTTCCGGCACGAGTCGTGCGGCCAGTGCGTGCCGTGTCGCGTGGGCACGAAGCGCCAGGAGGAGATCCTGCATCGGCTGCTCGTCGAGCGCCAGACGTCTCATCGCTCCGACGACGTAGCCCTGCTCGCCGACATCGCGCAGGCGATGCGCGACGCGTCGATCTGCGGCCTGGGCCAGACCGCCGCGAGCGCGATCCAATCGGCGGTGATCCACCTCAAGGTGCTCGATGGCTAGTCCTTCGTTCGTCGGGCTGCCGCGGAAGATGCTCCCGGTGACCGTCGACGGCCAGGAGGTGCAGGCGATGGAGGGGACGACGATCCTCGACGCCTGCCGGCGTCTGGGCGTGGACACGCCAACGCTTTGCACCCTCGAAACGCTGACGCCGGTCAACGTCTGCCGCGTGTGCGTGGTGGAGGTGGAGGGTTCGCGCGTGCTGGTGCCGGCGTGCTCGCGCAAGGTCGAGGCGGGCATGAAGATCCTCACGGACTCCGAACGCGTGCGGCACAGCCGGCGGCTCGTGCTGGAGCTGCTCGCGTCGTCGGTCGACATGTCGTTGTGTGCGCCCGAGGTGCGTGGATGGATGTCGCGATACGGCGCTGACGCGGACCGTTTTGGTCCTGGCGCCGCCACCGTCGCCCAGCCGGTGAAGATCGACAACGAGCTCTACGTACGCGACTACTCGCGCTGCATCCTCTGCTACAAGTGCGTCGAGGCGTGCGGCGTCGACGCGCAGAACACCTTCGCTATCGGTGTCGCCGGCCGCGGGTTCGACGCGCACATCTCGACCGAGTTCACGACGCCATTGCC
>VBHB01000139.1 GCA_005880315.1 Chloroflexota bacterium | reverse complement strand
CGGCGACATTCAGCTGATGCCCGGCCTTGGAAAAGAGCCCGCCTATACCCGGATCGACATCAATCCGGACGGACGGATCACCGGCCTGACCTAGAAGAGGTCTTGCCACGACGAGACTTGCGGAACCCCCAGAAGCGACCGGCGAAACCCCTGTTGTCGAGCGCCGATCTGATTCCGAGCACTGCCATGGCGAATGCCCAAACGGCCCGCAAGATGATGAGCAGCGCCAGCGTGCCAAGAATTATCAAGGCGACGATCGACACCGGCGCTTGGTCCGTCGCAAGGCGAAGCCCGTGCAAACCCGGCACAAGTCCCATAACGCCGATTTCGAATCAGACTGGCAGCACCAATATTCAGCTCACGAGGCTGACCTAAACGGCGGTGGCGATCCCCTCGGAGAGTTCGCGCGTCACCTTGAGAACGACATCGACATCGCGTTCCGTCGTGCGCCAGTTCGAGATCGCCGGGCGGAAGGCGACCTTACCGCCATAGACGGTGGTACCGAAGTAGACGCGCCCGTCCGCGATGATCGACTGGCCGAGCCGGCGATTGACGTCATCGAGCTCAGCTTCATCGACCCCCTTCGGGTGATACCGAAAGCACACGACATTCAGTTGCGGATCCTCTAGCAACTCGAAGTCTGACGACGCTCGGATTTGTTTGCCAAGACGCTGCGCCAGGGAGACGTGCCGCTCGACCATTGCCCTGTATCCACTCCGACCGTAGGCGGCCAGCGTGGCCCACACCGTCAGCGACCGGGCCCGACGTGACATCTCAGGTCCGAGGTAGAGGAAATCAGGATGATCAACCTCCGTTGCCGGGAAGTAAGGTGCGCCCATGCCGAAGACGGCATTCAGCAAGCGCCCATCGCGCACGAACGCGAACCCGCAGTCATACGGGACGTTGAGCCATTTGTGCCCGTCGGCGATCACCGAATCGGCCAGCTCGATTCCAGTTGCCAGGTCGGACGTGATCGGCGACAAGCGAGCGAAGAGCCCAAAAGCGCCGTCGACATGGAGCCAGGCGTGATGGCGTCGGGCGAGCTCCGCCATGGCTGCGATCGGATCGAACCCGCCGGCATTCACCTCTCCGGCGGTCGCGATAACGATCGCCGGCGCCCCGTCCAGTGCGCGTAGCTCGCGGTCAAGAGTCGCAAGGTCGAGCCGGCCCGCGGCATCGCCACCGAGCATCCGAACCGTGTTGTGGCCGATACCGAGCATGCTGAGCGCTTTTTTCACCGAAGCATGAACGTATCCGCTGGTGAGCACCGGGACTGCGGGAAGACCCGCCGTGCCATTCTTCGCGATATCGGTACCGTGCTCCTGTCCCCACCATTGCCGAGCGGCGCCCAGGGCGGTGAAATTCGACATGGTTGCGCCGGTGGTCAAGACGCCACTCCATCCGCTCGGAAGGTGAAAAAGATCCTTGAGCCACTCGATCGCCACCTGCTCGATCTTCGAGGCCAGCGGTGAGCTGACCCAGAGCCCGGCGTTGTTGTCGATGGTGGAGACCCACCAATCGGCGGCGACAGCCGCGGGGGTCGAACCTCCAGTTACGAAATGAAAGAAGCGAGGTCCACTTGAGTTGGTGGCTGCCTCCTGTCCCCTCGTCACCAGTTGATGGATCGTCTGCAGGCTGCCGTTGCCGTTCTCCGGTAAATCGCCGCCAAATTCGTCCGCCGCCTGGTCACGTCTCGCGCCCCCACCGGCCGGCAGCTGATCGACGCGCGCCGTGTACTCGCGGGCGGTTTCGTAGACCTTCAGCAGGAGGGCGTTCAGGCTTTCTCGGTCCTCGAGCGGATCTGGCACAGGAGAAGGCTAGCCGGTCCGGTCGGATCCAGCGTCGAGGAGCCAGTCCGCAGCGTACATAGAAAACGATGACCTCACATGAATATGGAAGCCCGGTTGGTCGCCGTGTCGCTCGATGATCACCTGGGCTTTTCCGAGGAGCGTCTGGGCGCAGCGGCCCGGAGGCAGCGAGCGCGCATCGAGGTCGATTGGAACGCCATGCGAGAGCAGGTCCCGGGCTCTCATTCCACTGATTTCGAGCACGGTGCGGTTGGCAGAGACATCGACCATCGAGGCGAAGGCGCCGGCGAGGCCGTCGTATAGGGTGCGGTCCATCGTGTCCTGCTGGCCCTCGGGGCCGACGACGAGCCATTCGTCCGGGCCGAGCCACAAGGCGCGACGGCCCCTGCCGGACGCGACCGTATTCGCTATGACCGGCAGGGCGAAGCCGAGTCTGTCTGCGAACCGTTGCATTAGGCCCGCGTCCTCGGGGTCGACACGCAGATTTACCTGCGTGACGAACGGCAGCTCGCGGATCACCAGATCGCCGCGACTGGAGGCAGACAGCGCCGAGAATCGGTCAGCATAGTCGGCGAGTGGGCTGCGCCGGATCGCTTCAGCTATCACGGCGGATGTTGTCCTTGTCATAGAAGATCGGCTCGGTCACGGTTGCAGCGATGACGTGCCCGTTCAACGGCGCGTAGATCGTGCTGCCAAGGCGCTCGCGGCCGCTCTGCACCATGGCCAGCGCGAAGGTCCGTCCGAGTGTCGCGCTTCGATAACTCGAGGTGACGTGACCGACCATTCTTGTGGGGAGGGTGCCGTTTGGCTCCGCTACAAGCTGCGCGCCTTCGGGGAGAAGATCAGTTCCATCGATGGGGAGCAGGCCGACCAGCTGCTTGCGGTCGGGCCGCATTGCATCGCTTCTCTTGTGCGAGCGCTGGCCGACGAACGTTTTCTTCTTCGAGACGATCCAGTTCATTCCGAGGTCCTGCGGCGTGACCGTGCCGTCGGTCTCCTGGCCGCAAATGATGTAACCCTTCTCGGCGCGAAGCACGTGCATGGCCTCGGTGCCATAAGGCGTGATGCCGAGTGGTTCGCCAGCGGCCATCACTGCTTCCCATAGCGCCAGGCCGTACCAGCTCGGTGTCCAGAGCTCGTAGGCGAGCTCCCCCGAGAACGTAATTCGATGCAGGCGCACCGGGATCGCACCGGCCTCCGCCTCCCGGATGGTCATGAACGGGAAGCTGTCCGGGCCAGATGCCAGTTGCGGAAAGAGGGCGTGGATCACATTCCGGGAGCGCGGACCGACCACAGCGATGGCGGCCCATTGGTCGGTCACCGATGTGAGCCGGACGCGCAGATCGGGCCACTCGGTCTGGAGCCACTCCTCCATCCAGTCCAACACTGCAGCGGCGCCGCCAGTAGTCGTCGTGGCAAGCCAGCGGTCAGTATCGAGGTGCATCACGACTCCATCGTCGAAGACCATGCCGTCGACTTTGCACATGAGGCCATACCGACACGACCCGATCTTCAGGGTGTCGAACGCATTGGTATATATCCGATTGATGAATTCGAGGGCGTCTGGCCCCTGGATCTCAATCTTGCCAAGGGTCGAGACGTCCATTACGGCGACGTTGTCGCGTGCCGCCCGGCACTCCCGAAGCACGGCCGACTCCATATCCTCTCCCTCGCGCGCGAAGTACCAGGGTCGTTTCCACTGGCCGACGTTCTCGAAAGCGGCCCCGTGGGC
>VBHB01000138.1 GCA_005880315.1 Chloroflexota bacterium | reverse complement strand
CCGGGGTGCGACCACAGAGAGAGGGATTCCCCAATCCCTCTCTCTCCTTTATCTCCATAAGGCAGGTCTTCGAAATGCTTCCGGGCTGCGGCAAGATACGCGAATGGACAAGGTGGCTGGCCGTCGCCACCAGGCGGCAGCTCCCCCCAGCAACCTGCCCCTCCACCTCACCAGCTTCGTCGGGCGCGAGGCCGAGCTGCGCTCGATCAAGGCGCTGGTGCACAGCTCACGCCTGGTCACCCTCATCGGCACAGGTGGCGCCGGCAAAACCAGGCTCGCAGCGGAGGTCGCGAAAGCCAACCGCGGCGAATGGCCCGATGGAGTCTGGTGGGTGGAGCTGGCCGACGAAACCGAGGTTGGGGCTGCCGTGGTTGCGAGCCTCGAGCTGCCCGGCCGGGGGTCGCCGCAACATGTCGTCTCGTCGTGGTTGGCTTCGCGCCGCGCACTTCTCATCCTCGACAACTGCGAGCACATCGTCGCCGCGTGCGCCACGTTCTGCCACAACCTCCTGGCGCGGTGCCCGGAAGTCACGGTCCTGGCCACCAGCCGCGAGCCGCTCGGCGTGCCGGGCGAGGTGCGATGGCCGGTCTCGTCGCTCGGCGACCCCGACGCGCTCAGCCTGTTCGAGGCAAGGGCAAGGCTTGTCTCGCCCAACTTCAAGGTTGCTCAGCAAAACCGCGACCAGGTCGCCGCGATCTGCAATCGGCTCGACCGGCTGCCGCTGGCGATCGAGATGGCGGCCGCTCGGCTCGACCTCATGTCGGAGAACGAGCTGCTGGCCAACCTCAACGACCGCTTTCGCATCCTCGCCTCCGGAGCCCGGACCGTGCCGGAGCGGCAGCAGACGATGGCGGCGGCGATCGACTGGAGCCATCGCCTCTTGACCCCTGACGAAGCGGCACTGTTCCGGCGGCTGGCGGTCTTCCAGGGCGGATTCACGCTCGGTGCCGCGCAAGCCGTTTGCTCGGAGGAGGCTGGAGGCGATGTGCTCAGCCTGCTGACGAGGCTGGTCCAGAAGTCGATGGTGGAGGCGGAGCGGTTGGATGACGGCAGCACCCGCTACCGCCTCCTCGAGTCCAATCACGCCTACGGCCGCGACAGGCTGGAGGAGTCCGGCGAGTCCGACGCCATCAAGCGCCGTCATTACGAATTCGTCGCGGCGCAGACGTGGACAGGTCGCGAGTCCGCGAACTTCTGGGCCGCCGTCGGCTGGGCGCGGGACAACGCGGAAGACGCCGGGCTCGGCCTGGCGATCGAGCTAGCCGATGCTGAGTTCTCCGACCAGACCCGGGCGCGGGGCCTGCTCCTCGATCGCATCGAGCGCGCCCCGGCCAGAAATGCCACGCGCGCACGTGCCCTCAATCTCGCTGCGCGCATGGTCTCTCGGCAGGGTGACCACGTCACCAGTGCCGCCCTGGCCGGCGAAAGCCTCGCCCTGGCGCGCGAGCTGGGGGACTCCGAGCTCATCGCGAACGCGCTCCGCGGGGCGGGCCCCGTCTACCACGCGAGCGGCCAGATGGACGTGTCGGCGCGCATTTACGACGAGGCGCTCGTCCTGCTGAAGAAATCCTCCGACCGCGTACTGGCGGTGGAGGTCCAGAACCAGGTCGCATTTCTCGCCATCGAGCAGGGCGACTTCGCCGCCGCTCTCGACCTCCTTGGTGAATGCGTTGCGTTCAGCCGGGCACGTGCAGACCTCGGAGGTCTCGAGCGGTACCTGGAGAGCATGGCGAACGCTCAGCTCGGCCTCGGCGACATCGAGGGCGCGGCCGCGAGCTGGACCGAAGCGCTGGCGATTTCGCGCGACCTCAACGATCCGTTTGGCAGCATCTGGTCGCTGGGCGGGCTCGCGCTCGTCGCGGCCGCGCGGCACGACGATGAGCGCGCTCTCCGGCTTTCGGCCGCGGTCGACCGTCTGTCGCGCGAGTTCTCGCTGAGCACGTGGCCGCTCCGGGTGAGTCAACTCGAGGAGTCGAGCGAGCGCATCCGCAAGAAGCTCGGGCCACGCAAGAGCGAAGCGATCTGGAGCGAAGGTCAGGCGATGGATCACGAGCGGGCGCTCGAATACGGGCTTGGCGAACCGGGTCACGCGGCCGAAGCGGCGAAGGACGCAGGTCCATTGAGCCGCCGCGAGCGCGAGGTGGCGGCGATGGTGGCGGGCGGCATGACCAACAAGCAGATCGCGCAGCGGCTGTTCATCGCCGAGCGGACCGCCGAGGGCCACGTCGAGCGGATCCGGAACAAACTTGGCGTCCGGTCGCGTACAGAGGTTGCGACCTGGGCTGTGGCGCACGGGCTTGTGCCTCGCCAACCTTGACAAGACGCCGCTCGTGAGTAAGGTCTGAGCGGGCCCAGTCGCAGCCGGCGCGTTTCGTTCACCGGGAGGGGAAGCCGATGGCCAGGGAGAAGTTCGACCCTGAAGACGAGTTCCTGAAGAGCAACCGGAAGGTCGGCCGCGACCAGATCGACACGCACCTCAAGTCGAAGAAGCTCAAGTTCGGATCGGAGATCGTAACCTCGCGCGACCGAGGCTGGAAAACGGCGCGCCTGAAGCGCGCGAACATGCCGAAAGGCTGGGAGAAGACCTGGCAGCTGCCTCTGTACCTCAAGAACGGAACCTCGTTCTTCTTCTACCAGGAGCCCGTCACCGGTTCCGTGCTGCCGCCGCACGACCACAAGGCCGCCCAGTTCCGGATCATCCTGTCGGGGACTGTGACCTTCAATCGCAAGAAGCTTGGTCCCGGCGACTGGATGTACATCCCGGCGCACGCCAAGTACACGATGAAGGCGACGTCGAACGCGGGGCCGGTGATCGTCTACTGCTACTGATCTCAGATGGAGTGAGGCTGTAGCAACTCCGCGATCGAGCCTTCGAACTTGGCCAGCTGCTTGTGGACCTCGATCACCTCATCCGAGGTGACGGGGTCCATGGGGTCGATGTCGGTCTGGTGCTCAGTCCATTCGGTCCCGCACTCGCAGCGGTGGAACAGGAAGCGGTCCGTGCGTGAGCGATACGTGTAGATGGCTGCGTCTTTCAGGCGCCTGCCACAGATGCACTTTCCCTTGTCTGATTCCAGCTTTGACCTTTGCACTGACGTAATCCTTGACCTGTATAACGATCCAGGGAATGAATTCGTTGCATGGTACATCGACGGCCTTCAATTTGGAAGGTTCATAAGACTGTAAAAAAGCGACGACATTCGTGTCGTTGGCACGATGTCAGCCGGCGGCGTTCAGCTCCCGCAGCAGCCCGTCCAGATCCCGGAGCCGCTCCGTCCGCGCCGCGTGCTCGAGCGTCTGGTACTGGGAAAGGACGTCGACGAAGCCCTCGCCGAGGTCGTAACCGTGCTTCCTGAGCGCCTGCCGCCCCCGGTCCCCGAGCCTGTCGACGACCTCGCGGACCTTGTGCTGGGGGCTGAAAAGATCAGGCACTGGGCGGCGGTTCGATCTTCTTGAGCACGACGCGGTGGCCGTGCCAGTGCTCCGGCACGCCCTGGGGCTCATCGCCCTGGTAGCTGAGCTCCAGGCACCAGACGCCGTCGACCAGCACCGGCGCCACCCCCAGCTTGCTCTTCGGGTTTTTGGGCTGCAGCGTCTGGAGCAGCGCGACGCCGTAGAGGACGAGCGCGCCGGGCAGGTTGATGGTGTTGATCCGGCCGCCCTCGCTGGAGCCGTCGACGCCGGACGTGCGCGAGCCTAGGGAGTGGACCATCGGGGTGACTAGGTTAGTGGCTTTCGTCGCTTGAGCGACGCGAGGACGGCGTCGACCGTCGCGTCGTAGCCCAGACGCCCGGTGTCGAGGACCAGGTCGTAGTGGGCCGGGTGGTTGCGGTCGTGTCCGTAGACCTGCTTGATGTAGGACGTCCAGTTCTCATCGGTCTGCTTGATCCGGCGCCTGGCCTCCTCCTCGGATTTGACGTTGAAGCGGGCCATGATCACCTTTGCCCGCACCGACTCGGACGCGCGAAGAAACACGTGGAGCGCGCCGGGGAAGCTGCTGAGGATGTAGGCGCCCCCGCGGCCGACGATCACGACGTTGCCCGCGCGCGCGGCCTCCTCGATGACGTGCTGGGTGATCTGCAGGACGGCCTTCCTCGTGTCGAAGGTCGGGGCCGTGTTGGGCGGCGTCCAGGCCGGGGCCTCGGGCGGGATGAGCGGCTCGCTGCTGGCGCTGCCGAGCGCGACCAGCAGCCGGGCGAGCAGCGAGCCGGGCTGCTCGTCCTCGGCCTCGACCTCTGCCTTGGGCAGCTGGAGCCGGCGCGCGACCTCGTCGATGATCTTCGAGTCGAGGAAGTCGGCCTTCAGCTCGGTGGCCAGCATGTGGCCGACGGTCGCCCCGCCCGCCCCAAACTGCCGCCCGATCGTGATGACGCTCCTCGGGGTTTCGCAAGATGGCGCAACGGTCAGGCACGCTGATAGTGCCGCGGCACGATGAGCGGTTCGCTGGTCCCGGTGACAATGACGACGTCCACGGTCGGGTGCGCCCCGCCAGGGTCAGAGAGGTTATAGAACATCACAGCGAAACCGGACCCCGCCGGGTTGGTGAAGTAACCCCCCAGAAACTCGGGGCCGTCGTACCGCCAGATGAAGTTGCCGCTCGCGATGTCAAGCACCGCCAGGTGCACCGGGCTGCCGTTCACCCACGGCGACGTCGTCACCAGGACGGTCTTGGTGTCGCGGCTGAACCCGAGGACGGCATAGGACGGGTCGAGCTTCGCCACCAGGGCTCCGTCTGACGCACGGACGAGTGTTGTTGGCCCGAACCAGTTCGTCCCGCCGAACGCCTTGCTCGAGTTGAGCGCAACCAGCGAACCGTCGGGGCTGGCGGCCAGCGCGCCGAGCTGCATTCCGTTGTCCGTGTACGGCGTGTGCTTCAGCACCTTGCCATCGGACAGCTGAATCACCCACAGGTCAGTGGGATAGGAGTTGGCGATCCGCTCCAGCACGGCACGGTCGTTGTGGTAGCTGCATGCGAGCAGCTCGATGGCAGCTTGGTCACCCACCGAGTACGGTGCGACGGTGGCGATTGTCTTCGCCGGCTGGCCCGGTTGCTGCGTGGCCAGGATCCACTTGCCGCTGTTCTCGTCGACGGCCATCCCGCACTGGTGGCTGTTGTCGTCCGCCCAGACCGCGCCGGCAAAGCCACCGTTGCCTGCAAGCGGCTTGCCGAGGCGGTCATAGAACTGCCCTCCGCCGCCCTTCGCGCCTGGGCGGAAGATGAAGTACGAGCCGTCGGCCGACTGGGACAGGCTCATGCCCTGATCGCTCTGCGGCGGGAGTTTGAGCGTGGCTCGCGGCGTGCCGCCCCAGTCGAAACCGACGTACCAGCCCGGATGATCAGGGTCCTTCAGGTAGAAGAGCGGCACGCCGGCCGGCGGAGGTCCGTAGTCGCCGTTGGCCCTGACAGTAGGTGCCGGCGACGCATGAGCCGGCACCTGGTTGCGCAGTACACGGCTCGACACCAAGCTTGCGACGACCAGCGCGGTGATGAGCAGGACGGCGGCGGCCGCGAGCCACTGCAGGTTCACCGTGCGCGTGGGCCGCGCGGTTACCGACCCGAGCACGGTTGGCCGAAGGTTGGTAGCGGGCGGATTCGCAGCTTGTTCCTTTTCAAATGCTGCTCGGACTTCGGAGCGCAGGTCTTTCATCAGCTCATCTCCAGGTCCGGGCGCAGCTTCTTCGCCGCCCGGTATACACGCGTCTTGGCGCCCGCTGCGCTGAGGCCGAGCACAGTGCCGACCTCTTCGAGCGGAAGGTCGAGATAGAAGTGAAGGAAGAGTGCGAGCCGGTCTTCGCGGGGCAGCTTCGCAAGCGCTCGTCCTATGTCAGTCGCGTCGGACGGAAAGTCCTGCGCTCCGGCCTCGAGGTGCGGGAGACGGATGACCGACCACCAGCGTGTCCGGCGCGTGCTCCGGCATTGGTTCGCGACGATGGCTAGAAACCACGCGCGCACCGCTCCCTCGTCGTTGAGCTGGCCGATCCGTCGCCAGGCTTTGAAGGCGGCCTCTTGCACGGCGTCGTTGGCTTCGTCGGGGTTGCGAAGGATGGCGAGAGCCGTCCGGTAGCCCGCCTCGAGGTGCGGACCGACCAACGAATCGAAGTCAGCCTCGTTGGCCTGCAACCGGGTCAACGCCACCTGTTCCACCAGATCCTCGTCATAAAGACGCAGGCCGATGAGTTTTGGTTTCAGGCGACAAGGCCGATAGGCGTTTTTGGCGCCAGAAAGGTCTACTCCGAGTCGCGACAGGCGTTTTTGGCGCCAAACGCGTGTATCGAGCGCCCGCTACTCCAGGTAGTCGCGCAGCTTCTTCGAGCGAGACGGGTGGCGCAGCTTGCGCAGCGCTTTCGCTTCGATCTGGCGGATTCGCTCCCGGGTCACCCCGAACCGCTTCCCCACCTCTTCCAGCGTCCGCTGGTGGCCGTCGATCAGGCCGAACCGCAGCTGCAGCACGCGCCGCTCGCGCGGCGTCAGCGTGTCGAGCACGTCCTCGACCTCCGAGTGCAGCATCGTCAAAGAAGCGGCGTCCGATGGCGAGACCGCCTCGCGGTCCTCGACGAAATCGCCGAGGTGCGAATCCTCCTCCTCACCGATCGGAGTCTCCAGAGACACAGGGTCCTGCGAGACCTTCACGATCTCGCGCACCTTTTCGGGCGTGATGCCCATCTCCTCGCCGATCTCGTCATCCGACGGCTCGCGGCCGAGCTCCTGGAGCAGGCGGCGCGACACGCGCACCAGCTTGTTGATCGTCTCAACCATGTGGACCGGGATGCGGATGGTCCGCGCCTGGTCGGCGATCGCGCGCGTGATGGCCTGCCGGATCCACCACGTCGCGTAGGTCGAGAACTTGTAGCCCTTGTGGTAGTCGAACTTCTCGACCGCGCGGATCAGGCCCATGTTCCCTTCCTGGATCAGGTCCAGGAACGACATGCCGCGGCCGATG
>VBHB01000073.1 GCA_005880315.1 Chloroflexota bacterium | reverse complement strand
CTCGACCTCGGAGTGGAGCATCGTGAGCGAAGCCGCGTCGGAAGGTGAGACCGCCTCGCGGTCCTCGACGAAGTCGCCGAGGTGCGAATCCTCCTCCTCGCCGATGGGCGTCTCGAGAGAGACCGGGTCCTGCGAAACCTTGACGATCTCCCGCACCTTCTCGGGCGTGATCCCCATCTCCTCGCCGATCTCCTCGTCGCTCGGCTCGCGGCCGAGCTCCTGGAGCAGCCGGCGCGAGACGCGGACCAGCTTGTTGATTGTCTCCACCATGTGGACCGGGATGCGGATCGTCCGCGCCTGGTCGGCGATGGCGCGCGTGATGGCCTGCCGGATCCACCACGTGGCGTAGGTCGAGAACTTGTAGCCCTTGTGATAGTCGAACTTCTCGACCGCCCGGATGAGGCCCATGTTGCCTTCCTGGATGAGGTCGAGGAACGACATGCCGCGGCCGATGTACTTCTTGGCGATCGACACGACCAGCCGCAGGTTGGCCTCAGTCAGGCGCTGCTTGGCCTCGTAGGCGCGCTCGTAGCGCTCCGTCAGCCGGTAGCGGGCGATGCGGTACGACTCGAGAGCCTCGGCGCGAACACGCGGCCGCGCCGCGCCGTTCGTCGCCTGGCGTTTGCGCTCGGCCGCCGCGGCGTCGAGCAGGTTCTGGAGCTTGCCGAGGTCGTTGAGCCCCAGCAGCTCACCGGCGATGTGCGCCTGCTGGCCCTTCCGCTTCACGGTGGCGAGTCGCTCGATGACGTCCGGCAGCATCTCCTCGACCGAGCGCTGGCGGCCCTCGATCTCCTCGATGACGTTCAGCGCTTTCAGCGCATCGTGGAGCGGCTTGGCCTCGATCGCCTGCGCCAGCTCGACCTCGTCGTTGGCGGTGAGCAGGCTCACGCGCCCGATCTCTTTCAGGTACATGCGGACGGGGTCGTCCAGCGAGACGGAGTCCATCATCTCGATGTCGAGGAGCATCTCGTCGTCGATCTGCTCGACCTCTTCGAAATCCTTCTCGCCGTCGGTGACCTCGATGCCGATCTCTTTGAACGCCGCGAAGATGCGGAAGATCTGGTCGGGCTCGGCATCGATCTCCGGGAAGCCCTGGAGGATGTCGTCGGGCGTGAGGTAGCCCTGCTCCTTGCCCTTGACGATGAGCTGCTCGGCCACGGCCATCAGCTCGTCTTCGAACTTGTGCTCCGGCTTCTCGACGGCCTTACCGGCCCGGTTCCCAGCTTTTGTCGTCACAACTTTTGCTACGCGCGCGATCGTCACCCTCTCCTTTCCATATCGGCGATGGCGCGTGCCAGCTCCCTGGCCTCAGTCTCAAGCCGCGCCACCCGTTCCGAGTCCTTCCCTCTTTCCGCCTCGGAAAGCTCGCGGATTATCCCACTGTGGCGGCCTCTCATGCGGTCGAGCCTGATGCGCTCGGCCAGTTCCACGGCCACCTCTTCATCAACGTTGGGCGGAGGCGCCGCCCAAGCCCTTCTGACCAGATCCTGTTCCTCTGCGGGATAACCCGCCAATTCGTCTTTGAGCCCGGACGCGCCGCCGCGCTCGTATGTCTCCAACATCCGTACGTATATACCGCGGTCCTCTTCGTCCAACTCCTCTGGAGTGATCTTTGTTCGAACTCGATCGAAAGCTGCCGGATGGACCGCAAGCAACTGAAGCAGATACCTGCCTACCGTCATCTTTTTCCCCATGCGGGGGGCGCTCAAACCGTTATTACCCATCTTTTGGGGCACCGGTCGGCCCGAATTCCGCCTCTCGTCCGGGTCTGCGGCAAGGAGCTGGCCGGAGACGCCCATCCAGCGCTTGGCTCGCTCGCGATATTCCTCCTGCAGTACGGCCGGGAACTGGGCGATCCACTCCCGCAGCCTCCGCGCCGCGAGCTCTACGTGGTTGGCGTTGCTGAGATTGAGGCCGGCCGCGGCGTCTTCCATGCCGAACTCGAACCCGGACGGGGCCTTGGCCGCCAGGTCATCCCACCACTTGGGCGCCTCAGCGCCCGCGGCACGCAGGAACTCGTCCGGATCCTTAGCGCCCTCGATGGTGGCCACCCGAGTACGCATCTGAAGGGCGGCGGCGAGCACGACTGCCTTCTGCGCCGCCGCCCGGCCGGCCCGGTCGGAATCGAAGACCAGGAGCAGCTCATCCGTGAAGCGCTTGAGGAGCCGGACCTGGTCTTCGGTCAGGGCCGTGCCAGAGCTCGCGACGGCGTTCTTGATGCCGGCGCCGTGGGCGGTGATGACGTCGAACTGGCCCTCCATCAAGACTGCGTGGCCCTTGCGCGCGATCTCGTCGCGGGCGAGGTCGAGGCCGAAGATCACCCTTCCTTTGGTATAGGCGGGCGTCTCCGGCGAGTTGATGTATTTGCGCTGCTCGTCCTGGCGCACCGTTCGTGCCGTGAACGCCAGGGGCTGGCCCCGCTCGTCGCGGATCGGGATGACCAACCGCTCGGCGAAGAAATCGGTGCCGTCGCGGCGCATGAGGCCCGCCTCCTGGGCGTCGGCGAGCGAGCGCTTCTTGGCGCGCAGATACTCGGCGAAGCCGCGGCCGGCCGGTGCATAACCGAGCTGGAAAGCCCGCGCCGTCTCTTCTGTGACCTCGCGTGACGCCAGGAGGCGCTTGCCAGTCTCGCCGGCGGGCGTGGACCAGAGCACGTACTCGTAGTACTGGGCGGCAAGCTTGAGCATGGCCAGCATTCGCTTCCGCGAGTCGGAGCGCTCCTTCTGCTCGGGGCTGAGCTTCTTGAGCTCCACGCCCGCCCGCTCGGCGAGCAATTGCAACGCACCGCGCTTGTCGGTCTTCTCGATGAGCTCGACGAACGTGAACACGTCACCAGAACGCTCGCATCCGAAGCAGTACCAGGACTGCATCTGCGGGTTGACCTTGAAGCTCGGGCTGTCCTCCTGGTGGAACGGGCAGAGCCCCCACAAGTCTCGGTTGCGTTTGGTGAGGCGAACGTGCTCCTGCACGATCTTCACCAGGTCGACCTTGGCTTTGACCTCCGCGAAGGCGTCGTCGGACGTAACGGTGGGCACTGTGACTATTGTGATCGGCCATGGCGGTCCGAGCCATCGCAGGGATCAAGGACGACCCCGGCGGCGCCGAGTATCAAACCCGCCGCGGCCGGCCCTGGCGCCGTTGAACGGCGCTCCAGACCCGCCGGAGCCGGCACCGGCGGGAAATCGCTACTTCGAGCTCGTGCCTGATTCCAGGGCCGCCTGGGCGGCGGCCAGGCGCGCCACCGGGACCCGGAACGGGCTGCACGACACGTAGTTCAGGCCCAGCTTGTGGCAGAGGTGGATGGAGTCGGGGTCGCCGCCGTGCTCGCCGCAGATCCCGATCTCCATCTTCGGCCGTGTCTTCCGGCCCTCGGTCACCGCGATCGACATCAGCCGGCCGACGCCGTTCTCGTCGATGGTCTCGAAGGGGTTGCGCGGCAGGATCTTGTGCTCGAGGTAGCGGACGATGAAATGGCGCTCAGCGTCGTCGCGTGAGTAGCCGAAAGTCATCTGTGTCAGGTCGTTGGTCCCGAACGAGAAGAACTCCGCCTCCTTGGCGATCTCGCCCGCGACGAGCGCGGCGCGCGGTATTTCGATCATGGTGCCGAACTTGTAAGGGACCCTGATCCCCTTTTCTTTCTGCACGTCCTCAGCCACCGGCTTCAGCTCCTGGTGCACCGCTTGCAGCTCGGCCAATGTACCGGCCAGCGGGATCATGATCTCGGGCTGCGCGTCGACCTTCCGCTTGCGAAGGTTGCACGCCGCTTCCATGATCGCCCGCACCTGCATGCGCGGGATCTCGGGAAAGAGAATCGACAGCCGCACCCCGCGCAATCCCAGCATGGGGTTGGCCTCGTGCAGCTCCTCGACGCGCGACATGATCTTTTCCGCCTCTTTCAAGCGCTCCGGGTTCTCGCCGGTGTCCTTGAGATGAGTCGTCTCGCGGATCAGCTCTTCCAGGCTCGGCAGGAACTCGTGCAGCGGCGGGTCGAGGAGCCGGATGATCACCGGCAGGCCCGCCATCGCTTTGAAGATGCCCTCGAAGTCGCCGCGCTGGATGGGCAGCAGCTTCGCGAGCTGCTTCTCGCGCTCCTCGGTCGTGGTGGCCATGATCATCGCCTGCACGATCGGCAGCCGGTCCTGCTCCATGAACATGTGCTCCGTGCGGCACAGGCCGACGCCCTGCGCGCCGTTCTCTCGCGCTTTGGTGGCGTCGCGCGGATAGTCGGCGTTCGCCCAGACCTCGAGCCGGCGGAACTCGTCCGCCCACCGCAGGATGGCGCTGGCGGCTTTGTGCTTGTTGAGAGACTGGGCCTCGATGGTGGGCACCTTGCCGACGTAGACCTCGCCGGTGGTGCCGTCGATGGTGATCTCTTCACCCTCTTTGATCGTCGTCCCGTTGGCCGAGAACATGCGCTTGCGCACGTCGACGTCGATGGCGCTCGCGCCGACCACGCAGGGCCGGCCCATGCCGCGGGCGACGAGCGCCGCGTGGCTGGCCGTGCCGCCGGTCTGCGTCAGGATGCCCTTCGCCTCGACCATGCCGTGCACGTCATTGGGATTGGTCTCGACTCGGACCAGGATCACCGCCTTGCCCTGCTTGCCCCACTCGACAGCGGTGTCGGCGTCAAACACCGCCCCGCCGCTGGCCGCTCCGGGCGACGCCGGCACGCCTTTGGCCAGCGGCTGCACCTTGGTCGCGGGATCGACACGCGGGAAGAGCAGCTGCTCGAGCTGCCGCGGTTCGACGCGCGCCACTGCCTCTTTCCTGGTGATCAGCTTCTCAGCGACCATGGCGACCGCGATCTGCACCGCAGCCTCGCCAGTTCGCTTCGCCGAGCGCGTCTGCAGCATCCAGAGCTTGCCCCGCTCGATGGTGAACTCGAGATCCTGTACGTCCTTGTAGTGCTTCTCGAGCTTGCGCGCATAGCCGTCGAACTCCGCGTAGACCTTGGGCATCTGGCGCTTCAACGCCGAGATCGGCTCGGTGTCGCGCACGCCGGCGACGACATCCTCGCCCTGCGCGTTGGTGAGGTAGTCGCCGTAGAGCTCCTTCTTGCCGCTGATCGGGTTGCGGGTGAATGCGACCCCGGTCCCGGATGTCTGTCCCATGTTGCCGAACACCATCGTCTGGACGTTGACCGCGGTCCCGAGGTCGTCGGGTATGCGCTCCATGCGCCGATACGTCTTGGCGCGGTCGGTGTTCCATGACTTGAACACCGCCTCGATCGCGGCGCGGAGCTGAACGATCGGGTCGGATGGAAACTCGTGGCCAGTCTCTTCCTTATATATGTCGAGGAACCGCTTCACGAGCGGGCGCAGCTGCGCGGGCTTGAGCTCGGGATCGGTTTTGACGCCGGCGCGCTTTTTCGCCTCGGTCAGCGCGTGCTCGAACTTCTCGCCGTCGATGCCCATCACGGTCTTGCCGAACATCTGGACGAACCTGCGGCGCGCGTCCAGCGCGAAGCGCTCGTCGTCGGTGAGAGCGGCGAGGCCTTTGGTGGTGTCCTCGTTGAGGCCGAGGTTGAGGACTGTGTCCATCATGCCGGGCATCGAGAACTTCGCCCCGGACCGAACGCTGACGAGGAGCGGGTTGTGCGGATCCCCGAAGCGCTTCTTGGTCTTTCGCTCGAGGCTCTTGAGCGCGGCCAGCGCCTGCTCCCACAGGCCCGGTGGGAACTTGCCCTTGTTGACGAGATAAGCGCGGCAGGCTTCGGTGGTGATGGTGAAGCCCGGGGGTACGGGCATTCCTGCCCGTGTCATCTCGGCGGCGCCGGCGCCCTTGCCGCCGAGCAGGTCGCGCATCTTCGCTGACCCTTCGGTGAACTGATAGACCCACTTATGAGCGCTCCGCGAGGTGGCCATCGCTTCGAATTGTATGGAGGACCGACCCGCGCGCGCGGGCACGCACAGGACGGACAAAAAAGAAAGGCCCCGCGGCGGTTGCCGCGAGGCCTTGTTCGAAACAGCTTTATGCGCGGATCATGCCCCGGCCGATCAGCGCGCGGAAGATGAACAGCAGGATCAGCGCGCCGAGGAAGGCAACCACGACTTCGGCCAAGAGGCCTCCGACCGCGATGCCCATGACTCCGGCGAGCCAGCCGCCAAGGAACGCACCGAGAACGCCGACCACGACGTCCCAGATGAGGCCCATGCCCCGGCCGGTCATCACCTTGCTGGCCAGGAACCCTGCGACCAGGCCTACAAGAAGAAATACGATCAGGTTTTCCACGTCGTTGGGAACCTCCTATTTCGGATTACGGACCCGAATTCGGACGCTTGTCGTTAGCGAAACGGGCCGGGCTCGGTTGGTACCCGGTATTTCGAGACTCCGATCTCGGCGTATCGCCGGCTACGCGACCTCCAGCTCAGGTTCCTGCCCGACCTCGACATTGAAGTCGCCGAGGCCGGCGCGGTCGTAGAGCCGCCTCAGCGGGCGCGGCGCCCACCAGTTCCAGTCGCCCAGCAAACGCATCACGGCGGGGACCACGAGCGCGCGCACCAGCGTGGCGTCGATGGCGACGGCCACGGCCAGACCGATGCCGATGGCTTTGATGATCACCACCTCGGCGAGGCCGAAGGCGAGGAAGACCGTGAACATGATCGCCGCGGCGCCGGTGATGAGGCGCGCGGTCCGCTCGAGGCCGCTCGCCACCGCGTACGTGTTGTCGCCTGTGCGCACGTATTCCTCGTGGATGCGGCTGACGAGCAGCACCTCGTAGTCCATCGACAGGCCGAACACGATCGAGAAAAGAATCACCGGGATGCTGGGGTCGATCGACTGCGGCGTGAAGCCGAGGATGTTCGAAAGATGGCCCTGCTGGAAGATCCAAACCAGGGCGCCGAACGACGCCCCGATGGACAGGAAATTCAGGAGCACAGCCTTGAGCGGCAGCACCACCGAACCCGTCAGCAGGAAGAGCACGATGTACGTGACCACCACGACGAACCCGACCGCGAGCGGGGTGCGATCGACGATGAACGTGATGGTGTCGAGGTCCACGGCGGTCTGGCCGCCGACCAGCACCTGCCCTCCATCGCCTACGCCCTGGTCGGCGCGGATTGCTTTGACTAGGGCGCGCGATTCGTCCGATGTCGCGGGATAAGCGGTCGTGGCCTGAATCAGGACTATGTGCCGTCCCACTCCGGCCGTGTTGGTTTGCAGCACATGTGGAATGGCTGCGATCCGCTGAGCCAGGTCGGACTGAGCGCTGATGCGCGCGGGTGTCTGCGGTGAGCCGTCGGGATAGTTGACGACGATGTTGAAGGTGGTCTGGTCACGGCCCGGGAAGTTGGCGATCATCTGGTCGTATCCCTGCCGCGCCTCGAGGTGGGTGGGCAGCATGTCGACGTCGCCGTTGGCGAGCCTGAGCTGGATGAACGGCGAGGCGGCCAGGAGCAGGAATCCGGTGGCGGGCAGCAGGACGACCAGCGGCCGGCGCATGACCCAGTTCGTCCACCAGCTCCAGAAACCCACCCTGATCGTGCCAGCCGGGCGGCGCGACCTGAACACTGGGAGCCGCAGGCGGTTTACCGCGGGCCCGAGTATCGACATCAGGGCCGGCAGGAAGGTGAGCGCGTAGACGACCGCGACCGCGACCACGATCGCGCCCGCGGCGCCCATCGAGGCCAGGAAGGTGCCCTGGAAAAAGAGCATTGCGGAAAGGCCGACCGCAACGGTGATGCCGGAGAACGTGATCGCGCGACCCGCGGTCGCCATCGTCGTGGCCAGTGCATTTTCACGAGACGCGCCTTTCGCCAGCTCATCGCGAAAACGGTTGACCACGAACAGCGAGTAGTCGATGGAAACGCCGAGTCCGATCAGGGTGACGATGTTGAGGGCGTACTGCGAGACGTCGGTGAACCGATTCAGGAAGAAAGTGCCGGCGAGACCGCCGACGATCGTGAGGATGCCAACCCCAAGCGGGAGGCCGGCCGCGACGAGCGAGGCGAAGATGATGACCAGCAGAACGAGGGTCACCGGAAGAGTCACGAACTCCGCGCGCTGAAGGTCGCTTTCGAGGGTTTTGTTGAAGGCTTCGTTGATGGCGACGAACCCCGTACCGGTCACGGTCAGCGTGTCTGACTGGACCTGCTTTCGCAGCGCGTCGTAGTCGTTGTGCGCTTGGGTGCCCGACGACTTGAGGTCGATGCTGACGAGGGCCTGGTGGCCGTCGGTGGAGGTGAGCGCCTGCGCGACGCGCGGGCTCGGAGCGTTGTACGGGCTGACCATCCCGCTGATGCGGGGGTCGCCGGCGATCGGCGCCAGCGCGGCGGTGACCGCATCCTTGAACGCGGGGTCGCTGACCGATTGGGTCTTGCTCGAGAAGATGAGAACGAAGTTCGAAGTCATCTTCGAGGTGGCTAGCTCGGACGTGACCAGGTTGCCGGCGCGCGCCGATTCGAGGTTGCTGGTCAGCGGGCCGCCGCTCGTGAGCGTGCCGCCCATCAGCAAGCCGGCGATGGAGATCGCCAGCAGCACTGTCGATCCGGCCAGCGTGGCCCATCGATATCGATAGACGAAGCGACCCCAGCTTGCGAACATGTCCCCTGTCTCCTTCTCTTGTGACTAGGCCGTGGCCTGTCCGGACGGATACACGGCTTGAAGCGCCATCGCGGCGAGAGCGTCCACGGCTTCATCGGCGTCGAACTCCGGGTCGATGCTTTTCTGGACCATGATTCCGAGGACCCCAGCCCAAACGGCGCCGGCGATCGCACGGGCAGGACGTGGGTCGGTTTCGCGCTCGGCAAGGACCTGGCGTGCGAGGTCTTCGACATGGCCTCGTTCGGTGCGGATGTTCTCGCGGATCCCGGCGCCGATCTCCTTGTCGTGGAGACCGACACCGATCAGCTGGATGTAGAGGGTGTGGGCGTCTGGCCGCGTGCGCAGCAGAACTTTGAAGTTTTCGAAGGCGGCCATCGCCCCTTCGGTCCCCTCCGCGGTGTAGACGTCCATCTTCTTGCAGACCTCGAACAGGACCGCGAGGACGAGCTGCTGCTTGGACTTGAAGTAGTAGTGGACGAGGCCCTGGGCGACGCCCGCCTCCTCGGCGATGTCTTTGATCGACACGTTCTCGTAGCCGTCGCGGCTGAGGGCGGCAAATGCGGCTTCGAGGATCTTGGCTCGGCTGTCGCTTGGCAACTTGGGTCCCCTCTCCTGTTTGTCTGGCACCTTGGTTGAACGCTCAACCAACCTTGGTTGGTCATTCAATCACATGCCGGGCGTGGGTGTCAAGCCGCAGGGAAAAGCCGGCGTGGAGCGTGCGGCCTAGCGCGGGCTGCGCGAGATCAGCGAGGGTGGAGCAGGAGCAGGGTGGCCGGGCCGAGCAGGACGATCCAGAGGAGCGCGAACACCAACAGCGCGCACACGACGGTTACGCCCAATTTCAGGTATCCCGGCATGCTCGCAGCGTCCACCCGGTCCTGGAGCTTTGCCGACGGTCGGGGCGGACCGCCGGCCACGGAGTTGGGGAAGGGACCGCCTCGCCCCTCAGGCGGTGAGGTTATCGAGCGGGCACGAACGTGACGGCAGGCGTGATCATTGGCGGAACACCTTCGAAAGTTGGAACGGCGAGGCGCTTCCAAACTTGCGGCCGGCTGCAGAGTGGTAAGGAGGAGAAAGCTGATGACAGAGCCGAGGAAGATCGCGCGCTACGGGTGGATCCCAGACCTCCCGGACGAGCGGGATCACATGTATGCGGCGCCGGCGCAGTTCCTCACCACGTTGCCGGCATCCTTCGACCTTCGCAAGAGCTGTCCCCGTGTGTACGACCAGGGCATGCTGGGCAGCTGCACGGCGAACGCCATCGGCGGCGCGATCGAGTTCGACCGCCTGAAGCAGAAACTGCCTGACTTCGTGCCGTCGCGGCTGTTCATCTACTACAACGAGCGCCGCATCGAGGGCACGGTCGGGATCGACAGCGGCGCGCAGCTACGGGATGGCATCAAGTCGGTGGCAAGCGATGGTGTGTGCCCAGAGCCCGAGTGGCCGTATGTCATCACGAAGTTCACCCAGAGGCCACCGGCCAAGGCCTACAAAGATGCGATGGCCGACCGCGCGGTGTCATACCAGAGCCTGATCGCAGACCTCAACCAGATGAAGGGCTGCCTCTCGTCCGGTTATCCGTTCGTGTTCGGGTTCACGGTCTATGAAAGCTTCGAAAGCGCCGCCGTCAAGAAGACCGGCCACGCTCCCATGCCCGGCCCGGGAGAACGGGCGGTTGGCGGCCATGCGGTGATGGCGGTGGGTTACGACGACTCACACCAATGGTTTCTGGTGCGCAACTCGTGGGGCGCCGCCTGGGGGATGGCGGGCTACTTCACGCTCCCGTACACATACCTCGTCCAACCCGGCCTCGCCCGCGACTTCTGGACGATCCGGATCGTCGGACCCTGACGATCTAGACTCCCCCTTCGCATGCAGATCGACTGGCACGGGTCATCCGTGCTCGGCATTGCCATTCTGGTCGCGATTGGAGTGCTGTTTGGCGTGGCGGGAAGGCGATGGCAGACTTTCAGGGCGCTCGCTATCGTGTTGCCGCTGATCGCGGCCGTCATCCCTCTGGTCTATTTCGTCCTCGAGGGAAACGTGAGCGCATGCACGGGGGGTGGCTCGACGTTTCGGTGCGTGGAGGTTTCATACGCGTCAACGTGGAGCGGCGCCGATTGGATTCTTGTCGGCGTGGTGGTCGTGTTGACGGTGGCGCCGATAGTTTCAATGCGGCTTCGCAGCCGGCTCCCATCGGTGCTGGCTGCAATCGTGCTGGCGGGCCTGATCGCGCCGAATCTCGCCTTCCTGTATTCGTGGATCCTGGCCGGGGCATTGGTGGTCGGCGCTGCCATCGCCGGCCCGCCTTCGAAGGGCACAGAGCCAACACCCGCGCGTTGATAAGGAGCAAGTTGTGAAGTGGCTTTTCGGGGACAAGAACAAGAAGCGCGGCGCTGACAAGAACGCGCTCGATCAGCTGACGCTGCAGCAACTAGGCGCCGCGGGGGCAAACCTCGGGAAGCCGACCGACGTCGTGAACTATCTGTACGTTCCGGCCGAGCCGCAGGCGCAAGCGGCCGGCGCGGAATTGCGGCAAGCCGGGTTCACCGTCGAGGTCCGGCCCGCTGCGACAGGTTCGAATTGGCTCGCGCTGGCACGGATTGATCTGGTACCGAGCCCCGAGAATATCCGGCTCCTACGAGAACGCTTTGAAGGATTGGCCGCCAAGTTCGGAGGCGAGTACGACGGCTGGGAGGCCGCTGTCACGCAATAGCGGCACCCTGCTAGGTTGAGGTCATGGCTGAAACGAAAACGTTGCGTTCTGCGACCCTCGCCGACCAGTTCGAGGCCGCCCAGAAGAGGTTCATCAAGCTGGTCGAATCGATCTCAGAGGAGCAGTGGTGGTTCCAGGGCGTGAACACCCCTGGGATCAGGCTGAACGATGAGGACGAGATTCGGAGGGTGGGGGTGATCGCACACCACGTAGCGTCGACTCAATCCTGGATCATGGGCCGGATTCGCGCCATCATCGAAGACAAGCCGACGCCAATGGTCGACTTCAAGGTGCTCAACGCCGAGCACGCTTCGAAGCACGCCGATGCGACGAAGGCGGAAGTGCTGGACCTGCTGCGAGAGAACCTGCGCCGCATCACAAGCGAAGTGCGTGCGATTCCGGACGAGATGCTCGACAAGGAGCGGCAGTTCCCGACCGGAACCATGACGGTCGAGCAGCGCATCGAGCGGGTGCTGATCGGGCACATGGTGTCGCACCAGACGTCAATCGAAGCCACTATCTCGTAACTGGGATTAGGCTCGACGCCCGTATTGACCGCTTCGACTACTCCCTGGAGTTAGACGAGTTGCGTTACCTCATCCCTTGCCGCGTTGCGTGGTTGTGCAACGCCCGAGCTCTCCAGTATTCCGGCAACTAGATCTAGGCGCGATGTGAGCTCTTGAATTAGCTCGCACTGTCGATCCACAGTTGCCTTCAGATCCGACGTCTCATCTCGCTGAGGTAGCAATTTCATCGTCAACTGAGCCGATGCAAATCCGAGCAGACCGATGCTCAAGAAGATAAGTGCCCCAGTCAGGACTTTGCCCTCCGGGGTAACGGCACTCACAGTGCCGTATCCGACGGTGCTCGCGGTGATGAACGAGTAGAAAAGCGCGTCGGCAAATGTCTTGATGTTGGGGTTCACACCACCTTCGAGCTCGTAGTAACCGTAGGAAGCACCGAGCCATACGGTCACCAAAATGGGTGCGAGCACCCATAAGCCCACACCACCTGGCAGACGATCGCTGGAGGCGGCCCCAACCCCATACGCCCGCGCGGTCGCTCCGAGTCTTATGAAGCCAACAAGACGGACCAGCCTCAGCACCCGAAAAGGTCCAACCACAGGGAGGCACGTCACTATGTCGAGCCAGTGGCCCCGGAGGTAGCTCTTGCGAGAAGGTGAGTCGTACAGCCTTAGCGCGAACTCCACCATGAAAATCGAAGCGAGGACTTCCACCCCGATCGTTGCCGCAATTGCCGAGCCTTGGTCCTGTAAAAATGCCAGAACGACATAAATCAATGTGA
>VBHB01000072.1 GCA_005880315.1 Chloroflexota bacterium | reverse complement strand
ACGCCGGTGGTCGTGTCCGGCATGAGCGAGGTGCCACAGGCGGGCGACATCTTCCAGGTGGTCGGCTCCGAGAAGGCCGCGCGCCAGATCGCGCTGACGAAGCTGACCGAGCGCCGGACAACGGAAGCGGCAAGGGACGTCGCCCCGCGCATCACCCTCGAGGAGCTCGCGCGCCGCGCGAAGGAAGGTGAGGTCAAGGAGCTCAGCCTTGTGGTCAAGGCCGACGCGCAGGGCACCCTCGAGGCGCTCCTCAGCGCGCTGCAGAAGATCGAAGACCCGGTGGTCGCGATCAAGATCGTCGGCCAGGGCGTGGGCGCCGTCAGCGACTCTGACCTCCTGCTGGCCGGCGTCTCCAACGCGATCATCGTGTGCTTCAACCTCAAGCCGACTCCGGCGCAACAGGCGGCCGCCGAGAGAGCCAAGGTCGAGGTTCGCTACTACGACGTCATCTACAAGCTGACCGAAGATGTCGAGCGCGCCGCCAAGGGCATGCGCGAGCCAACCTACAGGCAGATTCGCGAGGGCACCGTGGAGGTGATCACCCCCATCAAGATCCCGCGGTTGGGCATCATTGCGGGTAGCCGCGTCACCGAGGGCAAGGTCACGCGCGGCGGCTGGGTCAAGCTGTTCCGGGGGAAGGAGCTTGTGCACGAGGGCAGGATCAGCTCGCTGAAGCACTTCAAAGAGGATGTGCGGGAGATGCCGGCAGGACAGGAATGTGGCATCGGGCTGGAGGGCTTCGAGGCCTTCCTGCCTGGTGACTCGATGGAGACATACCGTCTCGAGCGGGAAGAAATTTAGACAGCCGCAAGGCTCGACTTTGCTTTGCCCCACGAAATCAGAGGCTGCGCCGAGATTTCGCGGGGACCCCAGTCAAAAATTATTGCGGAGGGCCCGATGACGAGCTACCGCACCGATCAGGTCGGAGAGCAGGTACGCGAGGAGATCATGTCAATAATCCGTCGCGAGCTGAAGGATCCGCGGATTGGATTCGTCAGCATCACGGCAGTGCGTATGTCTCCCGACCTGCGCTCGGCTCGCGTGCGCGTCAGCGTGCTGGGCGACCCCGACCAGAAAAAGGCTTCGATCAAGGGCCTCGACTCGGCGAAGGGCCTCATCCGCCATGAGCTCGGGCGAAGGCTGCAGAACCTCAAGTTCTCGCCCGATCTTCGCTTCGAGCTCGACCCATCGATCGAGTACAGCGTTCATATCTCAGAGCTGCTCAAGGAAGTCCTACCCGCCGAGGAGGAGAAGCAATAGCCACCGCCAAGAGCGCATCTCGCCATCAGTACGATGAGATCAAAGAGCTCATCGAGGCCAATCAGGAGATCCTGATCTTCGGTCACAAGGACGCCGACGGTGACACGCTCGGCTGCAGCCTCGCGTTCGCGGAAGCGCTGCGAACTGCCGGCAAGCATGCATGGGTGGTCATCCCGCCGCCGCTGCCGCAGATGTATGCGTTTCTGCCGGGGTTCGACGAGATCAAAGAGGTGCCGCCTCCCGGCACCGACCCAGAGCTCGTTTTCTTCTTCGACTCGGGCAACCTGGAGCGCTCTGGGAGCAGTGTCAAGCAGATCGCCTCGCACGCAACGATCGTCAACATCGATCATCACCCCTCCAACTCGCGATTCGGCGACATCAACGTCATCGATCCCGACGCCTCCGCTGTCGGCCAGATGGTGATGGAGCTGCTCGACCACCTCGACTACCCGATCACGCCCACGATCGCCAGCAACCTCTACGTGGCACTGCTCACAGACACCGGAGGTTTCCGCCACGAGAACACGACCCCGCGCGCGCTGGAAGATGCGGCTCGGCTGGCCCGGCTCGGCGCCGATCCCGGCCGGATCGCCACGCAGGTCTACAAGATGCGGCCCGAGACCACCCTCAAGCTCAGCGGGCTCGCCCTGGCGACCATGCGGATCGAGCTCCAGGGCAGGCTGGCCTGGGCGAAGGTGACGCGGCGCATGTTGCGCGAAGCGGGCGCGGTCATGGCCGAGTCCGAAGGCATCATCGACACCCTCAACAGCATCGCCGGGCTCGAGCTGGCGATCCTCTTCAAAGAGGTGTCTGCCGACCTGACCAAGATCAGTGTGCGCAGCCGCGGCGCGGTCGATGCGGCGGCGTTGTGCGCGGTCTTCGGCGGCGGCGGCCACATCCGTGCGGCTGGCGCCGAGATCGGGAAGCCGATGGAGGAGGCGGTGCGGCTGGTTCTGACCGCAGCCAAGGAGGCGATCGGTGCCGCCTCAGCGACGCACTGACGCGGGCTCAGCCCCTTTTCCGACAGGTGTCCTCAACGTCGACAAGGCCGCGGGGGAGACGTCCTTTCAAGTCGTCAGGCGGCTTCGCCACCTCACTGGGGCGCATCGCGTAGGCCACGCCGGCACGCTCGATCCGCTCGCGACCGGTGTGCTGCCCATCCTGTTCGAATCGGCGACGCGCCTCGCCGAGTTCGCGCACCGCCTGCCCAAAACGTATGTCGCCGACATCCATCTGGGCTTCGCGTCCGCGACCGACGACGCCGAAGCCGAGGCGCAGGCGGTCGGCGATCCCAGCGACGTGAGCCTAAATGACGTCGCCGAAGCCCTGGTCGAGTTCACCGGACGCATCCTCCAGGAGCCGCCCGCGTTTTCCGCGGTCAAGGTCGACGGCAAGCGCGCATACCGGCTTGCGCGACAGGGCGAAGACCCCAAGCCGGCGGCACGCGAGGTGGAGGTCTACGAGTCGCACGTCCTCGATTTCGCACCCGGACCGCACGCAGTGGCGAGGGTGGAGATCCGCTGCGGAAGCGGCACGTACCTGAGGTCGATCGCTCGCGACCTCGGCCGGCGGTTGGGAGTGGGGGGTTACCTGGGCCGGCTGATACGCACCGAATACGGTCCGCTTTCAGTGGGGACCGCCATCACGCTCGAGGCGCAGACCACGGCGGACGACGTCCGAGACCACCTCCTTCCGGCCGAAGTCATACTGCCCGACATGGAGCGCGTCCGCCTCAACGTCGAGCAGGAGGCGATGGTCCGCCAGGGCCGCGCTGTTCGCGTGCTCCCCGAGCCAGGCCCGGGCCTGGTCCGCGCTCACGATGCGGTCGGCCGCCTCGTCGCGCTCGGCCACACCGACCCGCTTCGGCGCACCTTCGTGCCCGAGAAGGTTCTGAGCTGAAAGTACATTTCGGGCTGCCCTCGAGCCCGATCGGACCGGTGACGCTCACTGTAGGCAGCTTCGACGGTGTGCATCTCGGCCACGTTGAGGTGATCCGCAAGACCGTAGCGGCGGCGCACGACGAACATGCGGTGCCCGCCTTGATCACTTTCGAGCCACACCCGCGCTGCGTGCTCGACCCCGCCAATTGCCCGCAGTCGATCACCACGCTCCAGGAGAAGCTGGCGCACATAGAGTCACATGGAATCGAGCACGCGATCGTGCTGCGGTTCGACCGCGCCTTGTCATCGCTGTCACCACAGGAATTCGTCGACCAGCTTTCTCGAGTGATGGAGCTGCGGCGCTGGGTGATCGGCTTCGACTTCGCCTTCGGGCGAGAGCGCCGAGGCAGCGCGAGCTGGCTGCGGGAGCACGGGTTCGCGGTCGATGAGGTGCCGCCGGTCGCCGTCGACGGAAACGCCCTGCACAGCTCGGAGGTGCGGCGGCTGATCACGCTGGGCGACATGGAGACTGCCAACCGGCTGCTGGGTCGCGAGTACTCGATGTCGGGTCCGGTCGAGGCGGGGGACAAGGTCGGGCGCAGGCTGGGCTTCCCAACCGCGAACATCGCCATCGAACCAAACAAGCTCGTGCCCGCGCTTGGCGCCTACGCCGGCAGGGCCCATGCGCCGGAGGGCGATTTCGTCGCCGCGCTCTCCGTAGGCTACCGGCCGACCTTCGGAGGCACGCAGCTGCGCGTCGAAGCCTTCCTGCTCGATTTCGAAGGCGACCTTTACCAGCAGCGGCTGGAGCTGCGCTTCGCCCGGTACTTGCACCCCGACATCGCATTTCCAACGGTCGACGATCTCGTACAGCAGCTGAAGCGCGATGTGGCGGACACCAGGCGCATCGTCGGCCGGCCGTGACCAGGGTCCTTGTTATCGGAGGCGGCATCGCCGGCTTCTGCGCGGCGCTGGCGGCTCGTCGCGACGGCGCCGACGTCACGGTGGTGGCGAGGGCGCCCGGTGCGACCGCTCTGTATGCCGGGGGCATGGAGGTGATCGACGACCTCGACGCAGTTCTCGCGAGCCAGCCCCACCATCCGTTTACGAGGCTGGGCCTCGACTCGGTCCGGCTGGCGACAGAGCTCGACAATGCCATCCAGGCCTTGAAGCTTGCTCTCGACAAGGATGGGCTGAAGTTCGAGGGCTCGTGGCGAACGCGGGGAATCTACGCCGACATTCACGGACTGGCGCGGCCGGCGAACCTGGTGCCGGCGTCAGTGGCCCCCGGTGAGCTGCGAGCGCTGAGCGGCCGGCGGGTGGCGCTGGTCGGCATCAAAGAGGTGGGCGATTACGACGCGGCCTCGACCGCACGGGCTTTGAAGGAGCTCCACGGCATCGAAGCATTTCCAGAGGAGGTGAGCATTCCCGAGCTCCCTCTGGCAGCTTCTCTGACCGATCTGTACGGCAGGCGAGCGCCCCAGCCGCGAGCGCGATCAGCGACAGTCGCCTATCCACCTGGCTTCACGAGCCTGCCGTCGGATAGCTTCGAGCTCCTTGCGAGCCCGCCATCGCCGCATGGCTGGCGCCTGCAGCAGGCGATCTCGCTCGGCAGTGTGACCGCCGAGGTCACGTCGTTCGAAACGTCAACCGGCCGCATCGTTTCCGCGCGAAGCGGCGATCGAACGTTTCGAGCCGACGCGTTCGTCCTCGCTTCCGGCCTGCACATCGGCGGCGGTTTGAACGGTGGCCGCCTCACGACTGAACCGCTGTTGAAGCTTGGTGTGTTTCACGAAGGCACATCGGTGCGGGAGATCGGCACGCGCCTGCAGCACCTTCAATATCTCGATCCAGCCGAGGAGCTGCGCAGCGGCCTGTCGACCGATAAGGGCCTACACCCGCTGGATGAGGATGGCAACGTGCCCTACGCGAATCTCTTCGCCGCGGGCGCGGTCCTCGGAGGTTATGAGTACGCAGGACCGTGCGGCTTTGGGGTTCCGATCCTGACCGGATGGCTGGCCGGCACCTGGGCGGCCAGGGTGAACCGGCTTACGAGCCGATGAGGACAGAGATAGAAAGGATCGTTGGCGCGGCGGCGCTCGATGAGCGCGCGGTTCGCGACCTCTGGCCCATGGCGATCATGGCCGAGCGGGCGGGCAACCCACCCGCGCGCGTGCTCGTGGCTCGCCCTTCAGGCCGCGACCAGGTGGTGGAGATCCTTCGCTGGGCGTCCGCTCACGATGTGATGGTCACCCCGCTCGGTGGCGGAAGCGGAGTGTGTGGTGCGCTTGGCCCACAGGCGGGCGAGCTCGTGATCGACATGGGCGCCTTCGACCGCATCCTCGAGGTCGACGAGATCAACCTCACATGCACCTGCGAAGCCGGCGTCAACGGCATGGCGCTGGAGGAGCACCTCAACGGGCGCGGGCTCACGCTGGGTCACTTTCCCAGCTCCCTTCCAGGTACGACGGTTGGAGGCCTTTGCGCGACGCGATCGTCGGGCCAGGAATCGACTCGCTACGGCAGCATCGAGGACATGGTGATGGGCCTCGGGGTGGTCATGCCAGACGGAACCTTCGCCGCGCCCCGGCCCGGACCAAGATCCGCGGTGGGTCCCGCCCTGCACGAGCTCTGGCTGGGCTCTGAGGGCGCCCTTGGGGTGATGCTGAGCGCTGTCCTCCGCGTGCATCGATTGCCTGAGTCGGTGGTCGGCCGTGGATACGGATTCGTCGACCTGGGCTCGGGCCTCGAGGCGATGCGCCACATCATGCAGGCCGGCATGCGACCGCTCGTCATGCGCCTCTACGATCCGGCCGATGCCGCCTTCAATGGATACGACCTTCCGATGGGCGCCTGCCTGCTGGTCGTCGCAACGGCTGGGCGTGATCGCCTGGCAGCCGCCGAGGCGGACGTCGTCAAAACCATCGCGACATCCGCCACCGAGCTCGGCGAGGAGCCCTGGCAGCGATGGCAGCGCCACCGGTTCGATCTCTCCGCGGAGCGCCTCAAGTCGCTGCTCGCTCCGCCGAACTCTTATGTGGACACGATCGAGCTCGCCGCGTCATGGACGGTGTTGCCCAAGCTCTACGCTCGGGTCCAGACCGCAATTTCGGTGGGTGGGTTGGCGTTATGCCATTTCAGTCATGCGTACGAGCAGGGCTGCTGTGCCTATTTCTCGTTCGCGGGCTCGCGGGAGACGGAAGACGAAGCTCGCTCGGCGTACAGCCGGGCCTGGGAGGGCGCGATGACCGCTGCGCTGGAGCTCGGGGCTACCATCAGCCATCACCACGGCACCGGGCAAGCCCGCGCGAGATGGGTGGCCGACGAGATGGGAGGCTGGATGAGCGTGTGGAAATCAGTCAAGAGCGCCATCGACCCGGCGGGGATCATGAACCCGCGCGCGCTCGGGGGCGCCAGGTAGTGGCGGACGTGCTCTTCATCGTCAACCCCGCCTCTGGCGCCGGCCGGGCCGGACAGGAATGGGCTGGGATCGCAAGCTGGCTGTCTTCGACCGGGCTCAGCTATGAAGCGGCCATGACAACGAGACCGCTCGAGGCGACCGAGATCGCCGAGCGCGCCGTACGGGAGTCGCGGCCGGCGGTGGTCGCGGTGGGCGGCGACGGGACGCTGAACGAGGTCGTCAACGGCTTCTTCCACAACGGGGCGCCCATCCCGACCACGAGCCGCTTGGCAATGGTGCCGCTTGGCACCGGCGGAGACTTCCGGCGCACGCTGAAGATTCCGCTCGATCCGAAAGCGGCGATCGAAATTCTTCGGACTGGCGTGGCACGGCGGCTCGACGCGGGCTGCGTGTCGTATCGGACGGCCGACGGCGGCACCGGGGTGCGCCACTTCATCAACATCGCCGACGCAGGTCTCGGCGGCGAGGTTGTGCATCGGGTCAACAACGGCGGCAAGCGGCTGGGCCCTGCGACCTTCAAGCTGGCCTCCTTCCTTGCCCTGATGACATGGAAGAACAAGCCGATGAACGTTGTGGTCGACGGTGTCGCCCACGACCTCAAGGCAATGCAGATCGTGATCGCCAACTGCCAGTACTTCGGAGGCGGCATGCGCATGGCACCGACGGCTTCGCCGACCGACGGCGTCTTCGACGTCATCCTCGTCGGCGATGCCGGGAAGCTGGAAACGATCCGCGGGATCGGCACCGTCAGCAGGGGCGCTCACCTGGACGAGCACAACCCTCACTACCAATTGATGTACGGCAAACGCATCTCGGTCAGCTGCGAGGATCGGGTGCGCATCGACCTCGACGGCGAGGACCCGGGCTTTCTGCCCGCGTTGTTCGAGATCCAGCCCGGCGCGATCGAGTTCATCACCCCTAGATAATTCCTGTCGTGACCAAGGGGGTTATCGCCACCCCGCACAGGCTCGCATCGGAAGCCGGCGCCCAGGTGCTCCGCGATGGCGGCAACGCAGTCGACGCCGCCATCGCCGCCGACGCGGTGCTGTGCGTGGTTTACCCGCACATGACCTCGGTGGGCGGTGACCTCATGGCGATCGTGTGGGCCGCGAATGCAAGCAAACCGGTCGGGATCATTGGCGCCGGTCGTTCTGGCGAGCTGGCCACGATCGACGCGGTGCGCGCCCGCGGACACGAGACCATGCCGGAGCGCGGCGTGCTCAGCGTGACGGTCCCTGGCACGGTCGAAGCCTGGGGCCGTCTGCTCGAGCGCTTTGGGACGCTGGGTCTCGCTGCAGTGCTCGAACCGGCGACAGCGCTCGCCGCCGACGGATACATCATCACCGACCATCTCGCGGATGCTCTCAAGGAAGGCGCCGAGCTGTTGGGCAAAGAGCCGGCGGCCCAGGAGCTCTACCCGCCGATGGAGGGCGGGATGCTGCTGCGCAACCCGGACCTCGCTTCAGTGCTGCGTGATGTCGGACGAAATGGAATTGGTGGCTTCTATCGAGGTGAGGTCGCCGCGGCAATCGCCGCCGCGATCAAGAAACGCGATGGGCTCGTCACAGCGATCGATCTCGCGAGGCATCGCTCGCAGTGGGTGGAGCCGCTCACCGTGAGCTATCGGGATCTCACGGTCTACGAGCTGCCACCCCCAACCCAAGGGCTGACCGCGCTCGCGATGCTTGTCCGACTCGATCGAATCCCGTCGAGCGCCCTGGGCCCCGGCGTCGACTTCGTCAAAGCCTTCAAGAAGATCCGCGACGAGTGCTATCCGCTGCGCGACCGCTACATCACCGATCCCGAGTTCGCGGCGGCACCCCCCGAATTATTTCTCGACCCGGACCACGCTGCGGTCGGCACCAGCGACGCGAAAGACGGCGGAGACACCATCTATCTGTGCGCCGCCGATGAGCACGGGAACCTCGTCTCCCTGATCCAGAGCGTCGCGTACGGATTCGGATCCGGGATCGTGGCCGAGGGCACCGGCATGCTCCTCCAGAACCGCGGCGCCTACTTCAAGCTCGACCCGCTACACGTCAACCGACTCGAGCCGAAGAAGCGGACCATGCACACCCTCATCCCCGCGATGGCGGCGCGAGGTGGCCGGCCCGCCATCGTCTTCGGGTCGATGGGCGGAGAGGGCCAGCCCCAGCTGCAAACTCAGGTCTTGATCAACATCGTGGACCGCGGGCTGGAGCCGGCCGAGGCGGTGGCCCGGCCGAGGATCCGGGTGGTGGCAGGCGGACGGGTGGTCTCCGTGGAGGCCGACGACCCCGACGCCCGCGAGCTCAATCGATCCGGCCTCGAGATCGAGCTGGTACCTCCTCAGCACCATTCGCACGGCCACGCCCACGCCATCGTCATCGACGGCCCCGGGTCGTGGCGTGCCGGTGCGGATCCGCGTTCAGACGGCTCCGTCGAGCGCGTGTGAAAACCGTCCCGCCGGGGCCATTGTCTGAAGGCCGGTATAATCGCTATTCGGTTTGGCAGAAGAGACAGAAGTCAAGGGCAAGCTGATCGCCGAGTACAGGCGAGCTGAGAAGGACACGGGCTCGCCCGAAGTCCAGATCGCGCTCTCGACGGCGCGCATCCGGGAGCTCACCGAGCACCTGAAGACGCACGCCAAGGACCATCACTCGCGCCGCGGCCTACTTCTCCTGGTTGGCAAGCAACGGCGTCTGCTGAACTACCTGAGAGACACCGACGTCGAACGCTACCGCGCGCTCGTCGGCAAGCTCGGGATCAGGAGATAGCCGACAAAATCAATCGGGAGGGCTCGCAGTCGCGCGGGTCAGCTCTTAGAAGCTCTCATCAAGACCGTGGTTTTGAAGGCAGCTGCTAGGAATCTGACCCAGAAGACGCGACTAGTCAAAGCGCCCTCCCAAATGGAGGTAGTCACGTGGCAATAGTCACGAAGAACGTGGAGGTCGCCGACAAGCGGCTTTCGATCGAGACCGGCCGGGTGGCCGAGCAAGCGAACGGTGCGGTGGTTTTGCGTCAGGGCGACTCGGTCGTCCTGAGCACCGCGGTCATGTCCAAGGAGCCCCGGGAAGGCATTGATTTCTTCCCGCTCACCTGCGATTACGAGGAGAAGCTCTACGCGGCGGGCAAGATCCCCGGCGCATTCATGCGCCGCGAGGGCAGGCCGAGCGAGGCCGCGATCCTCGCATCACGCCTTACCGACAGGCCGCTGCGGCCGCTTTTCCCAGATGGGTTCCGCCTCGACATCCAGGTCGTCTCGACGGTGTTGTCCGTCGACCAGGAAAACGACCCGACGATCCTGAGCATCAATGGGGCCTCGACTGCCCTGGTGATCTCTGACATCCCGTTCCAGGGCCCCGTCGGGGCTGTGCGGATGGGCCACCTCGACGGACGCCTGGTCGTCAACCCACCGATGTCCCGAATGGGAGACTCAGAGCTCGATCTGGTAGTCGCCGGTACCGCCGACGCCATCCTCATGGTGGAGGCGGGGGCCAAGGGCGTCAGCGAGGCGATCGTCGTCGAAGCGCTGGAGATGGCGCATGAGGCGATCAAGCAGCTTTGTGCGGGACAGCTCGAGCTGCAGCGCGAGGTCGGACGGCCGAAGCGCGAGTTCGTGCCGCCTCAGTTCCCAGCCCAGATCGTCGAGGTCGTGAGCGAGTACCTCGCGTTGCGCCTCGATCAGGCGGCATTCAACCCTGACAAGAGCGCACGTGAGGCGGCGGTCGACGACCTCCGCAAGCGCACGATCGCCGAGCTGGGCGAGCGCTTCCCCGAGCACGCCGACATCCTCGGCAAGCTGTTCGACAAGAGGCTCAAAGACCGCGTCCGGCAGCGCATCGTCGAGGAGGGCGTCCGTCCCGACGGCCGCGGCCTCAAGGACGTGCGCCAGATCACGGTCGAGGTCGGGGTGCTGCCGCGCACGCATGGTTCTGGTCTCTTCACCCGCGGGCAGACCCAGGCTCTGACCATCGCGACCCTCGGCGCGATGTCCGACCAACAGAAGCTGGACGGTCTCTCGCCGGAAGAGTTCAAGCGCTACATGCATCACTACAACTTCCCGCCGTTCTCCGTCGGCGAGGCGCGGCCGCTGCGCGGTCCGGGCCGCCGCGAGATCGGCCACGGTGCGCTCGCCGAGCGGGCACTGCTCGCGGTGATTCCTCCAGTCGAGGAGTGGCCGTACACGATGCGACTGGTTTCAGAGATCCTGAGCTCCAACGGCTCCACGTCGATGGCGTCTGTTTGCGGGTCGACGCTCGCACTCATGGATGCCGGAGTGCCCATCAAGGCCCCCGTCGCCGGCATCGCGATGGGACTCGTCACGCGCGAGGGCAAGTTCGCAGTGCTCACCGACATCCAGGGCGTCGAAGACAACCTCGGCGACATGGACTTCAAGGTCGCCGGCACCAAGGACGGCATCACCGCGCTGCAGATGGACATCAAGATCAAGGGCCTCACCCACGAGATCCTGGCCCAGGCGCTGGAGCAGGCTCGCGAAGCCCGGCTCTTCGTGCTCGACAAGATGCTGGCTGTGCTGCCGCGGCCGCGGACTGAGATGAGCTCCTACGCCCCGCGTATCACCACGATCATGATCAACCCCGACAAGATCCGCGACATCATCGGCCCAGGAGGCAAGATGATTCGCAAGATCACTGAAGAGACCGGCGCCCAGATCGACGTCGAGGACGATGGGCGCGTGTTCATCGCCGCGGTCGACCAGGAGGGTGGCCAGAAGGCGATCGACTGGATCAAGGGCCTCACCGACGAGGTGGAGGTTGGCAAGATCTACAAGGGCAAGGTGGTCCGGATCATGCCGTTCGGTGCCTTCGTCGAGGTGCTCCCCAACCAGGACGGCCTGGTCCACATCTCCAAGCTGACCGACCACCGCGTCGAGCGCGTGGAGGAGGTCGCCAATGTCGGCGATGAGATCGTTGTCAAGGCGACCGAGGTCGACAGCCAGGGCCGGTTGAATCTCAGCCGGCAGGCGGCCATCGACGAGCTCACCGCCAAGGGCGAGCCGATCGAAGAGAAGATCGACAAGGAGGCGATGGCGACAGCGCTCGCCTCCCCGCCGCCTCCGCCGCGTGAAGGTGGCTTCCGTGGAGGCGACCGGGGCGGTCGCAACGGCGGAGGCCGCGGCCGCAGGTAGATGAGCGGACCGATCAAAGTCGCGGTCGCCGGTCACCGCGGCAAGGTCGGCTCGATCCTCGCCGTGGCGCTGGCCGCCGAACCGGACATCGAATACGTCGGCGGCTTTGCCCGCGGCGACGACCTGGCCGCGTTCCTGCATGAGAAGAGGCCTCGCGCCTTCGTCGATTTCACCCGGCCGTCGGATGTGATGCACAACGTGCTGGCGGCGATTGCCGCCGGCGCGTCGCCAGTGGTCGGAACCACCGGGCTCTCCGCCGCTGACGTCGACAAGCTGGAGACCGCGTGCAAGGCGAAGAACCTGGGTGGGATCGTCGCTCCCAACTTCGCGATCGGCGCCGTGCTGATGATGCACCTGGCTGAGATTGCGGCTCCTCACTTCGACGCGGCCGAGATCATCGAGATGCACCACGCGGCCAAGCTCGATGCGCCTTCGGGAACCGCCTTGTCAACCGCGAAACGCATCGCCGCGCGGCGAGGCGGCAAACCGTTCAATTACAAAAAGGCCGAGAAGGTGACACTCGAAGGCACGCGGGGTGGGGAAGAGGGGAACGTCGCGGTGCACAGCATCCGCCTGCCCGGCTTCGTGGCCGACCAGGAGGTCATCTTCGGACTGCCCGGCCAGACCCTCACCATCGCCCATCGCACGACGAGCCGCGAGGCTTATGTTCCGGGCGTGCTGCTCGCGATTCGCAGAGTCACCAGCGAGCCGCGCTTCTACCGGGGCCTGGACGAGCTCCTTGGCTTGAGCGTCGACTGACACGCACGTTTGGCGCCAAACGTGCGGAGTTTCTTGGCGCGAAGCACACGTGTGACGCCAAACGTGCGGAATCGGCGGGACTGGCCATCCTGCCCCAAATCGAACTAAACTGAGGCCGTGCCCACCTCCAAGCGACTAAACGTTGCCGTCGTCGGCGCGACGGGGCTCGTGGGCCAGCAGATGCTGAAGATCCTGGTCCAGCGCAAGTTCCCGGTCGCGAATGTGATCGCTTTCGCGTCCGAGAGATCGGTCGGGGCGACGGTGGCTTTCAACGGCGAACACCTGACGCTGCGGCGATTAGAGGAGTCTTCGTTCCAGGGCGTTGACATTGCGATGTTCGCCGCCGGCGCCGACATCTCTCTTCAATACGCTCCCAGCGCTGCCGAGGCAGGCGCTCTCGTCATCGACAAGAGCTCCGCCTGGCGAATGAAGGCAAACGTGCCGCTGGTTGTCCCCGAGGTCAACCCAGACGACATTCGCGAAAACGAGGGCATGGGCGCGGGTCGCGCGCTGATGGACGAGCTCGAGGAGCAGACGGAAGCCATCGCGGCGGGCAAGAAGCCCACCGTCGCCGCGACCTCACATCAGCTCGCGTACAACGTCATCCCCGGTGGCTGGAAGCCCGACGCCGATGGCTACAACGAGGAGGAGATGAAGCTCGTCCACGAGACGCGCAAGATCCTTCACGATCCGGACCT